>DASVYG010000046.1:0-21617 GCA_036392315.1 Gemmatimonadaceae bacterium
CAGTGGATTCATCGCGGCGCTCGCAGCGGCCGAGCCATTGCGGTGGCGAGGCGGCGCCGCGATTGGCTCATGGAATCAGACCAAAGAAGAGATCATACGAACAACTACCGGCATCGACGGAGCGAAATCCACCGACGATCCGCGAGTTGTCCTCGAGCGTCCCGATGTACGGCGGTGTCCACCCGTTGTCGAACGTCATCACGCCTGTGACCGTGGCCCCCGACCGCGAGGCCCGGAACGACACGGTTCCGCTCCCCTGGAGCGAGCCGCCTCCGCACCCGAGCGCATTGTCGATGACAAAGTACGTGCCGGTCCCGTTCACCGAATCCCGCGTCCACGTGAGATTGAGCAGCGACGTCACTCCGGAAGAGCGGGAAGTCCACGCGCCGTTCAGCGAGTCGCTTTGCGGTGCGGTCGCCGCATCGCTGCACGCGACCACGACGCTGAAACAGCCGAGCAACAACGCGGTCGCGGCGGTCGCGGCGCGCCGGTGAAGCAGTCGAGTGAGAATCCTCATGTATCGGCTCAACTACGCCAGGTCACTCACGCGTCACTCGGCATAGGCAGTCGCGCCCTGTCTGGCGGGCGCGCGCCGCTTCCGCAGGCCTGCGGCGCACCTCATCTATAGAAGCAGCAACCCGCGCCGTGCCGCCGTTGCGACGGCCTCCGTTCTCGAAGAAACGCCGAGCTTGTCGAACAGCAGCTCGAGATGCGTCTTCACCGTGTTCGTCGAGATGCCAAGCCGGGCGGCGATCTGCTTGTTCCCCAAACCGTCGGCAAGCAGACCGAGCACCTGTCGCTCGCGATTGCTCAGGAGCACTCCAGCCGGGGTGTCCTCTTCATCGCGGCTCGTGGTGCGCCTTGCGATAGCGGCATCGCGCGCGCTGACGACGACGTCGGCCGCCGACGAAACCTCAGCGGTTGACGCGCCGACGCTCACGATCTCGAACCCCGCGCTCGCGCCGAGTGCCGCCGCCAACGCGGCGCGAATCTCCTCCGACTCGGCCACGATCGCGATGCGGGTCACGCGGCGCGACTGGCGGTTGCGCGATCGATGAACCGCTGCACGGCCAACGCCGGAATGGCGACGCCGAGTCCGTTCACCACCATGCTGTTGATGCCGATGAGGCGTCCGTCGGCGTCCACGAGCGGCCCGCCCGAATTACCAGGGGCGAGGCGCACGTCGGCAATGATGAACCGCGGACTGCCCGTGCGTGGATGCCGCGCGATCCCGTGCACCGCACCCATCGCGAGTGAGTCGCGAATGCCCAGCGGATGCCCATACGCAAACACTAATTCGCCGATGCGCAGCGAGTCAGTGTCCCGGAGCTCGAGCGGCGGCGCGGTGATCGACACACCGGCGATCAACGCGAGATCGTGATCGCGAGCGTGAGCGACGACCTCGGCGTTCCACGACTTGCCGTTCGCGTTGACGTGGAGGGGAGCGCCGCCGGGTGCACAATGCGCGTTCGTCACGATGAGGCCAGGGCCCCAGACGATTCCCGTCCCGCTCCCGTGTGGCGAGCGAATCTCGACGACGTTCTGTCGGAGCGAATCGACGAGCGATCGCACGTCCGAGCCAACTTGATTGACGTATGCGGCGTTCATTCGATCGCTCCTGCCGACTCGCGGTCGCGCGGCGTGACGGAGATGCTCTGCGGAACACCGCCGCGAAGAAGTCCGACGGAGATCGATGCGCCGTCCTGAACGCCGGAGAATGCGTCGAGCAGATCGACTGGCCGCGCGACGTCCTTACCATCGATTTGCGTGATCACGTCTCCGATCAGAATTCCGGATGCGTCCGCGGGCGCGCCGTCCGCGACCGAGACGACGAGAAGCGCCGAATCGCTCGTGAGGTTGTGTCGCGTCACCATTGCGGAGCTGAGTCCGACCGGATGTACGGCGACGCCGACGAACGGTCGCCGAATGTGGCCGCGCGAAAGCAGCTCGTCGACAACGCGATCGACCGCAGCGGCCGGCAGCGCCGCGGCGGTCCCTCGCGCCAGCGCCGAATTGTTGATGCCGATCACGCCGCCCGCCGCCGCGACGAGGGGTCCGCCCGAGAAACCGTCGTATACGGCGAGGTCGAGCCGCAACACTTGGCCGATGCGCGTACCCTGTGCGCTCCGCCAACTGTCGGCGATGGCACTCACGATGCCGAAGCTCGACGACACGTTGCGTCCCGGACGACCGACGGCGAGAACGAGTGAGCCGACGTCGCTGGAGCCCGGCGCGGCGAGCGTCGCAGGCGGCGTTCTCAGATCGCTTGCACGGAGCACGACGAGATCAGTCGCTGCATCGCGGCCAACGACGTTTGCGTCGACCGATTCGCCGTCAGGCAGAGCGACGCGGACGACCCCGTCGCGGCGCACGGTGTGACTGGCGCTGACGATCACACCGTCGCGCCACACGACTCCGCTCGAGGGAATGCGGCGGCGCGCATGAATCGCGACCGTATAGGTTGCAGCGCTCCTCACCACGTCCGCGAGGCGGGACGACAGGTCGGCAAGCGCGTTCTTGTTTTTCTCTGATGCCATGTAAATATGCCTTCTCCAAAAGTGTATCGAACTTTAGGGAAGGCGCTGATGCCGGCACCATCGGTCAATTGGAGGAGGCGAGACTGATGGCTCAGACTGTACCGAGCTGCTGAATCTCCCGACGCCGAAAGCAGCCTGGGGCGTGATCGTTGACCAGACCGACTGCCTGCATGTACGCGTAAATGATGGTCGACCCGACGAATCCAAAGCCGCGCCGTTTGAGATCTTTGCTCAGCGCGTCGGATTCGGGCGACGTCGCCGGAATTCCTGGCGTCTTCCATTGATTCACCTTGGGCCGGCCGCCGACGAAGCCCCAGCAATACGCGTCGAAGCTGTCGAACTCTCGCTGGATCTCGAGAAACGAGCGCGCATTGCGCACCGTTGCTTCGATCTTCGCGCGATTGCGAATGATGCCCGCATCGGCCATGAGCTTCTCGACGCGTTTCGCCGTAAACCGCGCGACTTTCTCGGGGTCGAACTCGCTGAACGCACGCCGATATCCTTCGCGTTTCTTGAGCACAGTCGACCAGCTGAGTCCGGCCTGCGCTCCTTCGAGAGTCAGAAACTCGAAATGCGTGCGTTCGTCGTGAACCGGCACGCCCCATTCACGATCGTGATACTCGATCATCAGCGGATCGTTCTCACCGGCCCAAACACATCGTGTCATCATCCAGGCGCCGTTTGGTAGTCGTGCAGTCCTCAAGGTTGGATCGTCGTAGTCCCTCCGGCCTGCTTGACCGCCGAGTTGAACGCCGCCGTTCCCCGGTCGATGAGTTGTTTGAATTCCGCTTGAATTTGCGCGAGCTGCTGCTTGAACTCGTTGTTCACGGCGATTTGCTGCGCCGTGGGCCCGAGATCGCCGCCCCCGCTGCCTCCACCCGGCGTGCCGACCATGGGTCCGATCATCCAGCTGAGGCGCTCGTACAGCTGCACGGGATTGCGAAACGCGTCTTCACTCGGACCGGTGTTGTGTACGTCGATCAATTTGCCCTCCACGGCACTCAGTTTTTCGTCGAAGTCCTTGGCTGCTTGGATCGCCGCCGCATTCTTTTGCGCATCGGCGTTGAGCTTGGCCTCGGCATCCTCGACCTGCCGGCGTGTCCGCTCCAGGTGATTGATCATGTCCGCGGCTTGATTGGCTTCGGCCTGGGCTTCGCGCGCGAACGCCACCTGGGTGCGGATGGTTTCCGCGGTCCCCGGCGAATGTGGATCCGCCAACACCGTCAGCGCCGCGCTCTCGTCGTGAGATCCCGTCTTGACATGCACGGTGTAGACACCCGGCGGCACGATCGGACCCGCCGGAGGAATGCGCGTGCCGTACGCGGCGTAGTTTCGGTGCGGCTCCGCCCACGGCGCGTCGAGCGGCGGCGTCTGCATCTGGATCGAGGTGCCGGGCTCGTATCGCAAATCCCACCACACGCGATTGAGTCCCGCTTGTCCGTTCACCTTCAACGTGCGAATCGGTCCGCCGGCACCGGTGAACGTGAGCTCGACGTCGGTCGCCTGCGCTTTGAGATAGAAATTGATGTCCGCGCCATACGGCGGATTCTCTCCGCTTACGTGCGCGCCGACGTCGGACTCGCGTCCATCGTTCGTTTGACGGAACCGGTAGGCCGGCCGCGGCTTGAAGAGATGAAAGTCCTCTGATTGCGCGACATCCCATTCGCGTAGCGGCGTGACGTCATCGAGGATGTAGACGCCGCGCCCGTGCGTGCCGATCACCAAGTCGTTGAATCGCGGCTGCACCTGCGCCCAATATACAGGCGCTGGCGGCAGGTTGTTTCGGAGACGCGTCCAATTTCCTCCGTCGTCCAGCGTTACGTACAGCGCGTTGTCGGTGCCCAAGTAGAGCATGCCCTTGCGCACCGGGTCTTCCACGATGATATGCGCGCTGCTGTTCACGCCTTTCGGCACGCTCGACGTGATGAGCTTCCAGCTCGCGCCGTAGTCCGTCGTCTTGTACACGCGCGCATCGTAGTCCGCCTGGTGCTGCAGATTGATTGCCGCGTACACGGTGCCCGCGTCGAAGTGCGACGGAGCGACGCTCCACACGGTGCCCCACGGCGGAAGATCGGGAATGTTCTTGGTGACGTTCGTCCAATGCGCGCCGCCGTCCTTCGTCACGCTCACCTGCCCGTCATCACTCCCGGTCCAGATCACGCCGGCCTTGACCGGAGATTCGGCGATGGCGTACAGCGTTGCACCGTCGAATGTGGTGAGATTGTCCGACGTGATGCCGCCCGAGTTCTGCTGGTGCTCTTTGTTGTTCGCGGTGAGATCGGGACTGATCACCTTCCATGACTGGCCGCCGTTGGTGGTCATGAACACGACCTGCGCGCCGACATAGACGCGATTGTGGTCGTGCGGCGAGATGGCGAGCGGCGTGATCCAGTCCCACCGGTACTTCATGTTGGCGGGCGCCCAGCCGTAGCTCGTGATCGGCCATGGGCTCACGTCGCGCGCCATGGAGTGCCTGTAGTCCATGCGGTAGATCCGACCGTTGTCGCAGCCGGACCACACGATGTTCGCGTCGATCGGATCGGGCACGCCGAACGCATCCTCGCATCCGCCCGTGCCGGTCCAGTAGCCGAGCGAGATGCCGCCGCCGCGTCCGCCGCCCGCCAGGTTGCGGCTCGGACCGCGGAACGACGACTTGTCCTGGATGTTGCCCATCACGTTATAAGGAATCTCATTGTCGGCGAAGACGTGATACACCTGCGAGATGGGGAGCACGAATCGTTGATACGTCGCCCCGCGGTTGTTGCTGATGCTCACGCCCGCGTCGTTGGCCACGAGCACGCGATTCGAGTTCGTGGGATCGATCCACACGTCGTGGTTGTCGCCACCCGCCGCCTGCAGGCCAGCCCCCGGCGCCGGTGCGCCCTCACCGCGGCCACCACCGCGTCCGCCGGCCGCGCCGGCTCTGCCACCGCCGCCCGCACCGCCGCGACCGGGTTGAAAAACGGTGGTGCCTCCGTCGCGCGACATGCTGAATGACACCGACGGGAAGTAGAGTAAATTCTGATCGTCGGGCGAGATCGTGAACCGCGTGTAGTACGGCGAACGCTCGGCGGTCTCGTGCGACTGATTCACGAGCTGCCAGTTCTCGCCGCGGTCGTCGGAGCGATAGAGGCCGGGTCGCAGATCCTGCACGAGTGCGTACACGCGATTGGGATTGTTCGGCGCCACACCCACGGCGACTTTGCCGAGTGGATAGTCGGCGGCCGGCAGTCCGTGTCCGGAGATCTTGGTCCAGTTGGCACCACCGTCGCGCGTCACGTACACGCCGCTGCTCGGGCCACCGCTGTTCAAGTTCCAGCGGTGGATTTCCAACTGCCACATGCCGGCGTAAAGCGTTTTGGAATCGCTCGGGTCGAGCGCCAGGTCGGAGCAGCCCGTCGCATCATTGACGTAGAGGATCTGCTGCCAGGTCGCGCCGCCGTCGGTCGTGCGAAAGACGCCGCGCTCGTGCTGCTGGCGAAACGCTTCACCGATCGCGCAGACGTAGACCGTGTTCGCGTCATGCGGATCGACGATGATGCGCGCGATGTGGCCCGTCTTGTCGAGGCCCATGTGCTGCCACGTCCGTCCAGCGTCGGTCGACTTGTAGACACCGTCGCCCATCGTATAGTAGGGACGGATGAGCCACGGCTCGCCGGTGCCCGCCCAGACCACGTCGTGCGCGGTCGGTGCCATGGCGAGCGCGCCGACCGCAGACACGTTCTCTCCGTCGAAGATCGGCGCCCAGTTGGTGCCGCCGTCGGTCGTCTTCCAGATGCCGCCGTCGGCCGCGCCGATGTACACGACGTTGGAGTTGCCCGGCTCGCCGATGATCGACGCGACGCGGTTGCCTTCGGGTCCCAGCGCGCGGAAGTGCAGGGCGGCGAGCGGGCTGCCGTCCGCCGCGCCGCCCTGTCCGCCGCGGCGTCCTTGCGCGCCGGCCGGGCGGAGCACGGGCGACATCAGCAAGATCGTCACGGCAAACGCAGCGAGCAGACTACCTCCCGAGAGGCGCGGCGCGCCGCGGTCGAGTCCGATCATCCTACTCCTCCTATGAAGTGTCATCGGCACGATGAACGCACCTGCGACACCGATATAGGCTGCGACAAGCTCGCCTGCAATGCCGCGCGACAACCAGCATCCCGTGGCTAGTCGCCGCGGAGCGCCTCCACCGGATCCACGCGCGACGCTCGCCGCGCCGGCGCCATGCTCGCTACGATCGCGACGACGAGCAGGAAACCGCCCGCCGCGATGAACGTGGCCGGATCGGTCGGCTGCACGCCGTACAGGAGCGACGTCAAGAGCCGGGTTGTCGCCAGCGCTGCCACTGTACCGACCGCCGCGCCAAGCAGCGCCAGACGCAGCGAGTGTCCAACCACCAAGCGCGTCACCTGCCACGCGTGCGCGCCGAGCGCCATGCGAAGGCCAATCTCGGAGCGCCGCTGCGTCACGAGGTACGCGATGACTCCGTACGTCCCCACGGCGCTCAGCACCAATGCCATCAGCGCCGCGATCGCGAGCAGCGCGAGAATGAACGACACACGCGCAAGCGAGTGCTGGACCACCGACGTCAGAGTCTGCAGACGATCCACCGACACGGCGGGATCGAGCGCGGCGATCGCGCGGCGAATCGTCGGAACGAGCGTGGTCGGATCATCGAGCGACGTGCGCACGACGAGATCCACATCGTTGGCTGGTCCCCAAAGCTGTGTTTGCGGTATGGGCAAGATCGGAAAGATCACTGCTTCCACCGGCGGCTTCTCCAGGCCTTCGCCGCGGACGTCGTCGGTCACGCCGACGACGCGATAGTAGGGAGGCCTCGGTCCATTCCCTTTGATGCCCCGACCGATGGCGTCTTCGCCCGGCCAGAAGCGCTGGGCCAGCGCTCGTGTCACCACCACGGCGCCGGTGCCGGCTTCGGCGTCGTGCCAATCGGGAACGCGACCGTGCACGGAAATTCCCAGCGCGGTGAAATAGCCAGGCGTCGCCTCAGTGACTTTCACGCACGGTGGCTCTTCGCCTGGCGCGAGCGGACGATCCTCCACCCAGACGATGCTGCAAAAGCCAAAGCTCACGAGCGGCACGTCGGTGCCGCCACCCACCGCACGTACACCGGGCAGGGCGGCGATCCGCTCCTGCAGGGTCTTTTGAAATGCCGCGACTGGCGCCCACCCGCCGTAGCGCGACCACGGCGCGTGAACATGCATCACGAGCGCACGCTGCGGATCGAATCCGGGCTTCACATGGCGCAGCTGCTCTACGGTGCGCAGCATGAGCCCGGCGGCGGCGAGCAACACGAGCGCCAGTGTCATCTGGCCGACGATGAGCGCATCGCGCACCATGCGCGTGCCCGGCGACGAGGTGAGTCCACGTCCTCCCTCGCGCAGCGTGGCGGTGTCCACGTCGCGTCGCGACGCCAGCGGCACGACGCCGAACACGATGCCCAGCGCGATCGAGAGGGCGGCGGTAAACGCCACCGTGCGCCACCCGAGCGCGACGACAGCGAGCCGCGGAATGTTGGGCGGCGCAACGGCAACGAACAGGTGCAGCGCACCCCATGCGAGCAAAAGTGCGAGCACGCCGGCCGTGACGGTGAGCAGCAGACTCTCGGCCAGATAATGAACGGCGAGGTGAGCGCGTCCCGCGCCCAGCGCGGCGCGCACCGCGGCTTCGCGCCGATGCGCCTCGAGGCGAACGAGGAAGAGATTCGCGACATTCGCCGCCGCCATGAGCAGCACCAGCGCGACGGCGCCGAATATCACCCAGAGCACGCGCGCCGTTGCGCCCACCACCTCAGTGTGAAGCGGCGTGACGGCCATGCTGAAGTGATACTGGCGCATGAAGGCCGGCGAATAGGCCGACGGCGCGACCTCCGGCAGTCGAGCCGTGAGCGCCGCCAGCTCTCGTTGCGCCTCGCTGACCGTGGCGCCGGGCGCCAGCCGGGCGAGCATCGAGTAGGGATGCGTGTTGATGGCGCGCGCTGCTGGGTCGAGCTGGAGCGGCATCCACACGTCGACGCCGAAGCCGGCCAAATCCGCCTGCGACGAGAACGCACTCGGCATGGGCAGGTCGACGCCGCGGGCAGCCACACCGACGACGACAATGGGTTTGCCCTCGATGTCGATCGTGTGTCCAACGATCGATGCGTCGCCGCCGAAGGCGCGTTGCCAGAACCCGTAACCGAGGACGGCGACGTCGGGACCGTTCGGCACGTCGTCGTCAGCCGACAGAAGCCGTCCCGCGGCGGGGCGCGCGCCGAGCACGCCGAACAACGAGCTCGTGATTTGCGCCGATTGTACGCGCGCCGCTCCCTCGGACGACCGCACCGACAACGTACCCGTAGAATAGACGCCGCTTGCGGCGAGTGTGCGCGCTTCGCGGCGGAAGAAGAAGTATCCCCCGGGCGACACGCCCCATCTTCCCGCGGTCACGGCGGTTCCAGACACCGGGTGCGTGATGGAGACGAGCCGCTCAGCCGCCGGGTACGGCAACGGGCGCAATACGATTGCGTCGAGCACGGCGAAGATCGACGTCGTGGCGCCGATGCCGAGTGCCAGTGTGGCGAGCGCGACGAGCGAGAAAGCGGGAGTGCGCGCGAGCGCACGCACGCTTTGGCGCATCTCGCGGCGAACCGCGTCGAGGATGTCCATACGACGTCTCTGATGGTGAGTGGTGAGATCGATGTCGCGCGCCTGCCGACGGTACGCCGCATAATCGCCGAAGCGGCGGCGCGCCTCCGCCTCGGCCGCGTCGCGCTGCCATCCGCGCGCGATCAGCTCTTCGATGCGGCCCTCGAGGTGAAACCGGAGCTCGTCATCCACGTCGCGCGCCAGCCGCTCGCGCGAGGTGGGCAGCCGAAACACTCGGCGGATCCCGTCCCAGCGAGAGACCGGCTCTGTCACCGCGCCGACTCCGGTGCGAGCACGCGCGACACGGCCAGCGTGTAGCGCTGCCAGCGTGAGAGCTCCGCCGTGAGGTGGCGTCGGCCTGCCGGCGTGAGGCGGTAGAAGCGGGCGCGGCGTCCTGCGTCGGTGTAGCCCCACTCGCTCTCGAGCCATTGTTTTTGCTCGAGCCGGTGCAGCGCGGGATAGAGCGCGCCGTCCTCTATCTGGAGCTCGCCCTGCGTGCGCTGCTCGATCCATCTGAGCGTGGCGAGTCCGTGCATCGGGCCCCACGAGAGGGCGCGGAGGATCAGCAGGTCGAGCGTGCCGCGGACGACGTCGAGATCAGGCGATGCAGCCATGACGGACCATCCTCGCGTGCGGAGGTCCGAGTATCCTAAGGTTCTTAGTACAGAAGCGCCAGAGGATCTGCGCCGACGGCGGGAAACACGCGACAAGAGCGTAAAGCGTGCCTCGACGCCGACGCGATGTCACCGCGCGGTAGCGGTCTGTTCTTTGCTTTGGCAGCGCAGCGAGTCCATCCCGGATCGCGCCGTGGTCGGAACCTGATCGCAAGCGAAGCACGATGACCAACTCGACGCCTACTAATGGCCGGGGCAACGAACGCCCGATGGAAGCGAGCGAGGTGCTCGCCATTCTGCGGCAGCGCATTCGCGAGCGCATCGGCTGCGTGGTGGGTCATCTGCCGCCGGCCGAGATCGATGCGCTGGTCGACGACATCGCGCGGATCAAGTTCAAGTACGAGGGATTCGGCGCGTTGCGGCACACGCCGGCTCGGTCGCAAGACGGGCAGCCGGGCGGCGACGGTCCGGCGTAGCGCGCAATCACCTTCATCCACGCACCGATGCCCAATCCCTCCGCCGGCGAAGCGCTTCGCCATGCATTCGCCGACGCCTTCTCAGTTGCGGGCCTCATGAGCACTGCGGAGCGCGACCGGCTGCGTGAAACCGTCTGTGCGTTCGTCGACCAATTGAAGCGCGAAGGGCTTCCCCCGGAGCGTGTGATCGTCGAGCTGCGATCGATCGCCGACCAGGCTCGGTCCGGGGTTCTCACCGAGAGCCTGATCGCCGACGCGGTCCGCTGGTGCATCGAGCGGTACTACGGCACCGCGACCGCAGACTAGCCCGTTTCGGCGGCGCGAGGGCCGGCCGTACTTCACACGACGAATGTGAACTCGCTTCCGCTCGCGTCCGCTACACTGTTGACGAAGCGCGAACGCAGCAGATCCTTCGTCGCCGCGCTCCTCAGGATGACACTCAAGTTGCGTGACGCTCATTAGTGCGGAGTATTCACGCGACCGAGCACGCCCGCGCCCGGAACTTCCGGCCCCCGCTCGACCCTCCGGGCCGGAAGCTGCTCCGCGAGTAGGTTGACGGTAAACCGCTGCCCCTCGGAGATCCGCTCCACTTCGATCGCGATGGCATCGACCGCGGTCTCGAGCCGCTGGATCGCGTTCTGGTCCATTGTCGACAGCTCGCGCGGTTTGGCCCTCGAGCCGAGTCTCCAGAGGATTCGGGCTCCGAGGCCGATCACCACGAACGCGGCCACCGCCATCGTGATCACCGTTACGACCTGGGCGAACATCAAGACATCATGATCCATCCGTCCTCCATTTTGACCATTGGTCATCCGTACGTCGCGCGCATGCATGAAGTTGCGAGCGGCATTGCGCATCCGGTATACCACGGCCATATTCGCGTCGTTCTTCACCCCCCCCTGCGCCCGCCCCCCGCCGCGCCACGTGAGGCCCGCCCGTGCGCCCGCTCCTCCGACTGTCCAAGAGCTCGTTCGCTAGCACGACCTCATCGTCCAGGCAGCTCTCCGACGACGAGCTGTTGTCGCGGCTGCGGAGCGACGACGTCCGAGCGCTCGAGTTGGTCCTCGCGCGGTACTGGACGCTCGTCGTCGACTACATCGAGCGACTCACACGCTCGCGGGATGCCGCGGAGGACATTGCTCAGCGCGCGTTTTGTCAGCTCTGGGATCGCCGCGCGCAGTGGGGCGCTGCGGGATCGCTGCGCGCGCTGCTTTGCCGCATCGCGCGGAACTATGCGGTGAGCGAGCATCGCCGACACCTCGCCGATGAACGCAGCGCGGCCACGTTCCTCGAGCTTCACGCCGGCTCGCCAGCCGCACTGCAGGACGCCTTCGACGACGCGCGGCTTCGTACGCTGATCGATCGAGAGATCGCGAAACTACCGGCGCGGCGACGCGAGATCCTCGTCCTTCGGTGCTACCACGACCTCTCATATAGAGAGATCGCGGACATAATGAACATCGCCGAGCAAACGGTGGCCAATCAGCTCAGCAAGGGACTGGCGACGCTTCGCGTATCGTTCGGCGACAAGCTCGACTGACGTCGAAGTAGTAGGGTCCACGGGCGGCGTGCGTGTATGGGCGATGCGAATTCTCGTCCTCGCGATCGCCGCCGCGCTGTGCCCCGTCCTTGTCCGGCCGTCGCTCGCCCAGCGAAGCGGTCCGGTGGCCGCGAGTCTTCAGGAACCCGCGATTGCCGTCGCCCAACCGTGGCCGAACGCCAGCAGTTGGCGTCACATCGGGCCCGCGGCGTTCGGCGGAAGAGTCGACGACATCGAAGCTGTAGCGAGCGATCCGCGCATCATCTTCGTCGGCAGCGCGGCGGGTGGCGTCTTCCGCAGCAAGAACAACGGGACCACTTGGGACGCGGTATTCGACAAAGATGGAAGCACGCTGTCGATCGGCGACATCGCCATCGCGCCGAGCGATCCGAACATCGTGTGGGTGGGAACGGGGGAGGCGAACAACCGACAGAGCTCGACGTGGGGCGACGGCGTCTACCGCTCGACGGACGGCGGCACGACGTGGCGACACATGGGCCTGCGCGAAACGCAGACCATCGGCCGGATCGTGATCGATCCGCACAACCCCGAGGTGGTGTTCGTCGCCGCGGTCGGTCATCTCTTTGGTCCGAACGAGGAGCGGGGACTTTACCGAACGAAGGACGGCGGCGCGACGTGGACGAAAGTCCTCGGGGTCGACGCGAACACGGGCGCCACCGACGTCGTCATGTCACCCGACGGACGGACGGTGATCGCCGCGACATACCAGCGGCGGCGCCGTGAGTTCGGCTTCGCGGGAAGCGGTCCGGGCAGCGGGTTATGGCGATCGACCGACGGCGGCGACACGTGGTCGCGCGTGACGAGCGGCATGCCCGCCGGCGACCTCGGTCGCATTGGCCTCGCTATCTCGGCGAGCAACTCGGACGTCGTGTACGCGATCATTGAAGCGACGCTGCCGGGCGGGGGAGTGTACCGGTCCGACGACCGCGGCGCCACGTGGGTTCACAAGAGCTCCGTCAATCAGCGCCCCAATTACTTCAGCCAGATCCGCGTCGATCCGAAGAATCCAAATCACGTTTGGATGCTCGGGACGGCGCTCGCGGCGTCGGACGATGGCGGCGCCACGTTCTCCGACGATTCCATCGCGCCGTATGCGCATCCCGATCATCACGCGATGTGGATCGACCCGAAACAGCCAGAGCACGTCATGCTCGGCAACGACGGCGGTGTGTACTTCTCGTACGACAACGGTCGTTCCTGGAGCTACATCGACAATCTGCCGATCAGTCAGTTCTACGACATCGCAATCGACGACCGCGAGCCGTACTGGATCTACGGTGGAGCGCAAGACAACGGCTCGTGGGCCTTTCCGAGCGCGACCTATTCGCGCGGCGGGATGACGAACCTCGACGTGCAGAACATCGGCTTCGGCGACGGATTCCAATCCGCCGTCGATCCGCTCGACCGTCGGTTCGTCCATGCAAATTCTCAGAACGGGCGCGCCTTTCTCGCCGACATGGTGACGCGCGAAGAACGCTTCATTCAGCCGGTCGCCCCGGCCGGTCAGGATCCCTATCGATTCAACTGGAACACGGCGATGCATCAATCGCCGAATGATCCGCGTGCGCTCTACATCGGCGCGCAAAAGCTGCTCGAGTCGACCGACCGCGGCACGACGTGGCAGGAGATCAGCCCTGACCTCACCAGGCACTTGGGGCGCACCGCCCTCAGCGTCGGCGACGGATTTCCGGCGGGCCGATCGCTCTCCGGCAACGACGGCGTGAGCGCGTACGGCAACATCACGACGATCAGTGAATCGCCCAAAGCCCGCGGCACGATCTACGTCGGCAGCGACGACGGCAACGTGCAAATGACGACCGACGGCGGCGCGCACTGGACCGATCTCACGCCGCGGTTCGCGATGCCGCAGTCGCGTTACGTGAGCAAAGTATACGCATCGCGTCACGACGCGCGCACGGCGTACGTCGCGTTCGACGGCCATTGGGATGACGACCAAAAGCCGTATCTGTTCAAGACGTCGGACGGCGGCGCGACATGGACGTCGATTGCGAGCGACCTTCCGAGCTGGAAGCCGGTGAAAACGATCGAGGAGGATCCTCGAAACCCGAACCTGCTCTTTGTGGGAACGGAGTTCGGGCTGTACTGGACGACTGACGGGGCGCGCCACTGGTCGGCGGCGAGCGGGAACGTCCCGCCGGTGATGGTCGATCGGATCATCGTCAACCCAAAGAACAACGATCTCATACTCGGCACGCACGGTCGCGGAGTGATCATCCTCGAGGATATCGCTCCACTCGAGGGGATGGGCGCGACCGATGAGGTGCGGCTGTTTCCGCTGCGGACCGCGACCGAAGTGCAGACGTATCGAGATCTCCCCTGGCCGGGCGGCAACGCGTTCGTTGCGCCCAACTCGCCGATCGGGACGTACATCTCGTACGCTGTCGCGAGCGATCCGCCCTCGCCCGACAGCGTGGAGATCGACGTGATCGCGCCCGATGGCAGCGTCGTGGATCAGATGGCCGGTCCCGATCGGGCGGGCGCGCATCGCGTTCTCTGGAACATGCGGTATCGATTCGAGTACGTGCCGCCGCCGTCCGACTCCGGCTTTTACGGACCACCGCGCGCGCCGTACGTTCCACCCGGCGATTATACCGTCGCGCTCACGGCGCGCGGACGAACGATGAAAGAGACCGTCCAAGTGCGAAGCGATCCGCGCGGCGCGAGCACGCCGGCTGGATTGCGCGATCGTGCTGCGATGAATCTCCGGGCGCGCGACATCAGCCGAGTCTACACGGATGCCGTCAGCGCCATGGACGCGATCGACGCCGAGCTTGCGTCGATCGGCGCGCCCACGGACAGCGCGATCAAATCGATCTCGACGCAGGTCACCGTGCTTCGCCGCCGTGCCCACGGCAGCAGCATCACGTCAGGCATCGGACGGTTGTTCGATCTCACTGCGGCGATCGAATCGTCGTCGATGCCGCCGACAGAAGCGCAGCACCGAAGTCTCGCCGCGTCGGTCGCCGAATTCACGGAGATCGCGGCGAAAGTGAACGACATCGTCACCAATCAACTGCCCGCGATGCGCGCCAGGACGGGTCACGCCGGCAGAGCAGCGATCGCGACCGTCCAACCGCCTCAGTAGCCATTCGTCGTAAAGGTCTCTTAAGAGGATTCATATGAACTTGCGCCGTGTCTGCGGTATTGCCTTCGTTGGACTCGCGACCGTGTCGGCCAACGCCGCCGCCTCGCGTGCGCCGGCGACGCGATTCGAGATCAGCTTTCCGTCGTCGGCGCACGCCGGACCGATCACCGGACGGCTCGTGCTCATCATCGGGACGAAGGCGCAGCCGGAGCCGCGCCTCCTCATCTCGCCGCGCGGCCCGGCGCTGTTCGCGATCGACATCGATCAGCTCAAACCCAACGCGACGGCGGTAATCGACGACAGCGCGCTCGGGTATCCAATGGCGCTCTCGGCGCTGCCGCCGGGCGACTACTTCGCGCAGGCGGTGATCAACGTCTACGAGCAGGTACACCGGGCCGATGGCAAGACCGTCTGGCTGCCCATGAACGACGGCAACATCGAGTTCTTCAGCAACGCGGCGAACAATCTGTACAGCGACGTGACTCCAGTGCACGTCGGGGCCGACGGTGCAATCAAGATCAGCGTGGCGCACGTCATTCCCCGGTACGAGCGGCCGAAGGACACCGAGTGGATCAAGCAGGTCACCTTCCAGAGCCCGATGCTCACCAAGTTCTGGGGACGTCCGATCTTCATCCACGCGTCGGTGCTGCTGCCCAAGGGATACGCCGAACACGCCACCACCTACTACCCGAGCGTGTACACGCTGGGCCACGGTGAGGCGCCGCTCTCGTTCTCGACCACGCCGCCGCGCAACGGCGCGCCGAACGCGGTGAGCCCGGTGACCGGCACGGAGAGCGGATACGCGACATACCAAAAGTGGATCGCCGACGACTATCCCCGCGTGATCTGCATCAGCCTCCAGCAGCAGACGCCCTACTTCCCCGATTCGTATTCTGTAAACTCGGCGAATAACGGACCCTACGGGGATGCCGTCGTCGAGGAGATGATCCCGTTCCTCGAAAAGACGTTCCGCATCATCCCCAAGCCGTACGCGCGCCAGCTCGAGGGCGCCTCGACCAGCGGGTGGCAGACGCTGGCGCTTCAGCTCCAGCATCCGAAGTTCTTCGGTGGCGCGTGGGTCTTTCAGCCCGACCCGATCGACTTCACGCGGTACCAGGAAACGAACATCTACACCGACACGAACGCGTTCTACGTGCAGACCGGTCCGTTCACGAGGACGGAACGATACTTCCAGCGCACCACCGATGGACAAGGTCTGTTCACGACGCGAGAGCTGAGCCGGTTCGAGGCGGTGCTCGGCAGCCACGGTCGCTCGGCGTATCAGCTCGAGGCGTGGGAAGCGGTCTACGGACCGGTGGGGGCGGACGGCTACCCGGTGCCGCTCTGGGACAAGATGACGGGGACGATCGATCATACCGTCGCCGAATACATGCGCGACCACGGCTTCGATCTCACGGCGTATGCGACGAAGAACTGGTCGGCGATCGGGACCGACCTCGTGGGCAAGCTCCACTTCTCGGCCGGCGACATGGACGATTACTGGCTCAACCTCGCCGTCTACAAGTTCCAGGATTTCCTCAAGACGACCGCCAATCCGCACTATGAGGGCGACTTCGTCTACGGCCGGCCGATGAAGGGACACTCGTGGCATTACGCGCCATGGGCCGACTTCATTCGCAAGGTCGGCACGACGATCAAGTCGCAGGCGCCGCCGGGTGAAAACACCGGGGCGTGGAACTACTGATGGTAGGTCATCGCGGTCACGTGCGTGTGTGCAGTGACAAATCTTCACCGAGGATCGAGCACCAATGAGTGAGTCCATCGAGCGAGACGTTCGCTTCTTGAAGCGCTATGCCATCGTCACGACGACGATGCTCGCCGTCCTGTCGGTCGCCGCGTTCACGCGTGCGTCGGGCGGACACGCGAAGTTCGACGAGATCGACGTCGAGCGGATCAACATCCGCGAGCCGAATGGGAACTATCGAATGGTTCTGTCGAACCGGCCGCGATCGATCGGACCCATTTACAAGAACAAGCCCTTTGGGTACGAGGGCGGCAGCCGGCCGGGCATCATCTTCTTCAACGACGAAGGCACGGAGAACGGCGGGCTCACGTTCACCGGGAGCACTTGCGTAGCAGACAAGTCTGTGACTACGGGACGCGCTTGCACGAAGGGCACCTACTACGCGTCGACACACATGTCGTTCGACCAGTTCAATCAGGATCAGGTCGTGAACCTGGACTACAGCGACAACAACGGCCGCAAGTTGATGGGTTTCTCGATCAACGACAGAGCACCGGTCGACATTCACGACATGGTCGCCGAGCGCGACTCGATCATGAAGATTGCCGACACGTCGGCGCGCAATGCGGCGTTGGCGCGGTGGGCCGGTCCACGCAACGGCGTGCCGCTCAGCGTACAGCGCATGTTCATCGGACGCGATCCCACGAAGTCGGCCGTGCTCACGCTCGCCGATCCGAACGGCAAGACTCGCCTTCGCCTTGCTGTGGATTCGCTGGGCGCGGCGCACATCGAGTTTCTCGATGAGGCGGGTCGCGTCACGTCGACCATTCCCGACAAATGAAGTACCCGCCGTTTGGTAATCGCGGTGGCGATATCGACGAGCTGATTGACCGTTCGCTGCGCAACGAGTTGACGGGCGAAGAGTCCGACCGGCTCGCGCGATGGCGCGGCGAATCCGCGGCAAACGAACAGCGGTACCGACGGACGGTTCGCCTGCTCGAGATCATGCGGCGGGAGGACGTCTCCGCACGTCCGGCGCCGACCGTTGAGGCGCTGCTGTCGTATCGGCGCACGCCGGTATCGGGGGCATCGGCGGCATCGGCGGAATCACGACGGCCGAGTGGCCGCGCGCGGCGCATCTGGCTCGCGGCCGCGGGGATCGTCCTCGCCGCGACGTCTGGCGGATATCTCCTGCGACATCGCGCCGAAATTGCGTCGGGGTCCGATCGGCCGCTTGCGGACGGTGTCGGTTATTCGACCGGCGCATCGGAGATGGCGACCGTGCAGCTCAGCGATGGGAGCGTCGTCCGGTTGGCGCCCAACAGCAAGCTGAAGTTCGTGCAGCGAGCCGCCACGCGAGAGGCGACGCTCGAGGGCCGCGCCTTCTTCGCCGTGGCAAAGATTCCCACGCGACCGTTCCACGTGCATACGCGGCTTGGTGACGCGACGGTGCTCGGGACGCAGTTCGAGCTCGCGACGGAACCGACCGAGCTGCATCTGCTCGTCGTCTCCGGCCGGGTCGGGTTGGCCGCCGCGAGCAATCACGTGGAAGTGCACGGCGGCGAAGTCAGCGGCGTTCGCGACGGGACGGTCGCGGAGCCGACGCGACTCCCGAACGCCGCGAAGATGGGCGACTGGGTCGGGAAGTTTCTTGCCTTTCAGTCCACGCCAATGCGCGAAGTCGCCCGCGAGATCGAAGAGACGTACGGCGTTCGGGTGGTGATCGAAGACTCGGTGATCGCGAGCCGCACCGTCATCGGCACGTTCACGGATCGCGATGCGCACGATGTGATCGATATGGTCTGCTCGGTGGTCAACGCACACTGCGTAACCCGGCCGGGCGAAGTCATCATGACAGGACGGTGAAGCATGCAGCACTCGAGACACGACATTGATCCACGCTCTTACAAAGGATCGAGGACTATGAGGGGAACTCTCCGCATCGGCCGCCGATGTGCCGCGGTGGCGTCAGTCGTCGCTCTCGCGCTCTCGGCGCGAACCGCGTCGGGAGCCGTCGCTCATCGACAAAGCGGCGGTGTGCTGGATCGTCCAGCGCGACTCGACATTCGCGGCGTGCCGCTCGTGAAAGCATTGCGGGAGCTGGCCGATCATGCGCGCGTCGCGCTGGTCTACAGCCCGAGCCTCGTGCCCGAACTCGTGGTAAGCTGTCCGTGCGCCGCGGCCACGACGCGCGAGGCACTCGAGACGTTGCTCGCCGCCACGACGTTGACGTATCGCGAAACCGGCGGACAGGTGATGCTCGTGCCGGCTCCGCTGCAGCGCCTCGAGGCGTCGCTGACGCCAACCGACGACACCTCGTCGCCGCAGATCACGCTCGCGTCGCCGGACGTCGCTCCAGTCACGCTCCACGCGCGCACGCTCGCCGATTCCGCGATCATCGTCGGCCGCGTCACGAGCGATGCCGGCGCGCCGGTCTTCAGCGCACTGGTCAGCATCCGCGATCTCCGGCTATCGACCACGACGAACGACGCGGGCATGTTCCGGATCGTCGTGCCGCCGGATCGCTTTTCCGTGAAGTCGGACACGCTGCATGTCGTTCGGCTCGGCTACCGCCCCGCCGTCGTGGCGTTCCAGTTGGTGCCGGGCCAAGTCAACGTGGACGTCGTGATGTCGACCGCTGCCGTGGCGCTCAGCCAGATCGTCGTCACGGGAACCGCCGGCAACCAGGAACGGCAGGCGCAGGCGGCAGTTGTCGCCAGCGTCGACGCGGTCGATCTCATGGCCAAGGCGCCGGTGCTCGACGCGAACCAGCTCCTGTACGCCCAGTCGGCCGGCATCTCGATGACCACCGCGTCGGGCACGAGCGGCGCCAATACGAGAATCGACATTCGAGGACAAGCATCGATCTCACTGTCGAACTATCCGCTGGTGTTCATCGACGGCGTTCGCGCCACGGCCGGCGCGCGCGGGACGGCGGGCAACGGCGTCGGCGGCCAGACGCTGAACGCGCTCAACGACCTCAACCCCGACGACATCGAGAGCATCGAGGTGGTGAAGGGTCCGGCCGCGGCCACACTCTACGGCGCTGACGCGTCGGCCGGCGTGATTCAGATTCTGACGAAGAAGGGGCGCCCCGGCACCCACCAGTTTTCACAAAAGGTCTCTCTCCAGTACGACAACATCGATCCGAACTTCACGCCATTCACGAACTACGCCAAATGCACGGCCGCCCTCGTCGCGGCCACGAGTCCCAACCCGCTCTGCAAAGGTCAAGCGGTGGGGACGGTCATCTCGGACAATGTGCTTGTTCGCAACGGCGTGTTCTCGAACGGGTCGGCAGGGAATCTCTCGTACAGCGCGCAGGGCGGGGGCGACAACTTCGGCTACTACGCCTCGTTCGACGCGACGAACGAGAACGGCACCACGCCCAACAACTTCCTCAATCACCGCAGCGGACGCGTGAACTTCACGTGGATCGCCACGCCCAAGCTGTCGCTCGACGCGAGCGTGAGCGTGGCGCGCATGGATGACAAGCTCCCCAAGGGCGATCAGGACACCTACGGCTTTCTGCTCGGTGGCGACTTCGGGTCGCCCGCGTCGGTGATCACCGGCGCGAACGGCGGCCTCGATGGCGGTTGGTTCATTGGATCGGAGAGCGTCGCGGCGATCTCGGCGATCAACACGGAGGACAACACGTTGCGCGCAACGCCGAGCGTGCAGGTGCACTACTCGCCGGTGTCGTGGTTCAGCAATCGCATCACACTCGGCCAGGACTTCGTCCACACGCTGGCGTCGCAGCTCTACCCCAAGAACAACCTGGGCTGGTACAGTGCCACGCAGAACACCGGCGTGATCTCGGTGAGCGAATCGGACGTCAATCTCTACACGGTCGATTACCTCGGGAACATCAGTGGACGTTTTGGGGCGAGGGATCGCATGTCGTCGGATTTCTCGTTCGGCAGCCAGTGGATCAACGCCGTGAGCACAAGCTTGGGCGGTGTGGGAACCGGCCTGCTGACGAACTCGAACGACGTCGTCGGCGCCGCAACCACGACGACCGCGTCGCAAGGCTACGGGCAGTCGAAATCATTCGGCTATTTCGGCCAGGAGCAACTCGGATTCTCTGACCGACTGTACCTGCAACTCGGAGCGCGGGTCGATCGCAATTCGGCGTTCGGAACGAATTACGGCGCGTTCTTCCTGCCAAAGGCGGGCGTTTCGTACGTTCTGTCGCAGGAGCCCTTCTGGCAGCAGCGCTTCTCCAAGATCTCGACGTTCCGTTTCCGCGCGGCGTACGGCACCACCGGCCGCTCGCCGAGCAGCACGGCGGCGCTGCAAACCTACAGCAAGGCGAACTACGTCACCGACGCCGGTGTCGTGCTACCCGGCGTATCGCCAGGCAGTCCGGGCAACGCGAACCTCAAGCCGGAACGAGGCACGGAGTTCGAGGGTGGATTCGACGCGGGCTTCTTCCACGACCGCGTCGGACTCGAGGCCACGTATTTCGACAAGCGCTCGAAGGACCTGCTGTTGAGTCTTCCGATCGCGCCGTCGTCCGGCTTCTCTTCGGCCCCGCTCGTCAACATCGGCGAGGTCTCGAACAAGGGTCTCGAGCTCTCGCTGCGTGCCACCGCAGTGTCGCGCCGCAACGTGAGCTGGGACCTCACCGCGACGACCAACACGGTGAGGAATAGAATCGAGAACATGGGAAGCGTCACGCCATTCGTGACGACCAACAACCAGTGCTTCAAGCCCGGTATGGAGGTCGGCGCGTGGTGCGTCCCCCAAGTGGTGCGGGTCGACACGGTGGCCCATAAAACCTTCGTCACCGACACCGCGGTCAACGTCGGCGGGCAGATCGCGAAATACGAATCGAGCCTGAGCAGCACGTTGACGCTGCATCGCAACCTGCGATTCTACGCGCAGTTCGATGGCAAGTTCGGATACAAGATCTATAATCTCACCCAGGATTTCCGCGACCGTTCACTGGCGAATTCGGCTGAAGCGGTCCTGCCGGCGGACCAGGGC
>DASVYG010000047.1:0-15023 GCA_036392315.1 Gemmatimonadaceae bacterium
CAACACTGACGACGATCGCCGTGATCCCGATGGCAGCGACAACTCCTGGAATAGCCAACGCCGCTACGGGCGACCCAAGTGCGACGAAAGGCCGCAGAATCGATGTGGAAGGCGGCCTCGAACAGCAACCCGGGAAGGAACACGGTGAAGAGAAGTTCCTTCGTCAGATGCTCCGGCTCGACCGCGTGGAGCGATCCGAGCACGAGGCCGACGATCACCAACGCGACCGTATAGGGAACGGGCAAGCGCCGGACCGCAACCGCGACCGCAGACGCGACGCAGAACAGAATGACGAGGGTGCCTACGGTAGTCATCGATGCACGGATTCCGGCGGGTGGTAGTTCACGACGCCATGACAGAGAGCCGTGCTCTCCAGGCGAGAGCAACGGTCCCAACGGCAACAGGCGTATCGAACAACCAGACTTGTCCGAGCCACGATCTGCTCGGATGCATCCAGCCCGGACGCTTGACCTACCGTGAGCGGCCGATCTTGCGACGATGCTTCTGCGTTTCGTCGGGCTCCGCGAAGAGCATTGGTGCCGGGCCAGCGGCGGCGCCCAAAGCTTGGTTCAGACGCTCGAGCGACTTTGCCAGCGACTTGCGCTCCGACAGGCTCAGCGCACGGAGCGCGGTGATGAGCGCCGTTGTCGGAGCATCCGGGGCGCGCGACAACACCCGACGTCCAGCAGTCGTGATTCGGACGGACGCCCGCCGGCGATCAGCGGGGTCGGTCGCGCGATCAACCCATCCCTGCGCCTGCAAACGATCAACGACGTCGGCGACGGAGCTGCGATCTGTGAACGTTCGGGCGGCCAGCTCGTTGAGCGAGAGACTATCGTCCGTTCGCAACTGTTGCAGGACGAATAGTTGCGCCGCGCTAACGCCCGCGACGGCCTGCGTCCGCTGAGCGTGTAACCGGAGGACCCGCACGAGCCGTCGGACGGATGCAACCGCGGACGCGATCGGATCTGCGGCATGAGGATTCACCGAGCGAGGATGTTGGAGCGTTCGTTGGCTCACGTCGTCTGTGTCGAGGAAGAGGCTGAACCCTGGCAAATCGAATCGAAACAGTGTAATGAGTGAACCGGGCGGCCCGCCAGCGACTTCCCTCCGCATGGGATGAGAGCGCCCATTCCGGCCGCTTGGCACGACGGTCTTGAGGCCCCTGTTGTCTGTCGCGTGTTTCCCACAGAAACACCCCGACGGCCCAACCGACGAGAGCGGTCCACATGATCAAACAGACCACGCCAAGCGCGGCGAGCGTGTAGGCACCGACGACGCCACCCCCGAGTGCTCGTCGGCGGCGCCCCGCACGACGGTGACCGCCGCGCCAATTCCCGCGATCGGGCCCCGGGGCACGACACCATGTCGGATGATGTATCGCCGGCGGGCACTGATCCGATCGGGGTCCAAGCGTGTCATGAATCTCACTCGGCCGTTGACGGTCGCCACGAGGCGAGGAGGTGACGTTCGCATTAAGATACGGGGGGCCCCTCCTAATTGCCATGAGCCGAAAACCTGATACTGGAATGGTTCACAAATGCGTCCGTTCACCAGACAACACTCATGACCGAGCTCTCCTCGACGGACGCACTGCGTGCGGAGCTGTCGAGGCTGGGCGCTACGGTCGCACTGGACAGGCTTGGCCTGCTTCGGGAGAAGGTTCACGCTGTTGTCGACGAGCTGAAAGCGGCCCGCATGGCACCCGAGCACGTGGTCATGGCCGTCAAAGGGATCGTCTACGAAGCAAACACTCGGCTGTCGGAGTCGCGCCTGGTCGAGCAACTCGTCCAGTGGACCGTCGAGCGGTACTTCACAGAGTCGAGCGGCTGAGAGATTGGAAGGGGAGTCGGTCGAAAGGCACGCGTCTTCGAAAACTGAGCTGCCTCGCCCAATGGCGCCGGCAGCGCGTTGATCTTGGACCGATATTGGACCTCGGGGGCATGCGTGACCGAAGCGAATGTTGTAAGCGTTAACGCGCCGCGTGTCACGTGGTACGCCCGCGTGGTGGAACTGGTCGAGGATCTCAGGCGGCGCGAGGACCGGCTCGCCTTGATGCTGAGCCTCGTCATCGGTGCACTTGTCGGCCTCGTTGTCGTCGCATTCATCTTGCTCACGGGGCGGCTCGCGGCGCACATGTACCCGTCAGGCGGCGCGGGCTGGCGGCGCATCCTCGTCCCGACGCTCGGATCGCTCGTCACAGGCTACCTGTTGTTCCGATTTTTCCCGGACGCGCGCGGAAGCGGCATTCCCCAGACGCGAGCGGCGATCTTCATCCACGATGGCCGGATTTCCCTGCGCACGGTGCTCGGCAAGTTTGTCTGCTGCTCGGCGTCACTCGCGAGCGGCATCGCGCTCGGCCGCGAAGGGCCGTCCGTTCATATCGGATCCGGAATCGCCTCCGTCATCGCCCGTCGGCTCGGCCTCAGCACCGCGCAGGTGAGATGGCTGCTTCCGGTTGGTGCTTCGGCCGCACTGGCAGCCGCGTTCAACACGCCGATCGCCGCAGTGCTGTTCTCGCTCGAGGAGATCATGGGAGACATGCACGCGCCCATTCTCGGCTCCGTCGTGCTCAGCTCAACCACCTCGTGGATGGTATTGCATCTGGTCCTCGGAGACGAACCGCTCTTCCATGTCGCCGCCTATCACCTCGTGGACCCTGCGGAGTTGCTGGCGTACGTGGTGCTCGGAATCGTCGGCGGGCTCGGGTCCGTGGGATTCGTCCGACTATTGCTGGGGCTCCGCAAGGGGTTTGCGCGACTGCCGCGTTCGACGGTTTGGGTGCAGCCAGTCGTCGGCGGGCTTTGCGTTGGCGTCATGGGGTACTTCGTACCGGCGGTGCTCGGGGTCGGCTATGATCAGGTCGACCAAGCGCTGAGCGGCGAGCTCGTGCTTCATGTCGTCGTCTTGCTCGCGATACTCAAGATCATCGCGACCGCAGTGTGTTACGCGTCGGGCAATGCGGGCGGAATCTTTGGGCCAAGTATGTTCATCGGCGCCATGATTGGTGGCGCCGTTGGGCATGTGGCGCATCTTCTTTTCCCCCTCAGCACCGCCGGCGCGGGGGCCTACGCTCTCGTCGGAATGGGAACGGCGTTCGCCGGCATTATCCGCACGCCGCTGACATCTGTCATCATGATCTTCGAGGTGACCCGAAACTACACGATCATCGTTCCGCTGATGATCTCGAATCTGATCGCATTCTACATCTCGCAACGATTTCAACACGAGCCAATCTACGAGGCACTTGCCCGACAGGACGGTCTTCACCTTCCGACTGGAGCATTTCGGCAGTTATCGCGTCAACTACGCGTGAGCAGCGCCCTTCAGGCTGGGCCGCCCCCGCTCGCGGCGGACCTTCAACTCTCCGAGGCACAGCGGCGCGTGGCAGGGAAGACGTTCGGATCATGGCCCGTGGTGGATGAACGCGGGCTCGCCGGAATGATTCGCTCGAGCGACATCGCGATGGCGGTCGGAGAAGGCCGCGGAGCAGCGACAGTGCGAGACCTACTCGACGAACTGGACCCGAATGCGAGCGACGATGAAGCCGTCCCGCACGTGCACAGCGATCATCCACTCGGCCTAGCGCTGACCAGAATGGGCGCCACGCAGCATACAGTTCTTCCCGTCGTCAGTCGCGCGAACGTGCACACGTTGCTCGGGGTCGTGACCCTACCCGACATTCTCAGGGCCTATGGCGTCGAGCACATTTCAGACGTGCCGGCGCGAGCGATAGTCCGCGATGAGTGAGGTCGCTCCGTCTTCACGTGCGGCAAAACGGACCGCAAGCACTTCTGTGTTCGTGGCGACGTTCGCCGGGATTCTCATCGTCACCGCGCTGCTGCTGTTGCTCGACCTTTTTCTTGCGCGCGTCGTTCGTCGCGAGTCGGACGCGCATGCCGCCGACGAGTACTCGGAGGGCCTTGCGCTCCTGGCGGCGGGTCACGCCCAGGAGGCAGGAGCGCGCTTCGGCGCAGCGGTCGCCATTGATCGCCAAAATGTAGACTATGCCCTCGCGCTCGGCGAAGCCATGCTCGAAGAGGGCCGGATCACGGAGGCCGAGGCGACCTTGAAGGCATTGCTCGATCGAGCGGAGAACGACGGTGCGGTGAATTTGACGATGGCGCATGTGATGATGCGTGAAAGCCGGCCCCAGGACGCGAAAGCCTACTTTCACCGTGCCATCTTCGGTCGTTGGGGCGCCGATTCGGTTGTCCGACGCACGGAGGCCCGCTTCGAGCTCATCGACCTACTCGCTCGTAGCGGCGCGGCAGGAGAGCTGCTCGCGGAATTGCTTCCGCTGGAGGAGACCTCACGCGACAGCACAGCGCTTCGCCGTCGCTTGGGTCAACTGTTCATCCTGGCCGGCTCGCCGGCGCGGGCAGCGACAATATTTCGCGAGCTGCTGCTTCGTGATCCGCACGACGCCGTCGCCTACGCTGGGATGGGTGAAGCAGCTCTGGCGCTCGGCAATTTTCGCACGGCCCGCGCCGACCTGGCCGAAGCATCACGGCTCAAGCCCGATGACGCCAGAATCGCAAGCAATCTCTCGATCGCCGACACAGTGCTTTCGCTGGATCCAACGGCCGGCGACATCGACTCGCACGAAAGGTATTTGAGAAGTCGCGCACTACTCGAGCGCACGTTGTCGACGCTTGGTCCGTGCATGCAACCAGGACGATCTGCTCTCGCTGATTCGGCGCGAACACTGCTTGCGATTCCTACAACCGCGCGCCGCGAGGCGATCTCTCGCGGGGCAATGCTGGCCGTGGCGAGCGAGCTGTGGGCGGCGCGGCCGGCATCGTGCGCAGCCGCAACACGTGACAATGTACTGCGCTTGGTCCATAACCGTGTTGCTCAATGATACGAGGCTTGCATTGGGGCAGGACTACGGGGGACACCCCATTGTCTGTCGAGGGTTGCGCGGCATCACCCTGGCGAAAGAACGTTCGGGACGATAATGTGGGGTATCCCCCGCAGTTAGCATACGGGCGTTCGCGTGATTTGAGCCTCGCCTGACTTCCCACGTCTGGAGGTATGTATGCCCCGCCTCGCTTGGTTGCCCAGCCGCACTCGGCTGAGCGCTGCATTGCTGCTCACTGCCGCGAGCGTCCTCGCCGCGGCTTGTCATCGAACGCCGGCGGTCGTCGCGCCAGCAACTCGCCCGGCGAGCGACGATGCAGCGCGACTCGCTCGCGCACGTGCCGACTCGGTTGCCCGCGCGGATGCGGCCCGCCGAGACTCAGCCGCCCGCGCGAACGCGCGAGCGGATAGCCTGCGCCGGGCGGAAGAGGCCATGCGCGCCGCCGAAGCGAACGCTCGCGTACAACTGACTGCGCCAATCCACTTTGACTTCGACCGCGCCGAAATCTTGTCGTCCGAGCGTTCGCTCCTCGATCAGAAGGCGTCCATTCTCGCCGCGAATCGATCGATTCGCCTCCGTATCGACGGGAATGCCGACGAGCGTGGTTCCGACGAATACAATCTGGCGCTTGGGATGCACCGGGCAGCACAGGCGCGCCGCTATCTGACCGAGCGCGGAATCGATTCGACCCGGATCGCTATCGCCTCCAATGGTGAGGAGCGTCCCGTCTGCAGTGAGCACGAGGAATCATGCTGGAGTCGAAATCGTCGTGCAGACTTTGTCATCGTCGCAGGCGGTGAACGGATCACGGCGGCTCGGTAGACGGTATGGCCGACGCCGACTCGTTCGAGCGCGACCCGTGGGGCGAGCCATCGCCGGTTACGGTGAAGCTTGTCATGCTGGCCTGGCGGCAAATTGCGAACGCACTGGAGCCATGGAGGTCGATGCCGCTCGACGATCGAAGTGGCGAGCTGCGTCGTGTGCTCGAGGAGCTCCTTGATTCGGTCGGCGGTATGAGAGCGCCGGCAAGACGGCGCCGGATTCGTACTGAAGCGAGCCGTCATGGTACCTTCCGGCGAGCGCAGCGATGCCCCGAGGGCACAGTCCTGAACGACTTCGTTTTCCTGCATCGCGCGGTACGCCGCGCGCTCTCGGAGCGTGGCGTCAGTCAGCCGGTCGTGCATGAACTCGCCCGGACGCTGCTTCCGGATATCCGAGTTGCGCGACATGCCGCACGCGTCGCACACGCGGAGGCGTACAATCGATTTGATGGCGGTTGACGACCCAACGCATCATCTGCACTCAATCATCTCATCGCGCGGCACACCGATGCCTTTCTTGTACTTACGCTGTTAGAGCACGATCGAATATCGGCCCGACGCGAGCGCGCCGCGCACCGCGTCAAGCAACGCTCCGGGTGCCTGGTAGGTGGGATGACTGCGAAAGATTCCCGCGATGCGGTGCAGCTCGTCCATCTCGTCGACACCGCTGATCACCGGCAGTTCGCGCGCGGCGCTCGGTTCCCGCAGCATGAATAGCGGACGATCAGCGCGGGCCCGACCGGTCGCCACTGCGGCACGCACGCGCCGCCGGCATCGACATGGGGCCGCGTCCGCCACGAGGCCACACTCGGCCGCCATGAACGCTCGCAACGCGGCGCGAGCGCGAGAGAGCCGCTGTCGGAATGCCGCTGCCGAGACACTTAGCACCGCGGCGGCTTCGTCGCTGCTAAACTCGAACACGTCGCCGAGGATGTAGGCGATTCGCTCGTCGCGGGTGAGGCAAAGCAGCATGGCCGTCGTGCAGCCAATCTTGACCTCCTCGAGGAGTAGACGCTGTTCCGGATCACTCTCCCAACCCGCCGGCGGGTCGCTCGCTCCGTTGCGCAGGGATTCACCGAACGACGAGAACGTGAGCCGCTCGCGCTCGACGCGGCTCCGGCGCACGTCGAGCAGGTGATTCGCAGCAATCCGATAGACCCAGGTGCGGAAAGCGCTATCCCCGCGGAATGAAGCGAGGCGCGTCACCACCTTCATGAGGATTTCCTGCGTCGCGTCGGCGGCATCGTCGGGGCACCAGAGCATGCGCACCGCGAGGTTGTACACGTCCGTCTGTATGTGAACCACGACTGACTCGAGCGCGTCGCGGTCACCGCCGATGGCGAGGCGGACCGAGCAAACTACTTCGGCCTCGGATCGATTAGACATCACTCAATTCGGGCATACCGTCCGGGCCTTCATGATACTTTTGAGCACTGTGAGCTCCTCGCACAGGGCGTTCACCTGCCCCTCGAACGCCGCATCGGACATGCCGGGGCCTTGAAACTGGGTAAAGACGTACTCCGCGGTGTCGCCCGACGCGAGGACTCGGGAGTAGGCTGTGATGGCGACGCCCGACGTCGGACGCATTCGGAAGTCGATCGTCCCATGTGCGGCGTCAGCCGATATCTGAAGACTGATCTCACCCTGACCGGTTTGAACACGCCACGCATCGCCGTCGCGGTGAACCGAGTGAGCGAACGCGACCGCCCACTTCGGGAGATTGAGTGGGTCGGCGAGAAAATCAAACACCATTGCGGCCGGGGCGTCGAGGGTCACGCTTCGAGTGTCTGCACGCATCTGAACCTCCCGTTGTGGAGCGTTGGTCAGCTGGGCGCCCAATGCGCCAACCTGGTCTAACGCACGCCATTTGGACGGGACGAGGGTCGCCGGTGTGACCAGCAGGGCGAGCCAGATTTCCGGCCCCCAGGGGCCGGCTCCTATGCGTTAATCGAAGGACGGACTCCCGCGAACTCGAGGCGGACTGAAGATTCTGGCGACGCCGCGCTTGCCAGCATGTTTGCATTGCCGCACATGCCGTGAATGAAGAACGCAGTCGGACCATGCAGATCAAGTCGCGAGAAGCATGTCAGGGAAAGACCTACGGCAACCACAGCTTCTCCCGACTGTATAAGCAAATGCGAGAGACGAATTTTTCGTCAGCGCAAAGCCCGACCATTTTCGCCCACTCGTCGATGTCCTTCGTTCATCGGTCCTTCGCCGCGCTTTGTAGCCTCTTCCTCCTGCAGCTCTCGCTGCTGGGAAGCGGCACGTTGTGCACACTGCACCACGGCGCTGCGCGGAACGACGACGGCGCGCATGGGATGCGTGACATGAGCGGGATGAGTTCGTCTGCCGGGACGCGCGCGCCCGTCTCGGCGATGTTTGATTCGGACGCACCCATGAGCCCTGCGGACTGCGGCGGCATGGGCAACCACGACGGGTGCGGCCTACCCTGGGCTCCGGGACAATGCCTGTCCATGACGGCGTGCGATATTAGCGCGGCGCCCGCCGCTCGCAACGTAGCATCCGTGATGATGCGCGCCGAACTATTGGAGCTGCCAGCACCAGCCCTCCTTCACTCCGGGCCGACGTCTGCCCCGGAGCTTCCCCCACCGCGCGCCTGACCTCTCCACGCGCAGCGCGCTCCTCGCCGGCGTCGCTTCGACGCTGAGCGACTCGAGCCAGGGAAAACGCGTCGGCGGCATCTCGTGCTTCTCGCCGGCGCTCATTGAGAGGTGACACAACATGCGAACCAATCCGCGGCGCACATGGCGCCGCTGTCGGATACTTGCGGGAGTCCTGGCAGGGACGCTCGCACTCGGTGTGCAGCCGTCCCATTTCCTCAGCGCGCAGGCACCGGTGAAGCCTGCGCCGTCCGCGACTGCGCCGACGCGCCTCGGTGATCTGTACGCACAGGTGGGTCGCGACAATCCGAAGATCGGCGCGGCGCGAGCACTCGTGCGCGCGGCACAAGCGCGCGTGCCCGGCGCCCAACGTCCACCGGACCCGCAGCTCCAGCTCGGGTGGATGAACTATTCGCTGCCAAATCTCGCACCGATGGCGACGACGGGCATGACGCAACTCCAGGTCATGCAGATGCTCCCGCTCGGCGGCAAGCTCGCGCTCGCCGGTCGCGCAGCCGGGGCCCAGGCCTCGGCGACAAACGAGCGCGCGAACGATGTGGTTTGGGAGCTTCGCAGTCAGACGGCGATGGCGTTCTACGATCTCTACACGACTGATCAGAGTCTTCGCATTGCACGTGAGACCTTGCGTCTTTTGCAGGACATCGAGAAAACCGCCGAATCCATGTACCGCGTCGGCGAAGGCCGGCAGGCCGACGTCCTGCGCGCACAGGTCGAGATCGCGAAGATGGCCGAGGACACGCTGCGCATGCAGGCCATGCGGCAGTCGATGGTCGCGCGCTTGAACGCGCTGCTCGACCGCGGCGCCGACGCGCAGGTCGCGTCTCCGGCGCTTCCGAGCTTTCCCGACTCGATCCCGGAGCGCGCGTGGCTCGAAGCGATTGCGTTCGGTGACCGGCCGATGATCCGCGCCGGGCTCGACGAAGTGAACGCGGCGGAGGCTTCCGAGAAGTTGGCTCGCAAAGAAATCTGGCCGGATCTCCAGGTTGGTGTGCAGTTCGCGCAGCGTGGCGGCGACATGGGGGGCACCGAGCGAATGGGCAGCCTCATGTTCGGCGCGTCGATCCCGGTGTTCGCGCGCGACCGCCAGCTTCGCATGCGCGAGGAAGCGGGCGCAATGAAGCAGATGGCCGAGGCGGACGTCGCCAGTATGCGGGCTGAGACGCGCGGCAAGATCGGAGAGGCGTACGCGAACCTCGTCCGCGCGCGGAACCTCTCGCACCTCTATTGGACCACGGTGCTGCCGCAGGCGCAGGCGACCGTCGCCTCCGCGCTGTCTGCGTACCGCGTCGGCGGCGTGGATTTCATGACGCTGCTCGACGACCAGATGACCGTGAACAAGTACCAGCAAGAGCTCTACGCGCTCGATGCCGACCAGGGGAAAGCCTGGGCGGATCTCGAGATGCTGACTGGCCGCGAGCTCTTCGACCCGAATCAGATCGCCGTCACAGGGCAGTTCAGGGCGGCGGCGCGAGGTGCCAAATGAAAATAGACGAGACTGAAGTCGTCCAGCGCGATCGTCAGACGGCGTCCATGAATGCACCGTCGGCCACAGGGCATCACGGCAACGGGACGGGCGTTGGTCCTGAGGCAGCCACGGAACCCAACCCGGCCGCCAAACGTGGTCGCCGAATGATCGCGCGCGGCGTGGTCTACGGCGCGGTCGTCGTGGCCGCGACCGGTGGCGTCTATCTCGCCACGCGCGGAAGGAGCGATGTCGCGACAACGGCAGCGGGTCACGCACACGGCGCCACATCCGTCGGCGGAGACATCGGTAAGCCCGTCATGCTCTCACCAGCAGATGAGCGACGAATCGGTGTGACGTACGCGACGGCGACGCTCGGGCCGCTGGCGAAAGAGGTGCGCACCGTTGGCCAAATCACCTTCGACGAAACTCGCCTAAAGACGATCTCACCCAAGATCGACGGCTGGGTCGATCAGCTCTACGTGAACGCCACGGGGCAAGCGGTGTCGGTGGGACAACCACTACTCACCATCTACTCGCCGATGCTGGTGAGCGCACAAGAGGAACTGCTGCTCGCCAAACGGCTTCAGAGCGACGTCTCGGCGGCGAGTGAGGACACCCGGCAAAACGCGGCCGACTTGGCGGCATCTGCGCGGCGCCGGCTCGCGTACTGGGACATCCCGGCGAGTGAGATCGCCGAAATAGAGCGCACTGGCCAGGTTCAGAAAACGCTCACGCTTCGCGCGTCCGCCGGTGGCTACGTGCTCGAGAAGAGTGTTCTCGCCGGACAGAAGATCATGGCCGGAGACGCGCTCTACAAAGTCGCCGACCTGAGCACGGTGTGGGCGGAAGGCGAAGTGTTCGAGCAGGACATCGCGAACGTGCTTATAGGTCAGACGGTTCACGCAGATTTCGACGCGCTGCCGGGCGAGCACCGGCTGGGGCGCATCGCCTACGTCTACCCGACGCTCGATCCGCAGACGCGCACCGTGCGCGTTCGTGTCGTGCTGCCCAACGGCGATCTCCGACTCAAACCGGGGATGTACGCCACCATTCGGATCGCCGGCAATGAGCGTGCGAACGTGCTCACCGTGCCGCGATCGGCCGTGCTGGCAACCGGCGAGCGGAGCATCATCTTCGTCCGCGACTCGACCGGCACACTCAACCCGCGCGAAGTGGTGGTGGGTGCGGCGAACGACGATCGCGTCGAAATCCTCCGCGGGCTCGCGGCGGGCGAGACGGTGGTGTCGTCGGCGACGTTCCTCGTCGACGCGGAATCGAATCTCGGCACAGCGCTCGGCGGCATGGGCAACATGCCAGGAATGGAGCTGACGAAGCCGCCCAAGGCGCTGCCGAGCACCGACGCGCCGAAGAAGCCCTGAGGAGGACGACCATGCTCAAGCGAATCATCGAGTGGTCGGTCGCCAACAAACTGATCGTCGTGCTGTTCACCCTCGCCGCCGCGATCGGCGGAATTTACGCCGTGCGCCGCACGCCGCTCGAAGCGTTGCCAGACCTGTCCGACGTCCAGGTCATCGTGCAGGCCGACTACAACGAGCAGGCGCCGCGCATCGTCGAGGATCAGGTCACGTATCCGATCGCCGCCGAGATGCTCAAGGTGCCCGGCGCGCGCACGGTGCGCGGCTACTCGTTCTTCGGCGTCTCCTTCGTGTACATCATCTTCGACGACGGCACCGATCTGTATTGGGCCCGCTCGCGCGTGCTCGAGTATCTGAACGGTATCAAAGGCAAGTTGCCAACAACGGTGACGCCCACCCTCGGCCCGGATGCGACGGGCCTCGGGTGGGTGTATCAGTACTCGCTCGAAGACACGACGGGCCGGCTGAATCTCGCGCAGCTTCGAAGCGTGCAGGACTGGTATCTCCGGTACGCGCTCACGGCCGTGCCAGGCGTTTCGGAAGTCGCCACAATCGGCGGCTTTGAAAAGCAGTATCAGGTAGACATCGATCCGGCGAAGCTGCTGGCGTACGGCATCCCGGTCACACGCGTCATGAGCGCCATTCAGTCGGCGAACAACGACGTAGGTGCGATGACGATGGAGCTGTCCGAGCGCGAGTACATGGTGCGCGGGCTCGGCTACCTCAAGTCCATCTCGGATATCGAGAACGTCGTTGTCGGCGCGACTGCCGCGGGGACGCCCATCCGCGTCGCCGAGTTGGGGCGCGTGAGCGTGGGCCCAGCAATCAGGCGCGGCGTGGCCGATCTCGACGGCCGCGGTGACGCGGTCGGTGGAATCGTCGTGATGCGCTTCGGGCAGAATGCGCTCACGACGATCAACAATGTCAAGGCCAAGCTCGCCGAAGTGCAGAAGGGCCTGCCGACAGGCGTGATCGTCACGCCGGTGTACGACCGGAGCACGCTCATCGAGCGCGCGATCGAGACGCTCAAGGGGAAGCTCATCGAAGAGTCGATCATCGTTGCGCTCGTGTGCGTCATCTTCCTCTTTCACGCGCAATCGGCGCTGGTGGCCATCCTGACGCTGCCCGTGGGGATTCTCATGGCCTTCATCGCCATGCGCGGCGTGGGCGTGGGCGCGGACATCATGTCGCTCGGTGGCATCGCGATCGCCATCGGTGCGATGATCGACGGCGCGATCGTGATGATCGAGAACATGCACAAGCACCTCGAGCGCGCGGTGGTCGCCAAGCAGGGCGCCGCGGCGGCTGCCAGCAACGCGCGGTCGTTCAACGCGTCGGTGCTCACGACGGCGGAGCGCTGGCGCGTCGTGGTGGAGAGCTCGAAGGAAGTCGGGCCGGCGCTCTTCTTTTCGTTGCTCATCATCACCGTCTCGTTCCTGCCCGTGTTCACGTTGCAAGGCCAGGAAGGACGCATGTTCAAACCCCTGGCATTCACGAAGACCTTCTCCATGGCGGCGGCCAGCCTCCTATCGGTGACACTGGTTCCGGTCACCATGGGGCTGTTCATACGGGGTCGCATCTTTCGGGAACGCGCGAACCCGATCAACCGCGGCATGATTCGCGTATACCGGCCGGTGATCGACTTCGTGATGTCGCACCGTGGCCCGGTGATTCTCGCCGCAGTGGTCACGCTGATTCTCACCTGGGTTCCGTGGTCGCGCCTCGGCAGCGAGTTCATGCCGCCGCTGGACGAAGGCACCATCCTGTTCATGCCGACCACCTTGCCCGGGCTTCCCGTTGCTCGCGCGCGAGAGATCCTGCGTCAGCAGGACTCGATCCTCAAGAGCTTCCCCGAGGTCGAGCACGTGTGGGGCAAGGCCGGTCGTGCGAACACCGCCACCGACCCCGCCGGCCTCGACATGATCGAGACCACGATCTCGCTCAAGCCGAAGGAGCAATGGCGCGCTGGCGTGACGTACGACGGCCTCGTGGCGGCGATGGATTCGGCGGTCCGCATGCCAGGGATCACCAATGCGTGGACGATGCCGATCAAGGGGCGCATCGACATGCTGGCGACCGGCATCCGGACGCCGGTCGGGATCAAGATCTTCGGACCGGACCTCGCGGAGCTCGAGCGGATCGGTAAGCAGATCGAACAGGCGGTGCAGGCGGTGCCCGGCACGCGAAGCGCATTTGCCGAGCGTGCGGTGTCCGGCTATTACCTCGACATCGACATCGATCGAGTCGCGGCGGCGCGCCACGGCGTCAACGTCGCCGACGTGCAGGCCGTCATCGCGACTGCGATCGGTGGCATGACCATCACGCAGACGGTTGAAGGCCGCGAGCGCTACGGCGTTCGCGTGCGCTACCCCCAAGAACTGCGCGACACACCGGAGCGCCTTGCATCGGTGCTCGTGCCGATGCAACACGCCGGCGCGGCGGCGCCAGATGTGGGTGGCGGCGCCATGGGAGGCGCACCCATGGCGGCGTCGCCCTTGGGCCAAGGGGTCGCGCAGATTCCGCTCGGCCAGGTCGCGACGATCAAACAGGTCGCCGGGCCCATGGTCGTCCGCACCGAGGGTGCGATGCCAACGGCGTTGGTGTATGTGGACGTCGTCGGTCGCGACATCGGCAGCTACGTCGCCGACGCGCAGAAGATGGTCGGCGACATGGTGAAGCTCACACCCGGCTACTCGGTGGTTTGGAGCGGTCAGTACGAGTACATGCAAAGCGCGAAGGCGCGCATGAAGCTCGTCATTCCGACGACGCTCGCGCTCATCTTCCTGCTGCTGTACTTCAACTTCAAGAGCGTGGGCGAGACGCTGATCGTGATGCTCTCGCTGCCGTTCGCGCTCGTGGGCGGGATCTGGTTCATCTACGCGCTTGGCTACAACTGGTCGGCGGCAGTTGCGATCGGATTCATCGCGCTTGCCGGCGTGGCGGCGGAGACGGGCGTCGTGATGCTCATCTACCTCGACAACGCCTGGAATGCGCAGCGGGCACGCACCGAACGGCCAACGGCGCGTGATCTGTACGACGCGGTCGTCGAAGGCGCTGTCGAGCGCGTGCGACCGAAGATGATGACCGTCACGGCGATCATGGCGGGCTTGCTCCCCATCCTCTGGGGCAATGGCACCGGCGCGAGCGTCATGAAGCGCATCGCGGCGCCGATGGTTGGCGGCATGATCTCGAGCACCGTGCTCACACTGATTGTCATCCCTGCCGTCTACTCGCTGTGGAGGGAGTGGCAGATCGCTCGCGCTGCATCGGCCGTCGCTCGCGTCGCAGCCACTAGAACCGCAATTGGCGCAGGCTGACATCCAACTCACGACGACTATGGGGGCGCGTTCTCACGGGTACCGTGGTGGTCGCAGCTACGTCGGGCTGCTTCCAGAACCGACCGATTCTGCGGACCGCCGGTGGAACGCTCGCGCCGAGCCAGGCGGGTGTATTCGTGAGCGCCGCAGATTATGAGGCGGGCCGACTGGCGATCGAAGCGCAGCAAATCTGAAGGGCGGAGCATAGGCAAGCCCCGCCCGGATCGCCGCGTAACATCCCGCGAATAGCATCGCCGCAGTCACGCCCAACAACAGTCCACGTGACTGGCGTTTCGACATCTATAACTTCGCTCGTCGCAACAGCTGCGCGTTGAGCGCGACGATGATCGTGCTCAGAGACATCAGCACCGCGCCAATCGCTGGACTCAGCACGATTCCCTTGAATGCGAGCGCCCCTGCGGCAAGTGGGATGGCGACGACGTTGTAACCGGCAGCCCACCACAGATTCTGCAGCATCTTGGCGTATGTCGCGCGACTCAGCGCGATGATGCGCGGAATGTCGCGCGGATCGCTG
>DASVYG010000048.1:0-23514 GCA_036392315.1 Gemmatimonadaceae bacterium
CGACGGACGCGAACGTCAGCGGAACGTTTGCGCTCACGACGATCAACGACGGGCCCCTTCCCGTGATCGCGCGCGTCTCGGCCACCGACCAATGGAACCTGACCGCCGACACGCTGCGTATTTCCGGCGACAGCACGTGGGCGGAAACGAGCTTCTACGACGTCGTCTCACTCGCCGACGGCAGCGTGACCACGACACAATCGATCGCATCGGGGGTGTACGTCGTGGCCGACAAGCAGATCAATTTCACGATGAGGGTTGGTGGTACGGCGAGCTTCATCGGAGCGGTGCAGGGCAGCACGCTCACCGTCGTATTCAACGACGCCCATTTCGTTTATCAGCGTTGACGCGGGCCCGCGTGACCGGACGCAAAAAAGAGAGGCGCCATTCGGCGCCTCTCTTTTGCATTCTCTAACGGTTGCCCGTTATTTCCCGACGGGAATGCTCACCGAACGAGTCTGGCAGACGCCGGTGCTCGGGTTTGGGTTGCAGACCTTGAGCACGAGGATGTCACCGTCCTTGAGCGGCGCGACGGCGCTCTGAAGATCGTCCAACGTGTGAATGTCTTTCGCCTTGGGGAACAGTTCGGCGAGGATCACGTCGTTCTGGAGCAAGTTGCGATAGGACGGCCCGCTCGCCGTCACGCCCGTGACGACGATGGCGTTGCGCAATCCGCTCGACAGCTTGGCCTGCTGCGCGAACTCAGGCGAGACGGGTGAGACCGAAATTCCGAGCTTGTCGTTCTGGCTACCGACTTTGTTGGTGCGAGACGGCGTTGCACCTTCGTCCGCGCTCGCAACGGTCGTGACGTCGGCCGCGGGCTCGCCCAGCTTGACGTGCAACGTCTTCTTCTGACCGAAACGCATCACGTCGAGATCGACGGTCTCGCCCGGCTTGAAGCCGCGGATGACTCGCTGCAGCGTGTTCACCTGATCCACGGAATGTCCAGCGGCCGCGATGATGATGTCGCCCACTTCGGCGCCGGCCCGTTTGGCGGGGCTGTCATCTTCTGGCTCGAACGACTGAATCTTGGCCCCGCCGATCGTCGATAGGCCCGCGGCCTTTGCGTCGTTGGCGTCGACTTCGCCGATGGAGACGCCGAGCACCGCGCGGTGGACCTTACCGTACTTGATCAGGTCGTTCATGACCTGCTTGGCCAACGTAATCGGGATCGCGAAGCCGTAGCCCGCGTAGTACCCGGTGCCGCTCGCGATTGCGCTGTTGATGCCGATCACGTCGCCGCGAATGTTGAGCAGCGGTCCGCCCGAGTTGCCGGGATTGATCGCGGCGTCGGTCTGGATGTAATCGGTGATGGCGTAGCGGTTGTTGAGGAGGGCCGACTGGTTGCGCCCCTTCGCGCTCACGATGCCTGCCGTGACCGTGAAGTCGAGCTGGAGCGGATTGCCGATTGCCAATACCCACTGGCCAACGCGGGCCTGCGAATCGTCGCCCAGGTTGAGCGTCGGCAGGTTGGTCGCGTCGATCTTGATGACCGCCACATCGGTGGTCGGATCGCGACCGACGACCTTGGCATTCGTGTAAACGTGCTTGTCGAACAGCGTGACGTTCACGCGATCGGCGTCGGCGACGACGTGGTTGTTGGTCAGGATGTACCCATCGGGTGAAACGATGAAGCCGGAGCCGCTCGCCTCCTCGGGCACATCGGACTGCGGGCCGCCTTGCGGATCATCGAACTGTCTGAAGAACTGCTCGATGCCCGGCGGGAGTTGCTGGCCGCGGCCGCCGCGCTGGCGAATGGCCGGATGCGAACGCTGGAACCGCTCGGTCTCGATCGAGACGACGGCTGGCCGCGCATGATCCGCGACGGCCTCGAACGACGTCTCCAAATCGGCGGCGGGCGCGACTTGCGCCGCGGTCGGTTTGGCCGGCGCATTCACACGGCTTTGCGCCCAACTGAATCGCGTCAGGTCGAACCCCGACGCGAAGATCAGTCCGCACAGAAATGCCACCGCGACCGCTGCGCCTAGGCGTGCGCGGGAGAATCGACTGGACATGTTGGACATTGGATCTGTCACCTGCGAAAAATTGTTGGTGTAAATCTGCTACACCAGCGTGGCCGGGCAAGTTTCGCGCGATCCCGAACCTCCGCCAGTTGAGTCCCGTACTCTGACACGCACGAGCCGGCCCACGGTTTCCACCGTGGGCCGGTTGCGGCCAAATCTTTACTTTTTGCTTTCGTCGACGATCTCGTAGTCCGCCTCGACCACGTCTTCGCCGTGCGGCGCACCGGTCGTCGGACCGCCCGAGGCCGGCTGACCGGTGGCGTCGGCCGTTTGTCCGGCCTCGGCGCCTGCCGTGCTCTGGCTCTGCGCGTAGAACGACTGCCCGGCCTCGCTGAAGGCGCGATTGAGCTCCTCCTGCGCCGCGCGGATCTCATTCATGTCATCGCCGCGAAGCGCCTTTCGTGCACGCTCCACCGCGCTGTCGAGCTTGGACTTGAGCTCGGGCGCGAGCTTGTCCGACCACTCCTTGGCGTTCTTCTCGACTTCGTACGTCTGGCTGTCGAGACGATTGCGCGTATCGATCTCCTCGCGACGCTTCTTGTCCTCCGCCGCGTTCTTCTCGGCGTCCTTGACCATTTTGTCGATGTCGGCGTCGGAGAGACCGCTCGAGGCCTCGATGCGGATCTTCTGTTCCTTACTGGTCGCCTTGTCCTTGGCCGAGACGTGGAGGATGCCGTTCGCGTCGATGTCGAACGTCACCTCGATCTGCGGCATGCCGCGCGGAGCCGGCGGAATGCCCGTGAGCTGGAACTTGCCGATGGTGCGGTTGTCCCGAGCAAGCTCGCGCTCGCCCTGCAGCACGTGGATCTCGACCGTGGTCTGATTGTCGTCAGCCGTGGAGAACGTCTCGCTCTTCTTGGTCGGGATGGTGGTATTGCGCGGGATGAGTACCGTCGTGACGCCGCCCAAGGTCTCGATTCCGAGCGACAGCGGCGTGACGTCGAGCAGCAGGACGTCCTTCTGCTCGCCGGTGAGCACCGCGCCCTGAATGGCGGCGCCGATCGCGACGACTTCGTCCGGGTTCACCGAGCGGTTGGGCTCCTTGCCGAAGAAGTCCTTCACGATCTGTTGGATCTTCGGAATGCGCGTCGAGCCACCGACGAGGATCACTTCGTCGACTTCGTTGGGCTGCAAGCCCGCATCCTTGAGCGCCTTCTTCATGGGCTCGAGCGTGCGCTGGATCAAGTCGTCGACCAGCTGCTCGAATTTGGCGCGCGTCAGCGAATAATTGAGGTGCTTGGGCCCGCTCTGATCGGCGGTGATGAAGGGGAGGTTGATGTCGGTCGACATCGTGCTCGACAGCTCCATCTTCGCCTTTTCCGCGGCTTCCTTGAGGCGCTGGAGCGCCATGGGATCCTTGGAGAGGTCGATGCCCTGATCGCGCTTGAACTCGCCGACGATCCAGTCGATCACGCGCTGGTCGAAGTCGTCGCCGCCCAGGTGCGTGTCGCCGTTGGTCGACTTGACCTCGAACTGGCGCGAGCCTTCCACGTCGTAGAGCTCGAGCACCGAGATGTCGTAGGTGCCGCCCCCTAGGTCGAAGACCGCGATCTTCTCGTCCTTCTTTTTATCGAGGCCGTAGGCGAGCGCGGCCGCGGTCGGCTCGTTGATGATGCGCAGCACGTCGAGTCCGGCGACCTTGCCGGCGTCCTTGGTGGCCTGACGCTGTGCATCGTTGAAGTACGCAGGCACGGTGACGACCGCCTTCGAGACCGTATGACCGAGGTAGTCCTCCGCCGTCTGCTTCATTTTCTGAAGGATCATCGCCGAGATCTCGGGCGGGTTGTACCGCTTGCCCTGGACCTCGACGGCGGCCATGTCATTGCCGCCAGACACGACCTTGTAGGGAACGCGCTTCGTCTCGTCCTGGACCTCGCTCATGCGACGTCCCATGAAGCGCTTGATGGAGAAAACGGTGTTCTGCGGGTTGGTGACGGCCTGACGCTTGGCGACTTGGCCGACGAGCCGCTCCCCGTCTTTGGTGAAGCCCACGACCGATGGGGTCGTTCGACCGCCCTCGGCGTTCGGGATCACGATCGGATCGCCGCCTTCCATGACCGCGACCACTGAGTTCGTGGTTCCGAGATCGATGCCAATAACTTTGTCCGCCATCGCTTCCTCAACGAATGAATGTTGGGCAGCGCCGCATAGGCACCGCCGTGAACGCGGAGGAAGAAGGCAAGAGAGGGACCGGATTTCTGCGCCAAGATGGCAGCTTCGCGACCGCTCGCGCGAGCAACGCTGGCCGTATCTGTCAGCCCGCCATATAGTAGCGGCCCGATCCTCGCGGATTGCGCGCTCGGCTCACGACCTGACTGTCCTCCATGATTCCGATTTCCGACGAGAACCCGACGCTACACACGCCGATCATGACCTGGCTCATTCTCGGGGCCATGTTTGCGGTCTGGCTCGTGGTCCAGGGCGGCGGGCTTCCCGGCAACGATCTTCAACTCGTGAAGAGCGTGTGCAACCTCGGGATGGTGCCCGCCGAGCTGACCCACAGGCTCCCCGTTGGCGCGACCGTCCCCATAGGTCCGGGCATCGGGTGCGCCATCGACCGCGATCCGATCAACATCTTCACGCCGCTCATCTCGATGTTCCTCCACGGCAGCTGGGGGCACATTCTCGGCAACGCGATCTTCTTTTGGGTCTTCGGCAACAACATTGAGGACAGCATGGGGCCGGGTCGCTTCCTTGCTTTCTACCTGCTCTGCGGACTGATCGCAGCGGCGACGCACGTTCTGATCAACCCCGCGTCCGCGGTTCCGACCGTCGGCGCGTCGGGCGCGATCTCCGGTGTGTTGGGCGCGTACCTCGTTCTCTATCCTCGAGTCCGCGTCAACATGCTGTTCATCTTCATCATCTTTTTCAAAGTCTTCGCTATTCCCGCCTGGATCGTCTTGATCTACTGGTTCGGCGTCCAAGTGGTGACTGCGCAAGTCTCGCCGGCTGCGGGCGGCGTGGCGGTCTGGGCACACATTGGAGGGTTCATCTCCGGAATGGTGTTGATCAAAGCGTTCGAGAACCCGCGGCTTGTCGCCGAGCGGAATTCCATTCGCGACCAACGGCACTGGATGGCGACTGCTTGACGGGGCGGGCTTTGCCTGCCATCCCGCGACGCGTATCTTCGGGGCGTTACAGCCGCCGTAACAACGCACCCTGACTTCGGAGCGACATGCTCGGCCGCCTCTTGCCACGCGACGAACAATTCTTCGAGCTGTTCGACCAGCTTGCCGGGCATCTCGCCACGACGGCAAAGCTGCTCGACACCCTGTTCGGCGACGTTGCGCACGTCAACGAGTATGTCACGGCGATCAAGGACATCGAGCACAAGGCCGATCTGTTGACCGCCACGGTGAATCAGCGGATCGACAAGAGCTTCATCACCCCAATCGACCGGGAAGACATCCACCGGCTCGCGTCGCGCCTCGACGACGTGATCGACTTGCTCGACGGCACGTCGAGACGCTTCGCGATGCTGCATATCACCGAGGTCCTTCCGCCGGCCAAGCAGTTGACCGGCGTGTTGATGCGGGCTGCGAACGAGATCCAAGTGGCCGTGGCGCAGATGCGCAAACCGCCGGCGGTGAATCAACACGTCGCGTTGATCAAGCATTTGGAGGAGGAAGGCGACGCGATCTACCACGAGGCCGTCGGCGCGTTGTTCGCGGGAAATCCGAATCCGCTCGACGTGATCAAGTGGAAGGAGATGTACGACACGCTCGAGGGCGCGATCGACAGTTGCATGGGCGTTGCCCAGGTGCTGCAGAGCATTTCGCTCAAGAACGCTTGATGAATCGCGCGTGATCTGGTACGTCGTCGCGATCGTCCTGATCGCCTTCATCTTCGATTTCAGCAACGGCTTCCACGATTCGGCGAACTCGATCGCCACGATCGTCGGAACTCGTGTGCTGAGTCCGTTGGCCGCGGTGTTGTGGGCCGCGGTCTTCAATTTCGCCGCCGCGTTCACCGGCTCCCTCGCTGTCGCCAAAGCCATCGGCGGCGGGATGATCGAGCAGAGCATCGTGAACCCGAACGTCATTCTCGGCGGGCTCCTTGGCGCGATCATCTGGAACCTCATCACCTGGTATTTCGGGATTCCCTCGAGCTCATCGCACGCGCTCATCGGTGGGTATGCCGGCGCGGCGGTCGCGAGGGCCGGGTTGTCGGCGATCACCTGGGGCACGAAGTGGACGCAGACTTTGACGTTCATCGTGCTCTCGCCGCTCGTGGGCCTGGTCGCGGGCTACATCCTGATGGTCTCGGTCTTTTGGCTGTTCCATCGGACGTCTGCCGCCCGCGTCGATCGGTTTTTCCGGCCGGCGCAGCTCGCCAGTTCGGCGCTCCTCTCGTACTCGCACGGCGGGAATGACGCGCAGAAGACGATGGGCGTCATCGTGGGCTTGCTGGTGTCGGTGAACGGGTCGTTCGCGCATGAGACCGGGTGGTTGCACCACCTGTATCTGGCCGACAACAACACCATCCCGCACTGGGTGGAGATCTGCGCCTACAGCGCGATCTCGCTCGGCACGTTGTTCGGCGGATGGCGCATCGTACATACGATGGGCTCGCGAATCACCAAGCTGCGTCCGGTGAGCGGCTTCTGTGCCGAGACCGGGGGCGCGGCGGCGATCTTGATCGCGACGCACTTCGGAATTCCCGTGAGCACGACCCATACGATCACGGGGTCGATCGTCGGCGTGGGCGCGACGCAGCGCGTGTCGGCCGTTCGCTGGGGAGTCGCCGGGCGCATCGTCTGGGCATGGGTGCTCACCATCCCTGCCGCGGCGATAGTGGCCGCGGTCTCGTATTACGTGCTCGCGGTCATCGTCAAGCTGTAGGGCTCGGCAGCGCCAAAACGCGGTTCCGCCAACCGCAAGGCCGCCGCGCACCCCGCCGTGACGCCATTGTGACGTTGTTTATCACAAACTCCCTGGCCGACCGTGCCGTCTGGCTGTAAGTACCAAATACAGCCCATTCGACCTGGTTCGATCCCCCGCATATGCCCGACGCACACATCGGCTCCTCGCTATATCTCAACCGGGAGCTGAGCTGGCTCGCCTTCAACGCCCGAGTGCTGCACGAGGCGCTGGACCCGCGAGTGCCGTTGATCGAGCGCGTGAAGTTCCTGTCCATCTTCAGCGCGAACCTCGATGAGTTCTACATGGTCCGCATTGCCGGTTTACGCCGGCAGGTGGCGGCCGGCGTGGTGCAGCGGCCGCCCGACGGCTTGACTCCGCAAGAGCAACTCGACGCGATCGACGCCGAGGTGTCACGGCTTAGCCGGCTGCAGCGCGACTGTTTGACGACGCTCCTCGACGAGCTGGCGTCGCACGAGGTGCGGTTGGTCGGCGTCAAGGATCTCACGGCGGGCGAGTGGGGCGAGATCGACGAGTACTTCGAGTCGCAGATCTTTCCCGTGCTGACGCCGCTGGCCGTCGATCCGGGACATCCATTTCCATATATATCGAACCTCTCATTGTCGCTCGCGGTGGAGATTCGCGACCCCGAGCGCGGAGCGATCCATTTCGCGCGCGTGAAAGTTCCGAAGAGCTTGCCGCGCTGGGTTCCCGTGAACGGCCGCCCGTTCCATTTCGTCCCGCTCGAGCAGGTGATCGGCGCGAACTTGAGCGCGTTGTTCCCGGGCATGGAGGTGGTCGCGTGGTACGTCTTCCGCATCACGCGCTACTCCGATCTCGACATACCGATCGAGGAGCCCGAGGACTTGTTGGCGACGATCGAGGAGCAGGTCTTCAATCGCCGATTCGGTGAAGTAGTGCGTGTGGAGGTTCAGGACGACATGCCGCTCCACCTTCGCGCGCTCCTCCTCGACGAGCTCCGCGAGGACGACGTGGCCGAGAGCAGCCGTCTGGCCGAGCGCGACATTCAAGATGCGGGGCGACTCCTGGACCTGAGCCACTTGAGCGGCCTGTCGACCATCGACTTGCCTGCGCTGAAGGACCCGCCATTCACCCCGACGATTCCCGCCGAGCTGCGTGATGCGGCGCGCAGCATGTTCGACGTGATTCGCGAAGGCGATCTGTTGCTCCACCATCCGTTCGACTCGTTCACCGGATCGGTCGAGCGATTCCTCGAGGAAGCGGCGCACGACGACCATGTGCTGGCCATCAAGCTCACGTTGTACCGCACCTCGGGTGACACGGCCCTCGTCGCGGCGCTCGTCGAGGCGGCGCAGCGCGGCAAGCAGGTCGCGGTGATCGTCGAGCTCAAGGCGCGGTTCGACGAGGCGAACAACATCGTGTGGGCGCGCCAGCTCGAGGACGCCGGCGTGCACGTCGCCTTCGGATCGGCCAATCTCAAGACGCACGCCAAAACGGCGCTCGTCGTGCGGCGGGAAGCCGACGGCATCCGTCGCTACATCCATTTAGGAAGCGGCAATTACAACTCTCGAACGGCGCGCCTCTATACCGACGTCGGGCTGCTCACCTGCAGCCCGTCGATCGGCGCCGACGTGAGCGACTTGTTCAACTCCCTCACGGGCTACTCGCGACAGCGGTTATATCGCAAACTGCTCGTGGCGCCGGTGAACATGCGCGCGCGATTCATCGAGCTCATCGCGCGGGAGGCGGAGCACGCGGAAGCCGGCCGTCCGGCGCGGATCGTCGGCAAGATGAACGCGCTCGTCGACGCGGAGGTGATCGACGCGCTCTACCGCGCGTCGCAGGCCGGCGTCGAGATCGACCTCATCGTGCGCGGCATCTGTTGTCTGCGCCCGCAGCTGCCCGGTGTGAGCGAGCGGATTCGCGTCATCAGCATCATCGGACGGTTCCTGGAGCACTCGCGGCTCTGGCAGTTCGCCAACGGCGGCGCCGAGGAATTCTACCTTGGCTCGGCCGACTGGATGCCGCGAAACTTCGACCGGCGCGTGGAGGCGGTCGCGCCGGTCGAGCAACCGGCGCTGCACGAGCGGCTTCGGTCGCTGCTACAGACCTATCTCGACGACAATCGCCAAGCCTGGGAGCTCGATGCCGACGGCCTATGGGTCCAGCGCGAGCCCGAGGGCGTCGTTCGCGCATCGCACGAGCGATTGCCGCGGAATTCCTGGGGCGGCCCGCGCGATGTCGGGCTCGGCGCCGGCGAGCACGCGGACCAAGCCAGTCGCGCCGCGGGGGATTGAACGATCGACGATCGGGGCCGGCGCTTTCACCCGGTTACTCGATCGCTCCCGCCTGCACATCGTCCGACGACAACACCCGGCCGTCCGGCGCGACGATCTCCACGGGAACGCCGGCAACGTCGGCGAGCAGCTCCGATTTCCGGTTGGCGCCCCACATCTCGAGCCGCATGCCAGTTCTCGCATTGACGGGAACGGGCGTGATCCGAATCGCGCGTTGAACCCACCGAATCTTGAGATCGCTGACGGCGCTCACGTGTCCGCGATCGAACCCGTCGGCGACGCGGAGCAGGGCGGAAAGACGCCTGATCCGTCGCCGCAGCGACTTGTCCAACGTCCCGAAGTTTCGATGGGCGCGTTTGGGCGCCGCGCCACGGTGATAGCGGGCGACGTTCGCGATAATCACTTGGTCTGACGGGGACAAGCCGAGCAGATCGGCGTGGAGCACCAGGTGATAGGAGTGCTTGTGGTGCCGCTCGTAGCTGATGTGGTAGCCACAATCGTGGAGCAGCGCCGCATCGGCGAGCACGGCGCGATCCTCGCGCGCGAGATCGAGCCGCTCGCCGAGGGCGTCGAATAACGTCAGGGCCAGTTTCTGAACGTGCGACGAGTGCGGCTGCTCGACGTGGCAGCGCTCGGCGAAGTCGCCAATGGAGCGTGCACGCGCGTCGCCCGGGTCGGCGATGGTCGGCGCGACGCGCGCCGCTTCGAGCAGCAGGCCCTCGCGAATTCCGTAGCGTGACACGAGGAGCTCGCGCGCCTCGACACGGCGCACGACCTCGGCCGCCACGGCGATGCCCGCGACGATGATGTCGGCGCGCTCGGGGTTGAGCCCGGCCGTCGCGCGACGCTCGTCGGGCGTCATGTCGATGAGAGTATCGAGAATGTGCTCGAGATCGGCGCGAGGAATGTGGGCCGCGTGCACCGACTGCGCGGTGATGATGCCTTGTCGCGCGAGGTGAATGCCGGCCAGGTTGGTGAACGTGCCTCCCGAGCCGATGAGTTGGGCTCCGCGCCAATCGCGGCGTGGGATCTCGTCGCGAATGCCGTCGCGCACGGTGCGCCGGAGTTTGCGCACGGCCTTTGCCGTGACGCCGTCGTGGAGGTAGTCCTCGGTGAGCCGGATCGCGCCGAATGGGAACGAGCTCAATCGCTCGATGATTCCCTCGGCGCTCAGGGCGACCTCGAGCGAGCCGCCGCCGATGTCGACGACCACGGTTCGGCCGACGCCCATGTCGAAGTGCGCCACGGCGCTGCGGAAGCTGAGACGCGCCTCTTCGTCGCCGTCGAGCACTCGAACTCGGAGCCCCGTTCGGCGCTGCGCTTCGGAAAGAAACGCACTGGCGTTGCTCGCTTCGCGCACGGCGCTCGTGGCCACCGAGTCGATTCGCTCGGCGCCGAGCTGTTTCGCGAGCGTGGCCATCCGCTCCAGGGCTTCGATCGCAGCGTGGATCGATGTGTCGGAGAGCAGGCCGGTCGTCGAGAGTCCGGACCCCAAGCGCGGGGCGGCCTTCATCTCGTCGACGACCTGGATCGCGCCGTCACTCGAGACGTCGGCGACGATCTGTCGTATCGAGTTCGAGCCGATGTCGATCGCGGCAACCCGGCGATGGCCGGGCGCCACCGTGCGGCGCGAGCGCTTGTCGCGTGTTAGCGGAATCACGGCGGACATCGTCGCTTCTCCTCGGTTACGGGATGCTGATCCGATCAGCAAGCCGCGCTGCGAGCGGCGTGTTCGTCGAATATATCAGCCGACGCAGGCGATTGCTCCTCGTGGGCGTCGCGCGTTGGCCTCGAAGTCCACTACTCGGGCGACGTCCTCATCGGACAACTCCTCGCCGTGCTGACGGTGATTGCCGCGCTGCTCGGCTGACGCACGAGGTGCAGGTGAGATCCGCGCCGGCGTGATCGCGCCGGAAACTCGATCGTCACGCGACCGCGGCGGACGTCGCGCCACCGGTTCAACGCGCGAGCTACGCTGACGAATGCGGTCGGATCGATGAGCTCGACCGCGCGAAGATCGAGTCGAATGATGCGCGTGGCAACCGGGATCAGATCGATCACAGTGCCGGTGCGCGCGGCGGCCGGCTCGGCGAGCAGACCGACGACGTAGATGGTGGCGCCGTACCGGTGCGCCTCGAGCGAAACCTGAAAGAGCTCCATGCGTGCTTCCGATGATTCGGAACTGGAAGCTCGCGGCGCGCGGTCACGCCGGTGGCTGACACCCAGTCACGCCTGAGTAACGACGCGGGCGGGAAAATGCAGGCTGATGGTTGTCCCGCGGCCGACGGCGCTTTCCGCGCGAACGGCGCCGCCATGCGCCTCGACCAAATGCCGGACGATTGCCAGGCCGAGGCCCGTGCCTCCCTCGTCGCGCGCGCGGCCCGAGTCCACGCGATAGAACCGCTCGAAGATTCGCCCGAGGTGCTCGGCAGGAATTCCGCTGCCGGTGTCTGCGACGAAGATCGTGATGCCGCCGTTCGCCGGCGCCTCCGATCGCACCGTGACGCCGCCGCGCGACGTATAGCGAACCGCGTTCTCGACGAGGTTGCCGAGGATTTGACGAAGCGCCGTCGGGTCGGCATCGACGCGTCGTGCTTCGGGCGGAGCAGTGAATGCGAGCGTGAGATCCTTGGCGTCGGCGGCGCGCTGAACGCTCGTGAAGACGTCGCTCACGACGCCTGTGAGATCGTTCGACACCACGTTCGGCACCCAGCTGCCCGATTCGTAGCGCGAGAGGTCGAGGAGATCATCGACGATGCGCTGCATGCGGCGCGTGTTCGACTCGATCGTGGCGAGAAAACGCTCACGATCGGCCGGGGCCAGGTCACGATCGCGGAGCGTCTCGGCGAAGCCGCCGATGACGGTGAGCGGCGTCTTGAGCTCGTGCGAGACATTCGCCACGAAGTCGCGGCGAATGGTCTCGAGGCGCCGGCGCGTGGTGAGGTCCATGAGTGCGAGAACCGCACCACCATCGGGCAGCGGGCGTGCCGTGACGAGGAGCGTCCGCTCACCGAGCGACAGCTCGGTCGGTTCAGTGGCGTGTCCGGCCATCGCGCCGCGAATGGCTTCCCGAATGGAGCGTTCACGCGGAAGCAGATCGATCGAGAACGGAACCGTGGCGTCGATGGCGAACAATCGTCGCGCGCTCCGGTTCAGGCGGACGACGTCGCCCCGTGGGCTCACGGCGACGATCGATTCGTCGAGTGACTCGATCACCGCGTTGAGCAGGGCGTCCTCCGACTCGAGCGCCGACATGCGCGCCGCGAGCTGCTCCGTCATGCGGTGCAGCGCGACGGCGAGATCGCCGACCTCTCCGGGCGCCGACAAGGTGGGCCGTCGATCGAGCTCGCCGCCGGCGATCGCCTGCGCGACGTCGCGCAACTCGATGATGGGTCGCGACACGCTGCGCGAGAAGGCCCAGCCAATGAACAGCGCGCCGACGAGCGCGATCAGACCGGCAACGAGCACGTCGCGCTGTGCGCCGCCAACGATTTCACGGAACTTGGTCGTGGTGACCGATACGCGGACGATGCCAAGCGGATGGCGAATGGCGAGGTACATCTCGTCATCGCCCGCCGAGGCGCTCGACCGCATGGACGAGCCGATGCCCGTCGCCTTAGCGGCGATGACCTCCGGACGCGTGGAATGATTCTGAAGGTGGTGGAGATCCTCGCCGTCGAACTCGGAGTCGCCGCGCACGACGCCCGTGCTGTCGATGAGCGTGACGCGTCGTCCAAGCGCCAGGCCGGCGACGTTGGCGAGCGAGTCGGCGTCGAGCCCTGCCCGCCACTCGGTGGCAACGAGGCGCGCTTCACGCTCGAGCTCTCGACGCGTCTCTTCGGCCAATCGATTACGCAAGCGGCCACCCGCGATCGCCACGACGCCGACCACGAGCACGAGGATCAGCACCAGCGATCCGGCGAGCAGCCGCTTGGCGAGTGTCACGGGCCGCGCGACTGGCCGCTCTTCAAGCGGTAGCCGAATCCGCGAACGGTCTCGATCAGGTCGCCCGAGTCACCGAGCTTGCTGCGGAGTCGCTGCACGTGCATGTCCACCGTTCGCGTCTGGATGTCGGGAGCGGCTTCCCACACTGTCTCGAGCAGATGCGCGCGGCCTTGGACCCGTCCCCGTCGCTCGGCGAGCGTGAGGAGGAGCTTGTACTCGGTGGGCGTGAGATCGACTGGATGCGCGTCAACGGACACGCGATGTTCCGCGCGATCGATCGTGATGGGTCCGATCATCAAGATGTCCGAGGGTCCCGCACCGCCCGCGGTCAGCCGTCGCAGGATCGCGCCGACGCGCAGCACAAGCTCTTGAGGGCTGAATGGCTTCGTTAGGTAATCATCGGCGCCGAGCGCCAGTCCGCGAATACGATCCGGCTCCTCGCGGCGCGCCGTCAGCATGAGCACAGCGATCTCCCGCGTCGCCGGCGACGCGCGCAACTGCTCGAGGACATCATAGCCGGACGCGCCGGGAAGCATGAGGTCCAGAACGATCAGCGCCGGCCGCTCTTGCTTCGCCGCGGCCAGGGCGTCCGGTCCCGTCGACGCCGTGGAAACGCGATAGCCCGCTTTGACGAGGTGGTAGGCAACGAGCGCGACGATGTCCGCTTCGTCGTCCACCACGAGAATGCGCTCGCCCGTGACCGGGGCGGTCGCGGTCATGACTCGCCCCGTCGCGCGGACGCGAGACGCCGTTGGATCTTTGCGACGATCATCTCGATGGCGATGGCGTTGTGGCCTCCGCGCGGGACGATCACGTCGGCGTATCGCTTCGTAGGCTCGACGAATTCGAGGTGCATGGGTTGAACGGTGGTGAGATACTGATCCAGAATTTCGTCGAGCGGCCGGCCGCGCTTGGACATGTCGCGCTTCATCCGCCGGATGAGCCGGATGTCGGGGTCGGCGTCGACGAACACCTTGACGTCGCAGAGGTCGCGCACCCGCTCGTCGCCGAACAACAGGATGCCGTCGATGACCACGACCTCCGCCGGCGGAATGACCACCGTTTTCTCGCTTCGAATATGGTTGACGAAGTCGTACACCGGCTTCTCGATCGCTTGGCCGGCGGCGAGGCGTGTCAGGTGATCGACGAGCAGCTCCCAGTCGAAGGCGTCAGGGTGATCCCAATTGATCTTGCGGCGTTCGTCGTATGGGAGATGGGCGTAGTTGAGGTAGTACGCGTCCATGTCGATGAACGCGACGGATTCGGTGTGCGCCGCCTGCGCGACGTTCCGCGCAACCGTCGACTTCCCCGACCCTGACCCACCGGCGATCCCGATGATGAGCGGCTTCATCGATGCGATGCCGGCCGAGTCGTGCGCCGGGCATATTGGTGAAAATCCCGGGCGAATTGAAGGCGTGACACTGTCACAATCTGGTATCGGCTCGTGTACCGCCGCTAGCTTCTGTCTATGCCGCTTCGATGGATTCTCACCGCGTGCGTGCTCGCCGCCGCCTGTGTTCAGCAGCGACCGCTGCAAAGTTACGCACCACTCGACCTGGTCGTGGCCGCGACGACGGACGTCCATGGCCGGCTGCGCGGCTGGGACTACTACGCAAACGCGCCGGATTCCGTTCGCGGCCTGAGTCGCGCGGCCACGATCATCGACTCGCTGCGGCGCGGCGCGTCCGTCTCACCGGTCGTCGTCGACGCGGGCGATTTCCTTCAGGGCAATCCGCTGACCTACGTCGCAGCGCGTGTCGACTCGGAGATGCCGCACCCGGTGATCGCGGCGATGAACGCGATCATGTACGATGCCGTGGTCATCGGTAATCATGAATTCAACTACGGGTTGCCGACGCTCGATCGCGCCGTTCGTCAGGCCGATTTCGCGATGCTGGCGGCAAACGTCTACACGCCGGATGGCAAGCAGCCGTTCCGCCCGTGGGCGGTGTCGACACGCCGCGGAATCAAGATCGCCATCGTCGGTGCGACGACGCCGGGGGCGATGCTGTGGGATCGCGATAATCTGGCCGGCAAGCTCGTGATACGTGACATCGTTCCCGAGGTTCGGACGGCCGTGCGCGACGCGCGCGACGCCGGCGCGGTCGTGGTGATCGTGGTCGTACACTCGGGGCTGAACGAACCGTCGAGCTACGATACGGTGAGCACGGGAGTCGGTAGCGAGAACGTCGCCGCGCGACTCGCGCACGAGGTCCCTGGCATCGACTTGCTCGTGTACGGCCACTCGCATAAGGAGATGGCGGACACCGTGATCGGCACGACGCTCCTGATGCAGCCGCGGAACTGGGCAACGAGTGTCGCGGTTGCGCACCTACTCATCGAGCGCCGGGACGGTCGTTGGCGCGTCGTAGCAAAGCGAAGCCAGGTCGTGGCGACAGCGCGGCATCGGGAAAACCCGCAAGTCGTCGCGGTGACTCAGGAAGGACATCGGGCCGCGGTGCAGTACGCCACGACTGCGATCGGGACCACGCCGGTGGCGTGGCGCGCCGATTCGGCTCGAGTCGCGCCGACGGCGTTGATCGATTTCATTCTCGACGTGGAGCGGCGGGCATCGGGAGCCCAACTCGCGTCGACGGCTGCATTTTCTCTCGACGCCTCGTTGGCCGCCGGGCCGATCACGGTCGCGCGATTGTCCGCGCTCTATCCGTACGACAACACGCTCCGCGCCGTGAAGCTCTCGGGCGCGCAGCTCCGCGCGTATCTCGAGCAGAGCGCGCGGTACTTTCGGCGGAACGCGGACGGTAGCATCGACGTCGATCCGACGATCCCCGGCTTCAACTACGACATCGTCGGCGGCGTCGACTACACGATCGACGTCTCGAAGCCGATCGGGGAGCGCATCACCACACTTGATTTCCACGGTCGTCCCGTCGCACCGACCGACACCTTCACGATGGCGCTCAACAACTACCGACAGACGGGCGGCGGTGGGTTCGCCATGCTCCGCGATGCGCCGGTCGTGTACGACAAGCAGCTCGAGATTCGGCAGCTGCTGATCGACGAGGTGCGGCGAAAGGGGACGTTGTCGCCGAGCGATTACTTTCACTCCAACTGGCGCATCGTGCCGGCGGCCGCCATCGGCGGTCTTCTCAAATCTTCGCGATGACTACTCGAATGATTCGTGTGTTCGTCAATGGATCGGGCGTCGACGTGCCCGCTGGATCGGCGGCGCTGGACGCCGTGCAGGCGTGGAACGCGGGTGCCGCTGGTGAGGTCGGGGCCGGAGCGCGGCTGATCACCGACAGCCGCGGTCTGCCCATCGACCCCGCGACGCCAATGAGCGCAGGCTCGATTCTGCGTCTCATCGCGAAGCGTGGCGCCGCCACGACCGACGCGGAGCAATGAGCGGCCGCATGCCGATCATTCACTCCGAGCTGCTGCGCCGACTTCCGAAAGCCGAGCTTCACTGCCATCTCGACGGGTCCGTTCGTCCGCAGACGTTGATCGAGCTCGGACGCGAGTACAAGCAGGCCATGCCGCGCGACGATCCGGACGCGTTGGGCGAGTACATGCGAGTCGACGACGCACGCAGTCTCGAGGATTACCTGGCGCGCTTCGACGTGACGCTCTCGGTCATGCAGAGTACCGATGCACTCGAGCGCATCGCATATGAGCTGGCGATGGACGCGGCGGCGGACGGCGTGCGATACCTCGAGGTGCGATACGCGCCGGTGCTCAACATTCGGCACGGCCTCACGCTGGGGGAAGCGGTCGAGGCGCCGTTACGAGGACTCGAACGCGCGGAACGTGACGGCGGCGCGATGGGGCGCGTGATCATCTGCGGCCTGCGCCACATGTCGCCCGACATCTCGATCGAGCTGGCTCGATTGGCCGTGGGATACAAGCACCGCGGCGTCGTCGGCTTCGATCTCGCCGGCGGAGAACTTGGAAACCGGGCGTCCCCACACGCCGCAGCCTTCCTGTACGCGCGCGAGCACGACCTTGCGTGCACCTGCCACGCAGGGGAGGGCGCCGACGCCTCGTACGTGCGCGAGGCCGTGCATATCTGCGGCGCCGATCGCATCGGGCACGCCACGCGACTCTACGAGGACGAGTCGCTCACGCAATACGTGAACGATCGCCGGATCGCGCTCGAGATTTGCCTCACGAGCAACGTGCAGACGCGCGCGGTCCATTCGTATGGCGACCACCCGTTGCGACAATATTTCGACCGCGGAATGAACGTGGTGCTCAACACCGACAACCGGCTGATGAGCGGCACGACGCTCACCGACGAGTACGCGCACGCCGCCACCACACTCGGCTTCTCATTCGACGAGCTCTGTGAGATCGCGCTCAACGGCTTCGCCAGCGCGTTCATTCCATGGGAGGAACGAGAGCGATTGATTACCGCCGCCCGAATCGAGATGGGCCTTCTGCGCGGCGGCGCGGCGGCATGAGCTTCGGTGCGCGCGAGGCGCGTACGGCGGCCGACGTCGTACGTCGCCGGATTGGCGACAACGTTCCGGTCGCGGCGATCGTTCTCGGCTCCGGCCTCGGCGGTCTCGCCGACGAGATCGAGGCCGTTGCCAAGATTCCGTATGGCGACGTCCCCGGTTTTCCAGCCGCGACCGTAGCGGGGCATGCCGGGACGCTAATTGCCGGCACGCTCGCCGGACAGTTCGTGTTGGCGCTCGCGGGACGCTTCCACATTTACGAGGGCCACGACGTTCGTCTCGCCGCGTTTCCCGTTCGGGTCGTCCACGCGCTCGGGGCAAAGACGATCATCGTGTCGAACGCCGCGGGTGGGGTCAACCGGCTCTGGCGGCCAAGCGATCTGATGCTCATCCGCGACCACATCAATTTGATGTTCCGGAATCCGCTCATTGGGGCCACCGAGCCGGGCGACACGCGCTTTCCCGACATGTCGGACCCCTACGACGCACGACTCGGCAACCTCGCGCGCGAGATCGCGACAGAGGAGCGGATTTTATTGCGCGAAGGCGTGTATGCCGGTCTGCTCGGCCCGGCCTACGAGACGGCTGCCGAAGTGCGCATGCTCGAATTTCTCGGTGCCGACGCGGTCGGAATGTCGACCGTCCCCGAAGTGATCGTTGCGCGCGCGATCGGCATGCGTGTGCTCGGCTTCAGTTGCATCACCAACCTGGCGTGTGGGCTCACGAGCAGCCCAATCACCCATGCCGAGGTGCTCGAGGCCACGTCGCGGGCGGCGGCCACGTTCAAGCGGCTGGTGAAGGGCGTGGTAGCGAAGTTGTAGATGGCGAGCGGTGGAAGCTCCTCTCCTCCTGGAGAGATCGTCGCGCAATCGGAACTGCTGAGCCACGGAATGACGCGGAGGAGGCGGAATACCACGGATCCGTGTGTCGAGGTTCTGCCGCCCCAATTCGAAAAAAGGGACTCAGTGGTATTCCGTATATTCCGCGGATTCCGCGGCCACACTCACCGGCTCGCCACCGGCGGCGCGGGGAGCGACCGAACGCGCGACTTGAAATCTTGGAACGAACGAGTGTCGGATGTGAGCGTCCGAATGATCGACGGATTGATCCGGGCGATCTGGTCTCGCGTGGCTTGCACGCGATCTTCCTCGAGCGGGTGGTCCGTGAACCACGCTTCGAGGCCAGAAGGCTTGGTCTGCCGCTCGGCGATCAGCTTGACGAACATCTCCGGCATACCGTTCGGATTGATGCCGGCGCGTACGAGCTCGTCGACGCCGGCGGCGTCGGCTTGTGCCTCGTCTTGACGGCTGAACCTGGCGAATACGGCTTGGCCCGCGACATTGATTCCTGCCTGCGCCACACCACTATTGCACACACTCGTGAGAACGCACGCCACCGTCAGACCGAAGTTCGCTCCCTGCATCTGCTCCATCTGCTTGACCGAGTGTCGAAGCACGACGTGTCCGATCTCGTGCGCGATGACTGACGCGAACTGATCCATCCGGTCAGATCGCTCGGCGACGCCGCGATTCACGTAGACGTACCCGCCCGGGAGCGCGAACGCGTTGAAGTCATTCGTATTGACCATGTAGAAGTGCCAATCCAGATCGGCCCGTGATGTCACGTGGGCGATCGAATCGCCGAGGATGTTGAGGTACCGGTTCACGACCGGGTCCTGAACGATCGGAAGCTGCGAGTTGACTTGCTGAGCTTCCTGCGACCCGAGCTGCACTTCCTGTTGTTGCGAGATTCCGCATCCCGCCGACATCACCACCACCGCGGCCATTGCCGCACCCGCAGCAAATCGTCTCATGAGTAGCATTCCATTAGTCCAGAGGAAATGGCCCTGAAAAAAGCAAGACATATTCCCGCATGACGCTCTTGACCCTGGCCCGCGACCTCCGCCGGAGAAAAGCCCGCGAGCGGCAGGGCCTTTTCGTCGCCGAGGGCGTTCGGACGGTTGAAGAACTGCTTAGGTCGCCACTCGAGGTCCGAGGGGCACTTATCGGGCCGTCCCACGGAAACGAGGAACGTCGGGCAGCCTTGATCGACGCCATTCGCCACCGCGGCATTGTAATGGAAGAGGTCGCGTCGGGCGAGTTCGACAGCGCCGCGGACACCGAGGCGCCCCAGGGCATTCTGGCGATCGGTGTGGTTCCCGAGCGCACGCTGGCGACCCTCCCCGCACAGGAGTCTGAACCGTTGCGGCTGCTCATCTTGGATGCCCTCCAGGATCCGGGGAACGTCGGAACGATCGTGCGAACGGCGGCCGCGTTCGGCGTATCGGCAACTATTTGTCTGCCGGGAACCGTTGACCTCTGGAACGCCAAAGTCGTCCGTAGCGCAGTGGGTGCGCAGTTCCATCATTCCTGTCTCGTTAGTACCTGGGACGAGCTCGACTCGTTCCGGCGCGAGCGGCCGTTCGCCATCTGGGCGGCCGACGCATCAGGTGACTCGATCGACGGGGTGACGCCCCCGTCACGGCTCGCGCTCGTGGTCGGGAACGAAGGAGCCGGGCTTTCGGCGCCGTCTCGGACGCGCGCCGAGCGTCTCGTTGCGCTTCCGCTGTCGGCGATGGTCGAGTCACTCAACGTCGCCGTCGCGGCGGGAATCCTCCTTTACGAGCTTCGTCAGTAATGAATTCTGTTCCGCCACTTCTCGCGCAGGTCTACGCGTTCATCGTTGGCGCATGCATCGGATCGTTCCTCAATGTGTGCATCGTGCGCTGGCCGCACGAGCGCTCGGTGCTGCGTCCGCGCTCGCGCTGTCCGCAATGCGGCAATCAGCTGGCGTGGTTCGAGAACGTGCCGATGGTGAGTTGGATCGCGCTGCGTGGGCATTGCCGCTGCTGCGACGAGCAAATCTCGGTGATGTATCCGCTCGTCGAGCTCGTGGTTGCGCTCGGGTGGTTGCTCTCGGTTAGGTACTTCGGCCCGTCGTTCACGGCGTTTCGCGTCGCCGTGTTCGGGACCGTGTTGCTCGGCGTGGCGATGACGGACGCGCGGCACTATCTCATTCCCGACGGCTTCACGCTGTTCGGATTGGGATTCGCGGTCGTGACGTCGGTGGTGGCGTTCTTCCGCGGCGAAACCTTGGTCTTCGCGACGCCGTATGACGCTCTAGTGGGAGCATGCGCGGGCGCGGGAATGATCGCGATCGTCGGCTGGCTCGGCGAGGTGATGACGAAGCGCGAAGCGATGGGGCTCGGCGACGTGACGCTGATGGCGTTCGTTGGGGCCGCGCTCGGTCCAACCCGCGCGCTCATCACTGTGTTCATGGGCGCGGCCATCGGCGCGGTGGCGTTCGCCGGAGTGGTGATTCCGATCGCGCTGATTCGCCGCGGACATGCGCGCGAGCAAACGGAGCTTGCGCTTGGCTCTCCACCATTCGAGACCCCACTCGTACCTTTCGGTGTATTCCTTGCGCCTGCTGCACTGCTCACGTTGTTTTGGGGAGACGCCCTGCTCGCGTGGCTGACGCGGGCGTAATCGCCCGCTCATGATTGGTGACTATCTAAGAAACGAATCTTCCGGCGGCGTCCTCGCGCGATTCACGCGCGATTTGACGGCTGATGCCCGGGCCGGGCGTCTCGAGCCGGTGCGTTGCCGAGAGCAGGAAGTGTCACGCGTCATCGACATCCTGCTGCGGCACGGCAAGAACAACCCGACGCTCGTTGGGCCCGCGGGTGTCGGCAAGACGGCCATCGCCGAGGGCCTCGCCCAGCGGATCGCCGCCGAGAAAGTGCCACTCGTGCTTCGTCCCGTTCGGCTGTTGTCGCTCGACCATGTCGCGCTGCTCGCCGGCACGACCTACCGCGGACAATACGAGGAACGCATCCGCGCGATCGTCGCCGAGACCAGCGCGGCGAGCGACGTCATCCTGTTCATCGACGAGCTGCACAATCTGATCGGGCAAGGAACGGCGATGGGCGCCGCGATGGATGCGGCGAACATGCTCAAGCCGGCGCTCGTGCGCGGTGAGTTCCGCGTGATCGGCGCGACGACGAGCGACGAATACGAACGATGGATCGAAGGCGATCCCGCCCTCGAGCGACGCTTCCAAAAGCTGATCATCCGCGAGCTCGGCGAGCTCGAGACGCTCGAGATTCTGCACGCACGCAAGGAACGTTTGGAGCGCCATCATAACGTTCTCATCTCGGACGAGGCGCTGATGGCGGCAGTCAAGCTCACCGACCTGTACGTCACCGACCGCATGCGTCCCGACAAGGCGATCGACGCGATCGACGAGGCGTGTGCCCACATGCAGGCCGTGACCGAGTACACGCCGGCGACGGCCGAGTTGATTCAGCGACGCATCGATCTCATCAAGGATCTGGCGCGCGCCGAGCGGGACGCGCCGCGCCGAACGCCGGAGCAGCCGGAGCAGGGCGGTTTCAAAGCGCTCGAGCGGTTCGGCGCCGAGCTCGAGGCATTGTTTGTCGGGATGCCCGCGCCGGTGGCCGCGAACGGCGAGGCGCCGAAGCCCGCGTCCGAGCCGCGCGTCGCTCGGCCTGCGAGCTTGGCGCCCCTCGAAACGGATCTCGCTCGCCAGCTGATGCAAGAAGGCATCGTCGTGCGCGGCCACGACATCGCGCGCGTCGTCGGGCTCATGGCGGGCGTTGCGGTCGACTGGGAAGTGGAAGAGGCGCGATGAGAGCGTGGCTCGGAGTTTTGTCGCTGCTGCTGGTCGGATGTCGTGAGCGCGCCGCGGTGGGGACCGGTCCTTACGCAGACAAAGTCGCCGCCGACGTTCCGCAGATCGAGAGCGCGCTTGGCATCAAGTACAAGACGCCGCCCAAGCTCGAAGTGCGGTCGCGTGATCAGGTGCGAAGCTTTCTCGTGGAGAAGCTGCGCGAGCCCGAGGTGCAGAAACAGATCGCCAACCAGGAGGCAATCTACAAGCTGCTCGGCATGCTGCCCGACACGCTGCACGTCGCCGATCTATTCGTGCGTGTGCTCTCGGAGCAGATCATCGGCTACTACGATCCCAAGACGAAAGTGTTGTACGTCGTGAACGGCGCGCCCGAAGAGTACGCCGGCATCACGATCATGCACGAGCTGGTGCACGCGCTGCAGGATCAGTACGTAAACCTCGATTCGCTCGAGCACATCGCCGGCGACGACGATCGCGCCGCCGCGGCGCAAGCCGTGATTGAAGGACAGGCGACGTACGAGCAGATCTACTTGATGTCCGGCGGGTCGGGCAACGTCGCGGCGCAACTTCCCGGCGGCTGGGAGCAGATGCGCCAGGAAATTCGAGAAGCGCAAAAGACGCAGCCAATCTTCGCGTCGGCGCCGATGGTGATCCAGGAGACGCTGCTCTTTCCGTACATCAACGGCGCCGACTTCGTGCGTCGCTTCCATGGGCACTTTCGAAAAGACCGGCTGCCGTTCGACAGCCTGCCCGTGTCGACCGAGCAGGTGATGCACGACACCGCGTATTTCGGCAAGCCGCGCGACGAGCCGAGTCTCATCGAGCTGCCGAAGATTGCCGGCACTGTCGATCAGAACGACTTCGGCGAGTTCGGCACACGACTCTTCATCTACCAACACACCAAGGATCAGGATCTCTCGATCCGCGCGTCCAACGGCTGGGACGGCGATCGCTATGCCTTGGTCACGACGCCGGCCGGCAACGCCTTCGTGTGGGTCACAGTGTGGGATACGCCGGGCGACGGTGCGGAGTTCATGTCGGCGATCGACGCAGTGATGCGGGCACGCTTCAACGTGCTGCCGCGTGTCACCGGCGAGCGGCGGCATTTCGAGGCGCCCAAGCGCACGATCGACGTCGACGTGCGCGAAGTCGGCGGGAGGCCGGTGGTGCTCTACGTCGACGTCCCCGCCGGATCCAGCACGAGCCTCGTCGACTTCTCGAAAGTGAAGGTCGTGCCGCGGTGAGCCTGCCTGCCGCGCCACGCGCCATGGCGCTTCTGCAAGACGAAGCAACGCGACAAGCGGCGCTCGACACCATGAAGCGCCGCGCGACGCTG
>DASVYG010000049.1:0-25455 GCA_036392315.1 Gemmatimonadaceae bacterium
ACGCACAAAGCTCGCACCCACGGCATCGAAGGATGCCCTCGTCGCGCGGCTCAAGGAGACGTTCCAGTTCTGCACCGACGCGTTGGCGAAGGTCGACGACTCGAAGCTGAGTGACAAGGTCACGCTCTCCTTCATGCCGAAGCCGATCACCCGCGCCGCGCTCATGACGATCACGACGGGCGACTGGGCGGATCATTACAGCCAGAGCGCGATCTACCTTCGACTCAACGGCATTCTCCCGCCCACGGCGAAGAAGAAATAGGCGTAGCTCGCGTATTCCGGCAGGAGCGCAAAGCCCCGCGCTCCTGCCACGCGCTCCGCGTCAACCCGCTCGCGTTGCGGAGCGAGTCGAGAATCGGCCGAGACGGCGCCAGGTGAACCGGCCCAGCACGAACGCGACGGCGAGAGCCACGATCAGCGCGATCGTGAGTCCCAGGCTGCCGCCGAGGGTGCAGTTCGTCGCATTGGGCTGGCAATGCTCGGCCCAAGCGATCAGCGCGAGCGCCGCGATGTAGCCCAGCAATCCGCTCACCGCGGCGACCAGCAGCGACATTGCGAGACGAACCAAGCGTGTCATGCTTGCACGCGAATCGTTTTCCGCTTCACGTCGAGCTCGAGCTCGACCTCTGAGCCGGCGACGAGTGCCTTGAACGCCTCGCTCTCGATGAAATAGTGAACGTGCGGATTGTCGGCGCCGCGGCACGTGCATTTCATCGTGCCCAGGTGCGCCCCATCTCGAACGTCGCCCAACTCCACGTGGAACGACGCGCCGAGCACGTCGCACTTCTCCGCCGCGCGCTTTGTGATTTCCAAGCGGCCGTCGGTCGGCGTCTTTCGAGAGATCGTTCTGCGTTCCAGCAACATTCCTGCTGCGCTCCGAATCACGCGGTGGGCGGTGAGTTGTCTATCTCGATTCGCGGTCGGAGATTCGATCGCTGTCGACCCTGGGCGGCCAGCGTTCGCTGCCGCGCGAGGTACTGCTCGAAGATCGCGATGCGTTCTTCGGGATGCTCGAACGATTCGACCACCCGCTCGACGCTCGCCAGGTAATCGGGATAAGTCGTCGCGGTGCGGACCTCGGCGAGATACGGTCGCAGCTTCGCGTAGAGCGCGATGTGCTCGGTGTTCGCCGCGTTGAACATGTCGGCCGGAATCGCACCTTGCACCACGAGTGACGTCGCCATGTCCCAGTAGCTCGTGACCATTCGATATGGCGCGCTCTCATGGCCAGGTCCGAGCCACGTGGCGAGTACGTCGCGGGCGCTCGTGGGATGAAACTCGAACGCGAACCACGCGCGCGCGTCACGAAGTGCGGGCTCTGTGCGGAGCTCGTAGAGTTTGAGTACGAGCGATGCCGCATGCGATGCATCGGACATGTCAGCCTCCAATCTCTTCGATCGTCGCGATCGTGTCGCCCTCGAGAATTCCGTCGACCACATCGATCCCGTCGATGACTTCTCCGAACACCGTGTAGTCGCGGCCGAGTCGCAGGTTGTCGCGCAGATTGACGAACCATTGCGCGTCGCCGGTGTCATGGCCGCGCGTACTCATGCCCACCGTGCCTCGAACGTGCGGCACGGTGCCCAGCTCGTCGCGAAGAAACTGCGGATAGCCAACGTACTCGTTCGCGCCGGGACTTCCCCCCTGGATCACGAAATCATGTTCGACGCGATGCCAGGTCAATCCGTCGTAGTAGCCTGTGCGCGCGAGCGCGAGGATGCGCGCCGCCATTGTGGGAGCGACGTCCCCTCGAAGCCGCACGACGAACGATCCGCCGCCACTCGACGGCGACATCGTGACGCGCAGTCGCCTCTCGGCGCCAAGCGCGAGCGCCACGGCCTGCGGCGGAAGCTCGACGCGCACGGGCGGCGGACGATCGTCGCTCAACGGACGTCCCGCGGCCTCGAGCAGCGCTGCGCGCACGTCGTGCGCCGAAGAATTCTGGCGCGCAACCCAGCGGTCGAACGTGGCGCTGGCGGCGGCGCGGACGCCCGAATTCGGGGAGCCTTTCAAGGCGATCGCGGCGGCGCGCACCACCTGGGCCCCGTCGGACCCAAGCGCGGCGAGATACAATGCGTCGTCGGCATGGCCGGTGAGTTTGCCCAACGCCTCGATCGCGGTTTCGCGGACGTTGTCGTTCGAGTCGCGGGCGAGAGCGCGAAGTCGCATCGTGTCGTTCAGCACGGCGGCGGCGCGAGCGGTGTACGCCCTGACTTGCCATTGCCGGTGAGTCGCGAGCATGGGAACACGCGCACGAGCTTCGCCAGGCTCGAGTCGCGCGAGCGCAACGATCGCGTGTGCGGCGGCGTGCCAAGACACTTCGCCTCGCTTCCGAGCGGCGGCGTCTCGCGGAAGCTCGTCGATCCACCGGCGCAAAGTCGCGGTCAAAGAGGAGTTCGCCGAACACGATGCCGGCGCAAGATCAGCGGCGCGAAGACGGACCGGCCACGCGCTGTCGGAGAGCGCGGTGACGAGCGCCGCGCAGTCCTCGCGCCGGGCTGTCAGCGCGCGATATCGGAGCCGCCACGCCGCCTCCGGCCAAACTTTGGGGGCGGGGAGCGGTGGCAACGAATCGCGGGCGGCGAACTTTGGATCGGCGATGCGGCCGCGCGCGCGCTGAGCCAGCATGCGGATGCGCGCGTCGGAGTGTCGCGAGCCTTCGGCCAAGGCGGCGTCGGTCGAATCGCGTCGATCTTCGGCGAGAAGTATCCGGCCCACGAGCGCCGAATCGGCCGTCGATAACACGCTCTGCGCAGGGGCGGGAATTGCTGCGAACCCCAGCAGCAGAACGGCCCGTCTCAACACATCGACTACCGCGGCCATGCCGTCTCCTTGAGCGAGAATTGTCCGCAAACTGTACGGGTGGCGCGTCGGGGCCGAACCCTCTCCTGAACCCGCTTACCAACCTGCGGCCCCGTGCTAATATCTATCACTCAAGCAGAACTTCACGGAGGCCGGCGAAAGCCGCCTCAACAGGACTGGTTGAAATGATACCATCGCAGACCCGAGCAGTGGCTGCGTCGATGCTCGTCGTCGCCACCATTTCGGCGTGCAGCGGCGCGAATCGCGGAGTCGTGCACACCTCACCGCAGGCGGCGACCGCGAGCCAAAGCGACATGGCGGCAATGGCCAAGGCGCGAGCCGACAGCGCGCGTTATCCGTACACCGAAGCCGACATCCACTTCATGACGGGCATGATCGGGCATCACGCGCAGGCGATCGTCATGGCGCGCTGGGCCCCGACGCACGGCGCCAGCTCGTCGGTGCGTACGCTGTGCGACCGAATCATCAACGCGCAGCAGGACGAGATCGTGACCATGCAGACGTGGCTGCGCGACCGGCACCAACCCGTTCCCGAAGCCGTTCCAGGCCCGATGAAGATGCAGATGGGCGGCATGGAGCACGAGATGCTCATGCCCGGCATGCTCACCGACGAGCAAATGAAACAGCTCGATCAGGCGCGCGGGCCGGAGTTCGACCGGCTCTTTCTCACCTTCATGATCCAACATCACAATGGCGCGGTGCAGATGGTGAAGGAGCTCTTCGGCACCAACGGCGCGGCGCAGGACGAGCTGGTGTTCAAGTTCGCGTCGGACGTCAACGTCGATCAAACGACCGAGATCGCGCGAATGCAGCGAATGCTCGTCGCCCTCGTCATCGGAAGTCACGCTCCCTAATCACCTAATCACTCTCCAGCGAGCGACGCATGACCCACTCAGTCCCATCAGAGGAATCAACTATGGAATTCGGACCAAAGCCGCACCCGCGTCGTTCGTCGACGCGCATTGGCGCGGGTTCAGCAGTGATCAAGCTCTCGCTCGCGGTCGGTGTGTCGCTCGTCGCCGCGTGCGCTCACCCGAGCGTTTCGACGAGCGCCAGCCCCGGCCCCGGCATGGGCGTGACGATGCAGTCCGCGTCGGCGCCCAGTCCCGACCCGCGCGTCGGTCTTCACGCCGGTCTGTGGGATGCCGGCCAGGCTGCGTGGAATCTCCGCCTCGCTTCCAACACTAGGCCGTCGGCGAAATTTCTCGGCAGCACGATGTCGGATCTGGCGTTCATTGGCCCGTACGCCATTCAGGGCAGCTACAATGGCTACCAGATCTGGGACGTCTCGAATCCAGCTCGGCCTACGCTCAAGGCGGCGAACTACTGCCCGGCGTCGCAAAGCGACGTGTCGGTCTACAAGAACCTGCTCTTCGTGTCCGCCGAGGGAAACACCGGGCGCGTCGACTGCGGTGACGAGGGCGTCAAGGACACCGTGAGCACAGAGCGAATCCGTGGCATCCGAATCTTCGACATCACCGACATCACGCATCCCAAGAACGTCGCCAACGTCCAGACGTGCCGCGGCTCGCACACGCACTCCGTCCTCGTCGATCCAAAGGATGCGGACAATGTCTACGTCTACGTGTCGGGTTCCGCGCCGGCTCGCTCGCCGAAAGAGCTTGCGGGCTGCTACTCGAGTGACGACCCCAACGATCCCAACTCGGTCAAGTTCCGCATCGAGGTGATCAAGGTTCCGCTCGCGCATCCCGAGCAGGCGGCAATCGTCAGCTCGCCGCGCATCTTCAACGACCTCACCGCTCCCGCCACGCACGGCGCGGCGCCGGCCGACATCGAGGAGATCAGGGCTGCGAAGGCTCGTGGCGATTTCGTCGCCACCATCTTTGGTCAGGAAATGGTGCTTCCGCCGAATTTCACCAAGCCGATGTTGGACAGCGTCGTCAAGGCGCGCGGCGGGACGGGCGCGCCGACGGCCGCCGACAGCGCGGCGTTTCGCGCCGCGATCCCGGCGATGGTCGCGAGAATGGTGGGACCGGCGCCGGCGGCGAACGCCCCACACCCCGGTCCGACGCAGTGCCACGACATCACACTCTATCCGGCGATCGGTTACGCCGGTGGCGCGTGCGAGGGCTACGGCTTCCTCATCGACATTCACGACCCGACTCATCCCGTCCGCATTGCCGCCGCGTCCGACTCGAACTTCTCGTACTGGCACTCGGCGACGTTCAACAATGACGGAACCAAGATCCTGTTTTCGGACGAATGGGGCGGCGGTGGACAGCCGAAGTGCCGCGCGACCGATCCCAAGCAATGGGGCGCCGACGCGATCTTCACCATCGACGCGAACAAGAAGCTCGTCTTCCAGAGCTACTACAAGATGCCCGCTCCGCAGACGCCGCAGGAGAACTGCGTTGCGCACAACGGCTCGCTCATTCCGATTCCGGGCCGCGATGTAATGGTGCAAGCCTGGTATCAAGGCGGCATCTCGGTGTTCGATTGGACCGACGCCGCGCACCCCAAGGAGATCGCCTTCTTCGATCGTGGACCGATCGACTCGACGAGAATGGTCGGGGGCGGCTCGTGGTCCGCGTACTGGTACAACGGCGCCATCGTCAGCTCCGAGATCGCCCGCGGTCTGGACGTGTTCGAGCTCGTGCCGAGCGCCTTGATCTCGCAAAACGAGATCGACGCTGCCAAGTCGGTGCATTTAGAGTATTTGAATACCCAGGGCCAGCCCAAGTTCGTCTGGCCGCCGACGTTCGCGCTCACGCGCGCCTACGTCGACCAGCTCGAGCGGTCGAATGGCTTGTCGGGCGGCCGGATCGCGGCGGTTCGCGGCGCACTGAGCGGCGCCGAGAAGGCCGCGGGTGCGCAGCGGCGCGAGGCGCTGACGCAGTTGGCGACGCAGTTGGACGCGGACGCGAGTGGGTCGTCCGACTCGAGAAAGGTCACCATGCTCGCCGGCGCCGTTCGAGACTTGGCGAACGCATCGCGCTGACGCTGTTGCTTGAATGACGTTCCTGCGCGGGCGAGTGCATCGGGAGATGCACTCGCCCGCGCCAGTTTAACAACCTCTAATCGTGGTGACTGCGCGGAGCGTCATCTCCCCGCCTTGGCCTTGACCCGGAGGTCCGTCTAGGGGATCCGAGCACGAACCCCGACGACCGCGGCGCTAACACCACGCCGGCGCTACCTGTCCATAGTTCGATGAATCGAGCCATCCGTCTTTCTTCATGGTCGCGCTGCGCGCGAGCGCTTCGGGTGGGGCAGCCAGCGCGGTACGTACGCGCAGTAGTCGGTGTACGCCGCGCCGAACATCCTGGTCAAGCGCGGCTCCTCGAAGATCACGACGCGCGCGTGGAACGCGAGCCCGGCCAGCGCCCCGTAGATCAACACGGAAATGGAACCGAACCACAGCGCCTGGCCGACGATCATCGTGACGACGCCCACGTACATTGGGTTTCGCGTGAACTGGTAGAGTCCGGACGTCACGAGTGCGACCGGTGGGTCGTACGGCGCGGGTGTTCCGCGGCCGCGGCGAGCGAACTCCCTCGCGCACCAGAGCAGGATCGCCGTGCCGAGCGCCGCGATCACGAGACCGAACGATCGGGCGGCGATTCGTCCGTCGGCTGTCAGGAGGGGCGGAGAACCGGCAAAATACCATGGCAGCCATCCCGCTACCGTCCCGGGGACTGCGACAAGAAACGCAACCGTACGAAGCCACACCGGCATGGGATCTCCGTTCGCTCGGGCGACGCATCACGCGTCGGACAAAACGATGGCGGCTCACGCGAATTCACGCCAGCGATCGATCATGACTAATCGCGCGCTCATCACAAGCATTGCGCTTTGCGCGGCCGCGTCCAGCGCCGCTGCGCAACGACAGGCATCGCGCCTCGTCGACCCCCGGCCGAGCGTCGCGGCCGGCGCGCTTACTGAATACGAGATTGTCGATTCGTCGTACGAGCGACGGCGGCGAGTCTGGATCTACACGCCGCCCGGATACGATGCACGGCGCGCCGCGGCATACCCGCTGATCGTCGCGTTCGACGGCGACGAGTACCGCGACACGATGCCCCTGCCAATGGTCCTCGACACGCTGCTGGCCGCCAAGCGCGCGCCAGCGTTCGTGGCCGTGCTCATCGACGACGCAAGCTCCGCCACGAGAATCGCCGACCTCGGCAACTCGGCGCGCATGGTCGCGTTTCTCGGCAAGCAGCTCATGCCCTGGGTGAGAGGCAAATGGCACGTCACAACCGATCCGCGACGCGTGATCGTGACCGGCTCCAGCGCCGGAGGCCTGGGATCGGCCTACGTGGCGTTCATGCGTCCGGACTTGTTCGGCAATGTATGGTCGCAGAGCGGCGCATTTTGGCGGGGTGCCGAGGCGTCAAATGACGCGCCGTACGAGTGGCTGACCGAGCAAGTGCGGCGATCGTCGAAGAAGGACGTGCGTTTTTGCCTGGACGTCGGCGAACTCGAGGATCATCCGACGTTGGGCGGCAGCGGGCCGAATTTTCGTGAGGCGAGCCGGCGGTTCCGCGATGCGCTCGAGGCAAAAGGCTACGACGTGACGTACACCGAAGTTCCCGGCGGCAATCACGGTCAGCGCTGGTGGCGGCCCCGTCTAGCCGAAGGGATTGTCGCACTGACCCGTGACTGGCCGCGCGACTGACGCGTCAGTGCGCGACCTTGCATAACACGATCCTATACTTGCAGGCGGCTGCCAGAAGTCAACGCAACAGGGGACCGTCGTGTCGACGACGGTCCCCTGTTCCGGCTCCATACTACTGACGCCGCGCCTTTCCTTGCCCGAACGGCCGACTAGAATCGCAGCGGCCGTTCGCCTCGGAACGAACCCTCACGGTTAGAACGTCGACCGCCCCTTCTCGAACGGGATCAAGGACGGGTGATAACTGATCAACAACGTGATCCAGTTGGCCGTGTACGGATGAAAGTTGTCCCCAAGGAAATGGTATTGACCCGTGTTCGAACCGGAGACCTGTCCGATCGTGCCGGGGAGATCGCCGGGTAGGAAGCCAACGGGCAGGAGCGGCGCGCCGTTGAGGCCAGTCGTCGTGAACACTGGTGCAACGGTGCGGAAGTCGGTCTGGCTGTATTTCTCCCACTGGAAGCGGAGCGTCATCGCCCAGTCGCTCGAGTAGTGATAACGCAAGCCGAGCGACATCGGCTGAAGGCGTTGGCTGACCTCGGGCCAGTCCTGCGCGGTCGCGGCGAGGTTCTGCGTAGCGGTTCCGCCGGTGGGCGTCGTGGGGTTGGCGTTGAACATCTGCCAGTGTGAGTCGATGAGCGACCAGTTTCCGACGAGGTCGAGCTTGTCGGGAATGATCGTCGTGTTCACGGTGGCGTACATCGTGATGTTCTTGTCCTTGTTCGTGTTCATCCACCGGTACGTCGGATTGTCGTACGTGACCGATCCCGCCGTGCCAGTGCGGTACCGGTAATTGGCACTGTCCTTCACGTCTTCCTGCATCCAGCCGGCGCTCACGCCGAATTGCGGCTTCGGGCTCCAGTCGACGTCGACGCCCTTCGTAAAGCTCTTGTCGCTCTGCACGCCGTACTGTGAGTTCGGGAATTTGTCGTTCCCGGTCTCGACAGTCAGTCCAATGGTCCACGCGCTCGTGGGCATCAGCGAGCTGGCGACACTGAAGCGCGTACGGTCGCGATCCGCCTCGTCGAAGCGGCGGAAGTTCAATATCTCGGTACCGGATTCGACGTACGGGGTGTTGCCCCGCCGCCTGCCGGATATGTAGCTCGTGCGGAGCGAGAACCAATCGAGCGCCGTGTAATCGATGCTCACGCGCGGCGTTCTCTCTGTCGTCTTCTCGATGTTGCGCACTTCGGGGTCGCGCTTCCAACCCTCCCACGCGTATCCCGCCGATGCGGCAAGACCCGGCGTCAGCAAGTAGGTCGCGCCAACGTTGGAGTTGGTCTTCGTGAACGGATGCGGCTCGAACGTCTGCGAGTCGGCGACCGTCACCGTGCGATCGCTGACGACCATTGCCCCGATTCTGAACGGCGCGGTCTGATTACTCTGATCGAAATTCCGATACCGGCCGGTGACTGTCAGCTTGTCCACCGGATGCGTCGTGGCCGACAGCATGTACGTCGTCGTCCGCATCCTTCCGTCGAGGCTCGGGCGGCTGTAGCTGCTGACGAGACCGTAGTTGGGATCGCGGACCAGCGAATCGTTCGACGTCTGTGGGAGGAACGCGTCGTTCTGCCGCGCCCACGACGTCGTCACGGAGCCCATGAGTCGCGTCCGCATGGGGAACAGCATCGCGCCGTTGGCCGCGGCCGTCTGCGCCGAGTTGCTCGGCTCGAGCGACACGCGCGAGGTGGCCGCGCCGCTGGAGAAGGTGTTGACGCTCACCTGCGGGTTGTCCACCATCGTGGACTTGATCGCATTGTTGAACCGCGAGTAGGCGTACGACACGTTCACCTGGTAGCTCTTGATGAACGGCATGACGGCGCTCTTCGAGCGGTCATCGGACGCGTAGCCCTGCGACACCGTCGCGTTGTTTATGGTTTGGTCGATCGGCGAGACGTACTCGCGCTGCGGACCGCTCGACCCAGAGAACGAGATCGACCTGGGGAGCCCGCCGCTCTTGTCGATGTGCGTGTAGTCCGCCTTGAAGTCCAGGTTCTTGTTGGGCGTGAGCGCGAGCGACGTCTTGATCGGGTCGACCTGGTTTCTAATCGGGCCAATGTACGGCGCATTGCGCCACGCGTTGGAATCGGGACGAATCGCGGGAAGCGTGTTGAATCCCGGGTTCCCCGTCTCGTTTCCGGGCGAACGCGCCGTGGACGAGTACATGTGAGGAATGCGATCGGCGCGAATCTGGAAATCATAGAGTCCGGGACGCTTGGCCAAGAGCCACGCACTCTGATCGCGGTCGAACAGCTTCCGCGCGCTGACGGAGTAGAACCCGAAGCTGTCGGCCGGCGCGTACTTGACCAGCAGTTGCTCGAAGAGAGGCGACGTTTGGTCGCCCGCCCGGAAGTCGCGATACTCCTCGAACTTTCCGAGCTGGAGCGGATCGAGCTTCGATGGATACGATCGCGGGCCGACTTCACCGGCGACCGAGATGCCCCCGACGGGTCCTCCCTGCGTTTGGCCGACCGACGGGACGCCGATCAGCAGCATGCCGCCGCTCAGCAGCAATGCGACGCTCGATCTAGTGATGCGCATATGTGTTCTCCTGGCGCGCGGTGCGCTACCGGGTGAAGAAGGCACCGGCCGGATGATTCGAGCCGTGGAGGTTCACGTGACAGTTGACGCAGCCCTTGTTGTAAATGAATCGCACGGTCGCGGCGTCGGCGGGCTTGGCGGTGGTGGAACCGTGCGCGGTGGGATGGCACTGCTGGCAGAGCCGCGGCCGCGAAACCTTGAGCAGCTTCTCCTTGTTGCTGCCGTGCGGGTCGTGACAATTCGCGCAGTTCTCGACCACCGGCGCGTGCTCGTAGAGGAACGGACCGCGCTTCTCGGCGTGACAGGTGAAGCAGGTTTGGTTCACCGAACTCGCGAGGAGGAGTTTCTCGTTGGGCGACCCGTGCGGGTTGTGGCACGTGGTGCACTCGAGCTTCCCATTCGTGATCGGCATGTGCGAGAAGCGCGTCAGTTGCGACACTTTCTGCTGGTGGCACTTGCCGCAGGTCTGCATGACGGTCGGCTGCGCCAGGTTGCCGCGCTCCGACCCTGAGTGCATCAAGACGTGACAATCGGTGCACGCGACGTTGCGTGATTCGTGCGCGCTGCCCTGCCAGAGCGTACGCGCCGTCTTCTGGTGACAGCCCAAACACGTGGCGTTGCGAACGGCCACCGGCGCTGGCGCCTTTCGACCGAATGCGATCAGTCCGCCTCGCTCCTCGCCGCCGCTCTGAACGTGTTCCTTGGCCGGACCGTGGCAGGATTCGCATCCCAGCTTCTCACGCTCATCCCTCGGGTGCTCGAGGAAGAGCTTCCCCTTGGCGGTGGCGGCGAACTGCGCCACCTCGACTTTGTGGCACTGAACGCACTCGGCGGACCCGGCATATCCCGCTGGCGGTTTGGCCGCGACCTGAGTTACCGGCGCTTGGCCGCGCGCAACGCGTGCGCTTAACGCGAGAACAACCGCCAGCGAAAGCCAGCGGAGGCTATACAGATGTCTCATCGTGCATCCTTCGGTGGCCGGCGAACCGGTCCACCGCGTGCGGGGGGCTACTCCGTTGATGATGCGTGCGATTTAAGAGCGAGCTCGCGAACATACTTTGCGACGGCGGCCATCTCGTCGGGTGACAACTTGTCCTTGAACGACTTCATGTCTTCGGCCTTACCAACGCCTTTCATGAGCACTTTCACAACAGAGTCGTCGGTGCGCTTCGTGATGAATGCTTCGTCGAACGTGGCGATCTTCGGGAACTTCTCCTTCATCGTCTTCGGCGGCGTTCCGCGCACGCCATGGCACTTGCGGCAGTTCTCTTCATAGAGCGCTTTGCCGTCCGGCGCTTGCGCGTGTGCGCGCTGCGCGCCGGCGGCAACGACGAGGGCGAGCATGGCGAGCGTGCGGCGGGTCATCATATTTTCTCCTTCGGTTTGATCGGCTCTGGGAAGGTGTCCCGGAACTCAGGTTTGGCGCCGCTCGTACCCCGCAGCGTCGTGAGGTACCGTGTGATTTCCTCGATCTCCTGGTGCGTCAGCGTCGGGGGGCCGAACGCCGGCATCTTGGAGTCTTTGTGGAAGCGAAGGGGGTCCTCGATGAAGCTGTGCATCCAGGCGCCGGAGTGCTTGAGTCCTACCTCGGTGAGATCGGGTGCGTCTGGTGTGTCTTCTTTCTTCTCGACCGGCTTCTGTCCGGCGATGTTGTGACAGCTTCCGCACTGCTGGCGACGGAACAACGCGCGACCGGATCGCTCCACGGAGCTGAGCGGCCGACCGGCCTCCGGAACGACCACCGTCTTCGGTTCTTCGCGAACCGCGGCGCCGATGAGCAGGCCCGATCCCGCCAACAGCACGCTCATCGAGGCGGCGGCCATCGGTCGATGCGTCAACGAGCGAATGCTCTTTCGATCGAAGAAGGGAAGCAGCAGCAGCACGAGCACGAGCGCCGCCGGCAACCCGACTGCCACCGCGCTCTCCCATGAACCGGGAACGAGCTTGAGCAGTTGGAAGAACGGCAGGAAATACCACTCGGGCCGCGGCACGTACGCCGTGTCGCTCGGATCGGCCGGCGACTCGAGGCCTGCTCCCGTCACCCGCGCGAGAAATACGAGTATCGCGACCACGACGACGCCGACGACGACGTCCTTGTAGATGATGTTCGGCCAGAACGGAACGCCGGCGCCTTTCGACTTCGCGTACCGCGTCTCGTAGTACTGCGGATACGCCGGATCCGTCGTGCGCGGCGGCGCCTCGTTGTCGAGCACTGCGGTCCGCGGGGCGATCCCCTGTCGGATCACGAGCGCCAAATGCAACAGCACGATCATCGTGAGCAGCATCGGAAGCAACAGCACGTGCAGCGCGAAGAATCGCGCCAACGTCGCGGCGCCGAGCTGCGTGCCGCCGCGGAGCAGCTTGACCATGGTCGAGCCGACGATCGGCGTCGTCCCGGCGATGTTCGTTCCAACTTGCGTCGCCCAGTACGCCTTCTGATCCCACGGCAGCAAATAGCCGGTGAAGCTGAATCCCAGCACGATGAACAGCAGTCCGACGCCGAGCACCCAGTTGATCTCGCGTGGGTACTTGTACGCGCCCATGCTGAACACGCGGATCATGTGCGCCATCACGAGCACGACCATCGCCGACGCGCCCCAATGGTGGACGCCGCGCAACGTCGCGCCGCTCACCACCGTGTGCTCGAGATAGCGAATGCTGTCGTAGGCATGGTCGGGCGACGGCGAGTAGTACATCGCGAGCACGATGCCCGTCACTACCTGGACCATGAAGACCGTGAGCGTGGCGCTCCCGAGCGTATGCCACCAGGTGAGGCCGCCCGGCATCTTGCGATCGAGCAGCGCGCGTCTCAGTCCGGCGACATCCAACCGCTCGTCGACCCATCGCGAGAGGCGCACGTCAGACTTCCACCTGCTCAGGAATGCCCAGGCGGAAATCGCGATACTGCACGAACACCGCCGCGTCGCGCACCTGAACCTTCAGGACGTCCAGCGGACGTGGCGGCGGGCCCGCCAGCACGGCGCCCGTCTTGATGTCGAACTGCCCACGATGACACGGACACGCGAACGATTTCTTGTCCTCGGCCAGCGTGTAGCCGCAGCCGAGGTGCGTGCAGCGACCGTTGTACGCCTTGAAGACGTCGCCGTCTTCGGTGTAGAGCCACACGCTGATCAGCGCGCGACTCTCGACCCACGCGTCGTCCTGCGACTGGACGAGGTCCACCCGGATGGGCACCCCTATATCGAGGAGCGCCGTATCGTCAGCGACCTTGATCCAGGTGTCGGCTTTTGGCTTCTGCAGCGCGGGTGAAATGAACGCGCCGACAACCGGTACTCCGACCAGAACGCCTAGAATGGCGGCGCCGCTGGCGCTGATCAATCGCATGAAGCCGCGCCGCGGAATTTTCGCTGGCGCGGACGGGTCGCCCGCAACGCTAGCCTGATCGCCGGACACCTATGGAGCTCCGATGGTGGGGGGGAGCCTTTCGGCCCGCAACTTCCTGTCGCAAAGCCACTTCTGACCTGCCACGGACGACACTCGAGACAACGCCTCGGCGTTCCGAACGGTGGGACCGAGACTCGAGCAGCAATATCCCCTAGCCCAGGGGCCTCTGGCAGTCAGGGATCTCCGCAGGGATAGAGGGAATTCCCCCGACTGTTTGCGTCGTGAGGCAGATGACGTACGAGAGCGCTCATCTTCAAAGCGAGTTCACGAACTAGCAAATTGGCAAGTAACTAATCAGCACCCAACCATTGACGCCGATAGTGCACGCGCAATTAGTCGCTGTCGCCGCGGCTGAGATCGACCACCGATGAGCCGAGGCGATGGTCCTGCACGTACCGCCAGGCCGCGGACTCCCGCAGCGCGAGTCCAAAACCGCCGGCAGTCGGCTCGATCACCGATCCATCGGCCCGGACGAGTGCTGCGCCCGCGGCGCGTGCAAAGGTGATGAGTCCCGCGGCGAACTTCGCATCGGGTTGTCGCACGTCGACACACGCACGAACCCGGATCGGCCTGCCTGCCTCGTTCGAGACCTCGATGTAGTTCGCGTCCTGCGGGCCCCAGATCTCGACGTCATGTCCCGCGACGTGCGCGGGCGTCGCCGTCGCGGCAAGTCGCGCGCGGTAGTCCAGTGGCAGCTCCACGCCGGCCCACCACGCGTGTGTGCCGAGCATCGACACCGGAATCGGCGATGGAACGCTCGCCAGCATGCGTTTCGGAATTACAAAAAACTCAACTTGCCAGGCCGCCATCTCGCTCGCTTCCTCCCGTCATGAGCAGTCGCCGAAAGACCTCGGCGCAGAGCACACCAAGCAACGCGCCGAGCCAGATCGGAAAGGGAATCGAGAAGAGCTCACTCTTGAGGTACGGCGCCAGGAGCACCGCCACCATTCCACCGATCGACGCGCCGCTCACCCAGAGGCTCGGTGCCGACACGGCGTCGAGACGTCGCAGTACCGCGTAGACCGGTGCGGCTCCCACGATCGCGGCGGCATACGCGACCGGAATACCGATCGACGCGATGGCGAGCAGCAACTCGAGGAAGATATCTATAGGTGGCAGCGATGCCGATCCGAACACGACCCGCCCCAACCCCATCACCCCGAGGCCGGTGGCGTATCCTGCCGGGGCCGCCAAGGGAGCAATGAGGAAGGCGCGAAGAATGCGGCCCCGGTTGGGCGTGTCGTCTCCCTCAGTGTGCACGGGCGCACAGCCGGGGAGAACTCGAGGGAAGGCAAGTCACGGTACCATTCTTTGGGCGAGGGACGAATCGGTCAAGGCGGAATGTCACTCGCCTGCGCGCGGTGCGACCACTCGCAAGTTCCTTACAGCCATCCCTCTCGCGGTTTCTTGCGGTGCGCGCTTTCGTTCAGAAGACACACGTTCTGCCCCATCCGCGAGGACGCCACATGGAGCACTTCGTACAGGATCTCAAGTACTCGCTGCGCATGCTGCGACAGCAGCCGGCCTTCACCTTTGCCGCCGTTGCGGCGCTGGCGCTCGGCATCGGCGCGACGACGGCGGTGTTCTCAGTCGTCAACGCGATCCTGCTGCGGCCGTTTCCGTACCCGGATCCCGATCGCATCGTGTTGTTCATGAACACGTCGCCGAACGGATCGGGGCCGGCCGCGTCTCCGGCCAAGTTCGCCTTCTGGCAGCGGCAGACGGACGTCGTTCAAGACGCGTCCGCCGTGCGCACCGTCATCGTCAACTACACGGGCGGCGACACGCCGGAGCAAGTGAACTCGGGCCAGGTGAGCGCGCCGTTCTTTCGATTGTTGGGAGCAACGACAGTCCTGGGGCGCACGTTCTCGGCCGGTGAGGATCTGCCCAACGCCGCGCACCTGGCCGTGCTCTCCTATGGATGGTGGACGCGGCGCTTCGCGTCCGACCCCAACATCGTCGGCAAGACGATCTCGCTCAGCGGCGAGCCGTACGTCGTCATCGGCGTGATCGCGAAGAATTTCGATCCGTCGGAGTTCATCGACGTGCCGGATGTGTGGACCGCGTTTCAGATCGACCCCACCACCCTCGACCAAGCGCACTACTTCAGGGTTGCCGGCCGGATCAAACCCGGTGTCACGTTGGCACAGGCGCAGGCGAGGCTCAAACAGGCAGCCGAAGAATACAAGGCGAAATTTCCCGGTGCGCTCGGCAAAGATGGGGCCTTCAGCGTCGAGCCGATTCAGAAGGTGTTCGTTCGGAACTCTCAGCCGCTCCTCGTCGTCCTCCTCGCGGCGGTTTCAGGTGTGTTGCTCATTGCCTGCGCCAATGTCGCGAATCTGCTGCTCGTCCGCTCGACCGTTAGAAAACGCGAAATGGCGATCCGCTCCGCGATGGGTGCGGATCGAGGTCGCATCATTCGCCAGTTGATGACGGAGAGCGTGCTGCTCTCGGTGATCGGCGGCGCGCTCGGGCTTGCGCTCGGCCTGTTCGGAATTCGCTGGCTCCTCTCGATCAACACCGCCGGACTGCCGCGCGTCGGCGAGAACGGCTCGGCCATTCACCTCGATTGGCGCGTGATGGCGTTCACCGCCGCCGTGGCGATCGGAACGGGATTGTTGTTCGGCGTGGCGCCTGCGCTCCACGCCGCGCGCACCGACTTGAGCGGAACGTTGAGAGACGGATCGGGCGCGTCGGGCGGCGGACGCCACAACCGCGTTCGCTCGTCTCTCGTCGTGCTCGAGATCGCGCTCGCGCTGACGCTCGTCATTGGATCGGGCTTGCTGATTCGCACGTCGCTCGCGCTTCGTGCGGTGGCGCCGGGGTTCGACGCGAACAACGTGTTGACGATGCGCATGTCGTTCACCGGACCGCGATTTCAGACGGCGATGTCGGTGGACCAAGCCATCCGCGACGGCATCGACCGGTTGCGCACCGTACCCGGCGTCGAACTGGCGAGCGCGGCCTGCTGCGTTCCGCTCGAGGGCGGCTATGGCCTCCCGTTCAAGATCGTCGGCCGTCCGCTGACCGATGGGCCCTTTCACGGTGGCGGCTCGTGGATGACCGCGTCGCCCGGCTATTTCGAGGTCTTTAAAATCCCGGTCATCCGCGGGCGAACTTTCACCGAGCAGGACAATGCGTCTGCGCCGCCCGTTGTCATCATCAACGAAGCGATGGCCAAACAGTTCTGGAAGACGGGCGACCCGTTGAACGACCGTCTGGTCATCGGCCGCGGCGGCATGAAAGAATTCGCCGGCGAACCTGATCGACAGATCATCGGAATCGTGGCCGACAGCAGAGACAACGGGCTGAATCAGGATCCCGACCCGAAGATGTTCGTGCCGCAGGCTCAGATTCCCGACGTCGTCAACGCATTGAACACACGGATCTCACCGATGTCGTGGGTGATCCGCACGAAAGTGCCGCCGCTGTCGTTGAGCGCGGCAGCGCAGTCGCAGCTCAGACAAGCGACGGGCTTGCCGGTCGCCGACATCCGGTCCATGAGCCAGATCGTGTCGAGATCAACGTCGCGTGAACAGTTCAACACCTTGCTCATGACGGTTTTCGCGTTGTCGGCGCTCGCGCTCGCCGCCATCGGGATCTATGGCGTCATGGCGTACGCGGTTCAACAGCGGACCCGCGAGATCGGCGTTCGATTGGCGCTCGGCGCCGAGCCTGGATCAGTCCGCACGATGGTGGTGGTGCAGGGCATGCGCCTCGCACTGCTCGGCGTTGTCATCGGCGTCGCCGTTGCGTACGAGCTCTCGCGCTACATGAAGAGCATGCTGTTCGGCGTGGAAGTGCGGGATCCGCTCGTGTTCGTCGGCGTGCCAATGCTCCTGGTGCTCGTTGCGCTACTCGCCGTTTGGATCCCCGCCGGGCGGGCGAGCAGGGTCGATCCGCTCGGCGCACTCCGCTCTGCGTAAGCCAAGCGGCTACTGGTCTAATTGATCCCCGCGCGCGGGCGTGGTGCGCAGCGCTGACGAACCTTCGTGGCGGTATTTGAAGTTCGCGATGCGATCGATCAGTCGTTCGACCTCGGTCGGTGGAAGATGTCCGATGACCGGTTCGAGGCGCGACCGGATCTGCTCGCGCAGTTCGGCAAGCACGCGTTCGCTCTCGGCGGGCGGCTCCAAAGGGAATGGACGGGTCCACTCATCCATCATACGAGCCGCCGAGCTCGAGACACGGGTTCAGCGGCGCGGCAGAGTTCCTCGAGTCTCGCGACGTCCAGTTCGATCCAGTTGGCCGGAATGGGAGCGAGACGCCTGCGCTCGCCATTTGCCTCGAATGCGAGCCAGCCCTCCGACCATTTCCGGCCGAGCGGCACGCGATACTCGCGGCGTCGCCGGCGTTCGACCGCGGGACTCTGTCGCGTCTCCGTCCGCCGCTCGATGTTCTCGGGCTTCACGGACCAGGCGTCCCAGTGACGGCCAAACGAATCGACGAATGCGCGATGCGACATTGTTGGCGCGGCTCGTGTGTATCCCTGTGATAAGGCAAAGCGCGGGCCGCAGGGACTAGCGGCGTAAAGTCGAGCTCGAGAGTTTGTGACCTCTTGTCCTCCATCGGATCCACTCCATGACAGACGCTCGCGACGCAGGCGCCGAACTCGAGCGTCTGGAGCATCGAGCAGCTGACGGTTCGTTTCGAAATCCATGGCCGGACAGCGAGCCGCACGCGTGGCGCGCCCTACTCCGATGGATGCGCGAGCGCCGCGCCCATCCGCGTGCGGCGACGCCGCGGCGAGGCACATTTCCAACGTCGACACCGTCGGTCTCCTATCCGCGGGCGCCCGACACGGAGTTCGCCGCGACATGGGTTGGTCACTCGACGGTGCTCCTGCAGTGCGCCGGCATGAACGTGATCACCGATCCCGTGTTCAGCCCGCGAGCGTTCCCCGTGCAGTGGATCGGTCCGCGACGCGTGATGGATGCCGCGCTGCCGATCGACGCGCTGCCGCCCATCGACGTCGTGCTGCTCTCACACAATCACTACGACCACCTCGACAGGCCCGCCGTGAAGCGGATCAACCGAGCGCATCCACGCGCGACGTGGATCGTACCGCTCGGACTCGGCGCGTACATTCGCAGCTGGGGCGCGCGCGAGATCGTCGAGCTGGATTGGTGGCAACAGGCCACGGTCGATCGCCTTCGCGTCACGGCGACGCCCGCTCGGCACTTCAGCGCGCGACGACTGGGTGATCGGAATGCGTCGCTCTGGTGCGGCTTCGCGCTCGAGATGGAAGGGATGCGCGCCTACTTCGCCGGTGACACGGCATATCACCCCGAGTTCCGCCGGATCGGCGCGACCTGCGGCCCGTTCGATTTCGTGATGATCCCGATCGGAGCGTATGATCCGCGCTGGTTCATGCACATCGTGCATGTGGATCCGGAGGAAGCGGTGCAGATCTACCAAGATCTGACTGCGGCGCATGACGGCGGCTCGCTGCCGCTCATGCTCGGAATTCACTGGGGCACGTTCCGTCTCACGGACGAGCCCATGGACGAGCCGCCGCAGCGCACGGTTGCGCGTTGGGAAGCGCTCGGCATGAATCAGGACCGACTGTGGATCGCGCGCTTCGGAGAAACGCGCTCCGTGAAGCGCTAGGCAATCGGTCGAGCGCGGTTTACGCTTTCGCGCGCTTCGCGCTCACTTCGTGATAGCCGGAGGCGAGGCGCTGATGGCGCCCACGCCGAATCTTCCGGAATATCCCTCCGCATCGAGCGAATCGAACAGGCTGATGGTTCCAAAGGCCATGGGATGATGAGCCCCGATGCGCCGCACTCCGCAGTCCGTTGGCTTGGGACTGCTGCAGAGCCACGCCGACCCCGCGTCGTAGCCCATGTCCAGACTGGTGATGCGCCCGGGCTCGATCAACCGCGCGAGTCCGAATGCGGCCGGCCTGTACTGGGACGAGATCGCCGTGCCCGCGCGCAACCGGTTGTGATAATTGCCACTCAACACGATGAGCAAACGCTGATTGCCCGCGAGCGTCGCCAGGGCTCGGCTCATTCCGTCGTCCCGCTCCTGCGCCGGTAACGAATCGGGCGCGTAGCTCACGAGCTCGATGTCGGCGCCCGCGCGACGCATCGCGGCCAGACGCTCGATGAGTGCGGCCACAGCCGTGCTCCGTCGTCCGTCCTGCCAGATGTTGGTGAACACGGCTTGCCAATCGGTCGCGTTCGGCCGGTCATCGGTCACGAATCGTCCCAGCCGGCTCGACAGCTCGAGTGGGAGCTCGAGCGCCACGGTGACGGGGAATCCTCGCCTGGCGAGCGCGCATGTGAGATCACCAACGAAGCGCGGCGATTGCTCGGTCCCGTGCAACTCGCCGAGCAGGATGACAGCGTTTGGGCGCGCGAGTCGCGCCGGCACGTCCATGGCTGGACACTCGAGCCCGCGCTTGGCGGAGCGCGAGGAGAACGGCACGCATGCTGTCGCCGTCCAGGCGAGGAGAAGGACCGCTGTTGCGCGATGATTCACGACCGTAGCCCGAAATTTCAGTGGTATGCAGGTGGTCAGAAAGCAATGTCTCAAGCCGCCATGCCACAAGCCTCCGTCAATTCCACCGTCGCTCCATCGCCGGTGCGCACCGAGTGCAGCGCCCCTTGCATGTAGGCAGTCTACACCCTATGATGTAGGCGTCCTACACCCAGCGATGGTATGTATGGCCAAGGACCCCACGCTGTCCAAGCTCGAGCTCCTCCAGGGCACACTCGACTTCATCATTCTTCAGACCCTTCGGTGGGGCCCGGCGCACGGCTACGCGATCGCGCAAATGATTCGCGCGAATTCCGCGGATACGCTGCAGGTCGAAACCGGTTCACTGTATCCGGCACTCCACCGCCTCGCCAAGAAGAAATGGATCGCCGCCGACTGGGCGACGTCGGAGAACGGCCAGCGCGTGCGCGTCTATACGTTGACGGCCGCCGGACGCAAACAACTCGCCGCCGAGCGCTCGAAGTGGGAGCGGCTCACCCAAGCGATCGCCGGCCTGATGCAGCCGCCCGCGGAGACCGAAGCATGAGGCTGCCGTTGACAGGGCGGCGAGACGCCGCTGATCGCGCGCTCGACGAGGAGATCCGCGCGCACCTGGCAATGGCCGTGGCCGACCGCATCGCGCGCGGCGAGTCGCCCGATGCGGCCCTCGCGACGGCCCGTCGCGAGTTCGGGAATGTCGGACACGTCAAGGAGATCACGCGCGAGGCGTGGGGCGGCGTGTGGCTCGACCGCCTCGACCAGGATCTACGCTACGCGCTCCGTTCACTCCGCCGCGCACCCATCTTCGCGACAGTCGCCGTTCTCACTTTGGCGCTGGGCATCGGCGCGAATACGGCGATGTTCACGCTAGTCCGCGGCATCCTGCTTCGCCCGCTGCCGTTCCGAGATCCCGACGCGTTATACCTTGTTTCGCACGTACCCGATCGAGCCAAGTCATTCGCCGGGCCATCGATGGTCGACCGGGAATACTTGGACTACCGGCGTCTCACCAAAGCGTTCGAGTCCACGACCAGCTACAACGCGTATCCGGCGACCCTGATCGGCGCGCGCGAGCCGCTGCGCGTTTCGACAGCGGGTGTCACGCCGACCTTCTTTAGGACGCTCGGCGTGGAACCACGACTGGGCCGCGCGTTCATCGACGGCGACGAAGCATCGGACGCCCCCGTGGTGATCCTCGGTGCGCAGCTATGGCGAGAGCGATTCGGCGCCGACACGGCGATAATCGGCCGTTCGGTGACGGTCGAAGGCTACCGCAAGACCGTCATTGGCGTCATGCCCGACGGATTCGAGTTTCCTCAACACGCGCAACTCTGGGTTCCACTCGCCATCCAGATCGGGCCGCGCGGCTTTCGGTTGCAGCCGGTCATCGGCCGGCTGGCGCCGCGTGCGACGTGGGCTCAAGCCGTCGGCGAGCTAGAGGCGTTCGTCGAAAACGAGCAGCGCGGTCAACCGATCGAGCGCATGGAGCACGCGACGCCCGCTGTCATTCCGCTGCGTGAGGCGATGATCGGAGACGTACGGATGTCGCTGCTCATGTTTGCCGCCGCGGTCGGTCTCGTGCTGCTCATTGCGTGCGCGAACGTATCGAACCTCATGCTCATGCGGTCCACGACCCGACGTCACGAGCTCGCGATCCGTGCCGCGCTCGGCGCGGGCCGATGGCGACTTGTGCGACAGCTCCTGACGGAAGGGCTGGTCGTCGCGCTCGCCGGAGGCGCCATCGGGCTGGCCATCGCCCGTGGCGGCGTGGCGCTCCTTCTCTCCGTCGCGCCGCCGGACTTATTGCCGCGCGCCGGAGAGATTCACATCGATCTGGTCGTGCTCCTCGTCACTGCGTTCACGTGCATTGCGGCCGGCCTGATTTCGGGCGCGGCACCGGCCATTACCTCGGCACGGCGCGACGTGCGGGACGCACTTGGCGACGTTGGACGCACGACGGCGCGGGCGCCGCTACGTGCGTTGTTCGTGACGGCCGAGGCGGCGCTCGCCCTCATGCTGCTCATCGCCGCCGGACTCGTGATGCGAAGCTTCACGCGGCTCCGCTCGGTCGAACTTGGATTTTCTCCCGACCATCTCATGACGGTGACGCTCGATTTTCCGGTCACGCAATACAAGACCGCCGAGCTGCTGCACGATGTGCAGCGACGTCTGTCCGCGCAAATCGCCGCGATTCCAGGCGTGCGTTCCGCGGCGGCGGTGAATTGGCTGCCGCTCACGACCACGACGGTCATGGGCGGTTTTGCGCTCGAGGATGGACGCTCGTTGCCGCCCGACTACACTGTGCTCAAGCCCTGCGTCACACCCGAGTATTTCTCCGTGATGAGCATTCGTGTGCGCGAGGGACGTGGCTTTCTGCCGTCCGACGGTCCGACGTCGGGGCGCGTCGTCGTCGTCAGCCAATCGGTCGCGCGGCGATTCTGGCCGGGTGAAAGCGCGATCGGCAAACACATCACCATGTCCGACAAACCGACCCCGAGTGATTGGATGACGATCGTCGGCGTTGTCGACGACGTCGTACAAGGCGGACAAGCCGAGCCGCGCTCCGAGGCGATCTACCAGGCGCTTGCGCAGGTCGATCAGGTGTTCTGGGTCAATCACCTCACCTTCGTCGCCCGCGAGGACACGGACCCGTCGAGCGTTGCCGCAGCCATGCGAGTCGCTGTACGTGCGATCGACCCGCAGCAGCCGATCGAATCGATCATGACGATGGAGTCGCGACTCAGCGCCACGGTTGCCGAGCCGCGCTTTCGTTCACTGCTTCTCGTCGTGTTCTCCTCGCTCGCACTCGTGCTCGCGGCAATCGGTATCTACGGCGTGCTCGCCTACGGTGTCGCGGAGCGAACGCGCGAAATGGGAATTCGCATTGCGCTCGGTGCCGCGCCGCGGAGCGTCGTGCGGCTGGTGCTCGCGAGCACCGCCCGGCTGACGATTCCCGGGTTGGCGTTGGGAATCGGTGCATCGCTCGTCGCGACGCGTCTACTCAAGGTATTCCTCTATCAGATCCAGCCAACGGATCCATTCACGTTCGGCGCGGCGACCATTGTCCTGCTGGTCGTTGCCCTCTGCGCGGGCTATGGACCGGCGCGGCGCGCCAGCCGGATCGATCCGGTGATCACGATGAAGTAACGGAGCCGGCTCACGGGACGCCGCCAGTCTCCGACGTGACGGTGAGCCGTGCCCCGGCACGTTCAGTGAGACGCGATTTCATCTGTCCGCTCAGCACTGAAATTACCTTGCGCACGTTCCACGTTTCGCGCAGGCGTACGAGCAACAGGTTGAGGTTGATCAAGACGCCGATCGGATGCGCGATCAAGTGGGCTAGCAGCGCGACGTCGGCGTCGATTCCGGCGATCGCATTGTCGCGGGCAGCGCCCGACAGCACCGCCAAGCGCTGCGCGGCCTGCCAGGAGCACGCGCGCGCGCGGTCGATCGAAAAATTCGCGACGACACGTCCCGCGCGCGGATCGATGTGATCGAGCCGGTCGATCCACGGCGAGAGCGAGCACACTTCTCGCTCGACGTCCGTCTCCAACTCGGCCAGCACGGTGTTGATCTCGTTAAAGTCGCGCTCGAGGCCGGCGATCGCCGCGCCCGGACAGACTTCCGACGCTGCGATCGCGAGATCGAGATTGATGTGCGCATTCATCCCGAGCAGCAAATGCTGCATGATGACGGCGCGACGACTCGAGCCTGCCGCGAAGGCAACACGCCACGATGCGGTCGGCGTGCCGCCGTTTCGGTTCGCATCGAACGCTTCGAGGTAGCGGTTCGCGAAGACGACGTCCAGCCGTCGCATTCGCGTTCCGTCTTCGAACCGACCAGCGGCGATTCCTTGCTTCACCGCGACCGTGACCGTGCGATAGAGCACCGCGAAGAAACCAAGTCGGTCGCGCTCGATGATTGCCCGCTCGACGATCACGTCGAGGCGCGCGATCACTTCGTCGATCGATGACGCGGGAACGAAGCGAGAATTGACAACGGGCATGGCGCAAGATGCACGCGCTGGAGACGCCGGGCTACTACGATCGACCGAATAATACTGCGCGCCCGCGCTAGACCAGCCGGCGCGTCACGATCTCGATTTGCTTGGCCTCGTCGTTTCGCCGCACCACCAACTGGATGTGCTCTCCCGGCCGGCGAAGGCGCTCTCGCAATTCGCCCAACACAGTGCGACTGACCGGCGCGCCGTCTACCGACACGACGACGTCGCCGCGCACGAGTCCAGCCTCGGCCGCGGGTGAACCCGGCGCCACGGCGTCGACGATGATCGACGACAACGAATCGTCCGTCACCAGCGCGGCCCCGCTCATGTCGGCATCGAACGGCTCGGCGATGCTCGCATTCGCCTCGACGATCATTCGCTTGGCCTGATAATCGAACAGGACGGTGAATCGTCGCAGAATTCCGCCGCCGATGTTGCCCACCCACGCGCCGCGCTGTGACATCACGCCTGCCGAATCACCGAAGAGCTGTACGATCGGCCGCGCCAGCTCGATCCCGCCAATCGAGAGCGACGATAGCCGACCGATCTCGGTCGTGGTCGTTCCTCCCACGCCACCGCTGCCGCTGCGGCGAAGCGTCGGTCCGACACGGTCGCGCAACCGATTGTCGTCGACGAACGGCTTGGTCAACGTCAGCCCGGCGCCAGATCCGACATCCACCACGAACCGTCCGCGCAACGTCTCGCCGTCGGCGAGCTTTACCGCGGCGTCGATGTGCGGAAAGCGATTGATCAGCGTCAATGGCACCGATGTCCCCGGGCCGTCGTAGTGAAATCGGTCGTGGTCGTAGAGCCGGAGCTCGCTATGCGCGTAGTCGATCGCCACCACATACCGCGCGATGAAGTCGTCGCCGAGGATGCCGTCCATCCGATGCCCTTCGCGGGGCGGTAGCCGCGAGAGATCGATCGCCGTGACGACGTGCTGCGCGATCGACGATCCGATGAGTGTGGCGGAGACGTCCTCGACCCGCGCGCCCGCGACCCTGCCCGCGCCCGCGCCACCAACAGTGAAGGTCTGCCCGAAGCGGACCCCGAGCTGCTTCGCGATGCTGTAATCGAGCGCGGTGCCACCGGCGCCAGTGTCGAGAATGAAATCGAGCTCGCGCTCGGCGACGCACACTTTCACGTAGATGTGATTGTTCCAGACCTCCACGGGGAGCGTCGCAGGCAATGCCGTCGTTTGGACGGCGCTCGACGTGCAGGCGGTGGTGGCGGGGGGAGCCTCGCTCGGCGCGAGACTCAGCGCGGCAGCAATGAACAGTGTGAGCATGGTTGTTCGACACGCACGCCGCGTCAGAGGTTTGCCCCAGGTGATTTCGCGGACGGCGTTCTAGGGACGCGAGTCCTTCGTTTCACTTGGCGGGGGTGCCTTTTTTGCCCGGTCCGCGTCCAGCTGCTCGAATATCATCATCATCGTCTCTGCGTGACGGCGTCCGAATTCCTGATCGTTGGATTGGAGGGCCGCTCTCTCAGCCGGTGTGAGTGTCTGGACGCCAAACCGCTCGGAAAACACGCGCACCAGCGCGCTGAACGGAAGCTCGCGGACACC
>DASVYG010000050.1:0-2017 GCA_036392315.1 Gemmatimonadaceae bacterium
TCCGTCTCGGCCGGCGCGTCCCGCTTCCTGGTAGTACGCCTCCAGCGTCCCCGGCATTGCGTAATGAATGACGAGACGCACGTTGGCCTTGTCGATGCCCATGCCGAAGGCGTTGGTCGCCACGATCGCGCGAACCTTCTCCGTCATGAATGCGTCCTGCACTTCGTGACGCCGGGCATCATCGAGCCCCGCGTGGTACGCCGCCGCCGGGATGCGCGCGCGCTCGAGCAGCGCGGTGATCCGCTCGACGGCCTTTCGGGTGGACGCATAGACCACGGCCAATCCGTCGCTCGTCCGCAGCAGGTGGACGAGCGCATCGTCTTTGTCCACGTCCGCGCGCGTCGGCAGGACGTGATACGACAGGTTCTTTCGATCGAAGCCGGTGATGATCGTGATCGGCGAATCGAGCTTGAGCTGCGAGACGATGTCGGTCCGCACGTGCGGCGTCGCGGTCGCCGTGAGCGCGACCGTCGGCGGCGAACCCAGACGCTCGCGCACGCTCGCGATGCGCAGATAGCTCGGACGAAAATCGTGGCCCCATTCGCTGATGCAGTGCGCCTCGTCCACGGCCAGCAGCGACACGCCGGCGTCGCGCAATCGTTCCGCCGTCGATCCGAAATCGAATCGCTCGGGCGCGACGTAGAGCAGCTTGACGTCGCCTCGAATGGCGCGCGCCAGCCGATCAGAGATCTGTGATGACGTGAGCGTGCTGTTGACGAAAGTCGCCGGCAGGCCCCGCGCGGCGAGGGCATCCACCTGGTCCTTCATCAACGAGATGAGCGGCGAGATGACGACGGTGAGCTTGGGCAGCATCAGCGCCGGCACCTGATAGCACAACGACTTGCCGCCGCCGGTGGGCAGCACCACCAGCGTGTCGCGCCCGGCCAACACCGATTCCACCGCGGCTTCCTGCCCCGGCCGAAACGCGGGATATCCGAAATGCTCCTTGAGAGCAGCGCGCGCGTCCTCGATCGTGTGTCGCGTAGGCATTGGCTTACGCTGCCATCGATCGGCGGTGTCGCTCGGACCGTCTCGACGCCCGCCGGTCCATTACACCGCGCGCGCGAAATGTCCGCGCGTGAACTGGGTTCCGAACAAATCTCGCACGGCCTCGACGTCGGGCCGTGCGCCCCCGGCGAGCGCATCGAGCGCGTTCCGATACCCGCGTACGATGGCGCGAACATCGTCGCCTTCGACGTTGAACACCATCTGATACCCGCGAATTCCGGCCCGCCACAACCGCGGCAGAAACTCCGAGCCGTCGATGGGCCGCGAATGCAACAAGCGATTTCGACAGGCGGAGTCCGTGGCGACCGGGAACGTGTACCCCGTCGGATCGGTCAGCTCGACGTTGGGATGCTTCTGCACGCAGAGATCGCGACAGGTCGTCGCCACGCGATCGAATGCGGCGGAGAGCACGCAATGCTCGATCGTCATTCCCTCGGGCCGGCCGTAGACGAACACGTCGAAGCCCTCACCGTCCCATGGTGCGACGAGCTGTGCCAACTCGTCGGTCGTGAGCTCGATTGACGCGACGATGCGACGGGCGCCGAGTCGAAATACTTCAGCCGCGGTGTGCGCGTTGAAGACATTCACCGCGTAGTCCGCGACGACATCGCGCCCCGCGCGCGCGAACTCGGCGACGAGTCCGAGGTGTCCCGTGAGAACCGGCAAATCGAGGTCGAACCATTTGCGAACGGACTTCCGGTCCTCTGGTCGCACGATCGTCGGGGTGCGGAGGCGTAGTGCGACACCCTGGGCCGACAGTGTCTCGCCGAGCGCGCGCAGGCGAGTGACCGAAGGCGCGGGATGGCGGAGGAACGGATCGAAGCAGATCTCGGTCGCCCCAGCTTCGGCGGCGGCTTCGGCGTCCTCGACGCGGTAGACCTGGACGCTCAGGTCGAACGCACGCGACGCGTTGCTCGACGCGTTTGGCGCACTGCGCTGAATCGGAACGTGCGACGCCGCCTGCTCGACGCGGGCGCGGCGATCGGCGAGCCGCGCATCGCGCGCCCAG
>DASVYG010000051.1:0-4222 GCA_036392315.1 Gemmatimonadaceae bacterium
GGGACGTCACTCGGCCAGCGATGCGCACCGCGTGTCATCGGGGACGCACCTCCGTCACCAGCGAACATGTCAGTTTCGATGCGCGATCTGCACCTTGCGCTCCGGCGACCGCTTCTCCCCCGAGGCGTAACACCAGTGCTAACGCGACTGCTAAATCGAGTTACCCGAGTGTCGGCGCCCGGTCCCGCCCCGTCCCAGCGGAGTTCCGCGCTGCAAACCGCCCGATCGGTTGAGTAAATCGCGTTGATGGCTGTGTAAATCGCCGAGCGGATGCTGCAAACCGCCCGATCGGTCGTGTAAATCGCTGTTTCGGAAGTGGAAACGCGACGATCGGCGGTGTATGACTCGACGTACGGAGGTGGAAACGCTCCGACTGGGATGTATTTCGCGCGAACGGGCCTGTCATAGTCGAGAACGGCGAGTGTAAGCACGACGAACAGGCCTGTAACTTCCGCGTGCCCACGCGTCGGCGCCCGGTTCGCTCCTGCAAAGTCGACGTACCGTGCCGACAACCGCCCGTCTCCTGCTGCGCGGTCCTCGACACCTGCTGTATGGTCGGAGTAACCATGCCGATCGTCGCTGATTCACCGATGTTCGGTTCCGGTGCCACGGTGTGCGACACCGGAACACCGCTGTCTCGGACCGGTGCACCGTCGTTTGGGCGCGGTGCACCGCCGTTTAGAGCGGCGCACCGTCGGCGGCGAGCGGAACCACTTCAACCGTTCGGCGGGACGCCGCTCCCTGGATCATGGCTGCGGCCGCTTCCGTTTGCTCGCCAGACTCCTTCGCGGGCTACCGGCTCACGAACGGCGGTCGAAGAGACAACAGATCCGCCGGATCGATTGTCAAAGCACCAAAGCGGGCGCTCCAATGCAGATGCGGTCCGGTCACGCGTCCTGTCGCACCCACGAGTCCGATCTCCTGACCGCGAGCGACCGTATCGCCCGCCGTAACTTCCGGATGGCTCATGTGAAAGTATCCAGTGACGACGCCGTCGCCGTGATCGATGTACACGACGTTGCCCGCCAGGTAGAAGCTGTCGACCAGCGCGACCACGCCTCGATTTGCCGCGTAGATCGGGTCCCCGGTGGCGCCGCGATAGTCGACGCCCAAATGGCTGCTGGAGAGGCGTCCGTTGAACACTCTGCCGCTCCCAAACCGGCTCGTGACCCGCGCCGACCTCGGTCTCGCGAAGGGAAGCGTCCAGAGCTGCGGCGTGTTCTGAGCGCGGCGGCCGACGTCGCGCGCCAACTCATTCTCGTGTTCGATTCGAGCCTCGGTCACGGAATCCATTCGCCGGGTGAATCTCGCATCGACGCGCAACCGACTGGCGCCGGCCTTTCGCCCGCGTGCCTGTCCCACCGGCGCGGGGTGGTGCGGATACGGGAGCAGCAGACTGACGGTGTCCGCGGCTCCTGACCGATGAGTGACGCGAACTCGAACGACCAGCGAGTCCGAAACGTCCACGGGAACGGCGCCGAGCGCTTGCTCGCGTCCGTTGGCGGCGTCGCGAAAATGGAGTGGCTCGCCGGCCATCATGCCTGTGATCGCGACGACCGAGTCGTCGTGCCGGTCGACGTGGTCGATCGTCAATCGAACGAGGGAGCCGCCACTCGCCTGCCGGGGTTCCATGCTGAGACGCGGTTGCTGCGCGTCGGCCGCGTGGATCGCGCCGGCGACGGCAATGGCCAAGGCTGTTGCTCTATGGATGGTCATCTCACCAAAATACACGGCCGAGCTGCGGCCTCGGCAACACCTGTGAGCGCAGCGGGTAGAATGTGACGATGGACGTCGTTCGACGATTTTCGCTCTTGGCCACGGCGGGGCTGCTGGGCATCGCTGTATTGCTCGGCTCGGTCAGCACGCGCGCCACGATGAGCCAGGACGCCGCAATCCAGCTCGCAACGGCGTCGAGTTATTACGACTCCACGATCGTACTCGCGCGAAACGCGCGGCCGCGCGGCATTCGCGGCGACGAGCTGACCATCGCGCTCGGGTACTTGGAACGCTTGCGACTCGGACTCGGGAGTCCATTCCGCCTCGTCGATGAAGCGCTGAGCGACCCGCGCATCGATTCGGCGACGGGATCGCGCGTGGCGTGGGCGTTGCTCGAGCGGTTGCGTCGCGGCGACGCCTACGTGATCGACCCGCGCGTGCTCGACGGCTCTGGACCGTGGTCCTCGGATGGGCACGGCGCCACCGGCGCGCAGCATCTCGCGCTCATCGAAGACGCGATACGGTCGGCGTCGGACCCGCGGGCGGGTGAACTGACGGTTCGCCTCGCGTACCTCATCGCCGCGGCCAAGGGCACGGTCACCCCGTCGAGCGTGCAGATCGCGACTCGGGTGGCGGCGCTAGTCCGCGATCGCGAGTCCGCGACGGCCGACCTTCGCGATCTGCTGGCGGACGCGAGCGTCAGTCACGTCAGCGTTATGAAAATGCTCAACGACCGGCGCGACGCTCGCGCGTTTCGCGTCGAACAGCCGCCGCTCATGCCAATGACCACCGATCTGCGTATCGAGGCCATGAACGCCGTTCCGTCGCTCGTGGCGGCGCTCGATACGCTCGATCGCGCGGCCCGTTCCGCGGCGCCGGCCGTTGCGTCGTCGACGCTGCTGAGCGCACCGTTCGCGGTGCGCCTGCGCGAGCTTGGCGACGATCGGCCGCCCGTCGCGCAGATCGCGGTCACGCTGCGGACGCACTCGCCGAGCCGGTTGGTGGCGGCGAACGATGAAACGCTCGCCGCCGACTACGCGCTCGTCTCGAACAAGGACGACTCGGTGCATCGGGACGCCGAGCTGGCGTTGCTCTCGAGCGCCGTGGCCCTGCGATCATTGGCGCAGTGGTCGCCATGGTTCCCAGGCGACGGCGGTCCGGACGTGGAGGACCTGCGCAGCGAGTTCGGGATCGCCGACGTCGCCTTCGCGCACGATGTTCGCGCGTCGTGGCGGCCGTACTACCTGCGCGAGTTGGCCGACGCGCTCCGCGACATGCAGCGCGTGCTGCCGGCGTTGTCGTTCGAGTCGCTGCGCGTGCGGTTCGGGGCGGAGCCGCTCCCCGATTCGGCGCTGGCGATGCATGATCCGAGAACGCGTACGCTGCAGCTTTCCATCGGGACGTCGGGCGGCACGCTGGCACACGAGCTCTCGCACGACCTCGACTGGCAGGAAGCGCGGCGTCTGTTTGTCCACGCCGGCGGCTACAGTACCGATCGCGTCATGCGCGATCAGCGCGGACCGCTCGCGCAGTCGATGCGCGGGTTGACGGAAGCGCGTCCGCTCGGCCCGAACGGCGCCGTTGGCTCGGCGTCGTCCACGAATCGTCCGGCCGAGGTGTTCGCGAGAGGGTCCGACTGGTTCGTTGCGTCGGCGCTGGCGGCCCAAGGACGGATGAACGGCTTTCTGTCGGCCATCGAGGACGACATGCTGGCGGGGTACGCCGCGGGTCAGCCGGTCGCGATCGGCGTGGCCGGAGCGACCTCGCTCACCGCGACGCTCGACCAAATGACGTACCTGCCGGACTCGGTGCGCGAACCGTTCGAGTCGCAGTGGTCCGACGCGAACGTTGTCGACCCCGTCTTGCTCGTCCGCCGTGTGTTGGAGACGCCGATCCCGTGGCGCGCCCTCTGGCAATCGGCGGCCGGCGCGGGGTCACTCCTGCCTCCGTTGGAATCGTCCGTCTGTCTCGCCGACGAGTCGCCGGAGACGCTGGCTCGTGACCGTTTGCTCATGCTCGCCGTCGACGCGCGCGCGCGCCGCGTCGCCGCACGACGCGCTCGGTTCCGGCCGGCCAGCATGCGCGCCGATTGGGCGAATAGCATTCTCCACACGGCGCCGTGGAGCCCCGATGCCGGCGAGCGCATGGTGGATGGCCTGCGCACGGCGATCCTCGAGCAGGTGGCCGCCTCGCTCCCGAATCAGGGACTCGTGCCGGCTGTCCCGGCGATCTTTGCCTCCAACGCCGCGAGCTGCGCGAGCATCGCTCGCTGACGCGTCTCGACCTCGCAGAGCAGGCCGATCGTCTCGTGATGGCGCATCTCTTCGTCGGTCGGCGTCTTCTGGATGAAGGTCAGTGCGCCTCCGGTCTCGAGCCGGCACTCCTGCACGTGCGCTAGCGAGACGATGCCCTGTCGGCGCGCCGCGGCCTCGAGCTCCGCGACGGTGATCAGCTCGCGCTCGAGGTGATGTCGCAGGATCCGTCCGTTCCGAACGAGCGCGTCGGG
>DASVYG010000052.1:0-3463 GCA_036392315.1 Gemmatimonadaceae bacterium
CATTCCTGGCGAGCGGAGCGTCGGCCAGACGGGCGTCTGGACTCAAGGGCGCAAGATCGCCTCGATCGGCGTGCACGCGCGCGATTGGGTCACGTGGCACGGCTTCGCGCTCAACGTGACGACGGATCTCAGCTACTTCGACCTCATGGTTCCGTGCGGGATTCAGTCGGTGACGATGACGTCGATCAGCCGAGAGATGGCCGACAACTCCGGCCTCACGATGAATCGAGTCGAAGCGTCAGTCGTCGAGGCGTTTGGGAGTGTGTTCGAGCTCAGTGCATCGGCAAGTCCATCGGTGCATTCCGCGGTGGAGCTGGCGCTCGGCATGTGAGCGGTCGCCGCTTGCGGCGATCGCACTGCCTGCGCGACGCGGTGCCGATGACCTCGTACTGAAGGTCGCTTTCGTTTCGGCAACCTGCGCGAAGTCAGGCCGGCGGGTGGCGATGAGACACGGCCGGGTGGGGATGGCTTCCGGTCAGGTGTCGATCGGTTCGATGGACGGTGCACCTAATTTCGTCGAGAGATCGCCTCCGTCATCGCTTCGGTACGATGCGTTTTTTCGGGGCGATCGATCGATCATTCGCCGCGATCGATGCCTCGCACAAGTCGCACGATGAGCTATTCGACGCGACCGGTGGCACGCAGGGTAGTATACACTCATCTCGACAGCGCGACCGATCGCCGTCAACCGTGGCACGATCCTCCATCCACCTTGTCTGGAGCGCGACACGCGTCGATCGATGCGCTCGACGCTCCGTGCGATGCCCCATTTGTCCGTTCGTGTCACGCATACGTGAATTCGCATCGGGTGTTCGCGGCTGCCGGATCGCAAGCAACGGGTTGCACGATCGGCTCATCGCCGGGCACGATTCCTCGATCGCGGGTGCGAATCTTTTGTACGGGCAACTGCTTCGTCTCGGCACGCAAGTGCTTCATCTCGGCACGCAACTGCTTCATCTTAGCACGCAACCGCTCTGCCGTTCCAACCGAGACGCTTCGCGATGAGACATTTCTTCTAGGGCTTGCGATCCTCTGGGACGGTGAAACGGGTGAGCGCGTTTGTTCGTCGAGGCGTTTGGGCGGATTCAAGCTCGCACCGCATCGGACATCGCGCCTCCTCGGCAAGGCGATCACGCCGGTCTGAGCGGTGTATGAGGAGCACGCTGTCTCACGGAGGAGCCAAGAAGAGGGAAGAGCCACCATCGCGCCGGCTCACGCAGAATCTCATTGGAGTTGCTAATTTTCTCGGGACTCTGGGTGCTCGCCCAGCCCACCACTCGAAGAACACTGGAGCTTTGGAATGAGCCACTTTTTCGTCAGACGCAGTACGGCCATCGGGGCATTGAGTTTCGCCGTCATGCTGGCCGCGTGCGAAGACAAGCGCGTGAGTCAACTCGACACGGGAATCAGCCGGGATTCGGCGCTCAGCGTGATTTCTCACGACGTCAAGCCGGGGACCGCGACGGGTCCCGATTCGTTCCCGAACGTCTACACGCGGGACCGGTACCTCATCAGCGGCAAGAACTACGAGGTGCTCTACTTCACGCCGAATAACGAGAAGATCGAGAAGGCCGGGAAGGACACCATTCCCAAGCGAAACCTGTCGCCGATCGTGTTCGTGGATAACCGGCTCATCGGCCGTGGTTGGCCATTCTGGGACAGTCTGGCCGCGACGTTGAAGATTCCGCTGCCCCCGAAGAAATAGCCCTTCAGTCTGCGGCTACAGAAGCAAGGGGAGCCATCGCGAATTCTCGATGGCTCTTTTTTTTTGTTTCGATAGGATAAAGCAACTGGGCCCTGTCGATGAACTGACAGGGCCCAGTCGTTTAACTCGACTGCGTGGAGCTGATTACGGAACCAGCGTCAGCCCAGCGGCCGTTCCAGTCACGAGCGCATCGCCGTTAGCCGTGACTCCGACCGCAACGATGTTGAGCGTCGAAGCCGTGCCGTACTTGGCATCCGGATCAAACGACATGGTGGACGAGATGAGCTTGTTCGTACCAACGAGCGTCGTTGAGTTGACAGCCGTACAACCAAGCAACGAGAGCTCGCCGCCCGCGCCGCCGGTAACCGGGTCGGCCTGGGCGCCTTCGGCACCCGTCGGGTTGATGATGTAGAAGCACACCTGGCTGAACGGTGTGCCGTGATTGGCATCGACCGCCGTCACTGTTGCCGTGATCGTCGTCGAGCGCGGCAGAACCGTGCCATTGCCGTTCGAGACGGTGGTCGGGTTGACCGAGACCGCGAAGTCGTTCAGGTCCGTACCGATCACGAGCGTCGTCGGCGTGGAGATGTTCGTCGCCGGGAAGAGGCCAACGTCGGCCACGGCCAGATTGTTCGCGGCATCGAGCCCGCGAATGCCGATTCGATCCGGCTTGGTCTGGGGAACCGTGATGGCGCCGGCGTTGATCACGCCGAGCGAACGGTAGAACTGCTGCGCGGACAGCGTGACAGTGGCCGTCGAGGCGCGGGTGAGCGTGTTGTCAAATGCGACACCAACAGCGCTCGACGTCCCCGGCACTACGACGCGGGCAACGCCCGGGTAGTTCAGGTACGCGTTCACCGCGGCGAAGTCCATGTCGTCGGTGCCCGACGCCGTGAAGACTGCACCGGCCGTGATGGAGGCGGGAATGCCGATACCGCCCGTCATCTGCGGAGCTGCCGTCTGGTCGAGATAGTAGTTCAGCGCGACCGGGGCCGACTGGTTACCAGCCTGGTCGGTCACGGTGTAGGTCAAGGCATACTGGCCTGGGCTGGTCGTGGTCGCCGCGAAGGTGAGCGGCTGCGCCGACGGACTGGCGCAAGCAGTACCCGCCGTGTTCGGCGTGCCGATCGTGCAGCTCGTCGTCTGGCCCGTGGCGCCGCTCGGGAAGAGCCGCGTTTCACTGACCAACACCGGGTTCGAGCCGAAGCCCGAGCCGGCCACAAGGTTCGCACCCTGCGGATCGCTTGCAGAAACCGAGACCGAGCCACCACCAGTCAACGTCTGACCGATGCCATCGATCTCATTCGCCTTCGGGCCGGAGGCCGTCGTCGCCGTCGGCGGCGTCAAATCGACACCGAATGTCGCAAGCGTCGGCGTCGCAACGCAGTTGCCGAGGGCGTCGCAGACGTTCAGACGGAGGTCGTACGCAACCGAACCCGTCGCAGCCGGCGTTTCAGCCAGGCTCGTGACGCTGGTGAAGGTGGCCCATGCCGTAGAGCTGGCCGAGGTTCCCTGTGGTGCCCACTGCGTGTTGAGCGTCACCTTGTCGACGCCGCCGCCACCCGTGCTGTTGGGCGAAATCGCGGTAATCGCGACCTGGTTGTCGGCCGTTGCGCTACCGCCCGTCAACGAGCCAGCCGCAACACTGAAGATGAAGTTCTTACCGACCCAGCCGTTCGCGGTGTTCTGCGTGCCGGCGACATACGTCGGCGCAACGGTCGTGATGTCCGGCGCGCGGTTGTCGAGGCGGATGAAGTT
>DASVYG010000053.1:0-5076 GCA_036392315.1 Gemmatimonadaceae bacterium
CGTGGCTCCCACTCGCGCCGCGACGTCGCAAGCAGACAGAACAACGACTCCAGGCACCGGACCGTGGGCCAGGGTCGTCACCGGGCAAACTGGTCCCGGCTCGCTTTACGCCCTGTACATTCCGCGAGACTGGAACGGCGAGGCTATCTATTTCGCTCACGGTATTCGCCCGCCGCTCGACCCGGTTTCGCTCGACGTTGATCAGGACAGCCTCTTTGAGGTGCGCGACGCCCTCGGTGCGGAGGGGTATGCCTTCGCGTATTCCAGCTTCTCGGAAAACGGACTGGCGGTCAAGGACGGCGCGCAACGCACCCACCAACTCCGCGGTCTCCTGACTTCGGCGCTCCACGGACAGCCGAAGCGAAACTGGTTGGCGGGCGGCTCCATGGGCTCGCTCATTGGGCTCGACCTCGTCGAGCAGTACCCTGGGGAATATGACGGCCTGCTTGCGCTATGCGGGATGGTCGGGGGGACGCCACGTGAGCTTCAGTACGTCGGCGACGTGCGATCGCTGTTCGACTTCTTTTACCCAGGTGTCCTCCCCGGCAACGCGATCTCGGTGCCGGAGATTCCTCTCACGCGCGACCAGGTGATAGCCATGGTGGTCGCCGCGATTTCTTCCAATCCGCTGGGCATGTACGCGATCGCGAGCACCGCGCAGACTCCGCTTCCGTACGTGCCGAGTGGGAACGTGACCGATCCATCGAGCCTGGCATTTCAATCGCTGGTCGGGTCGCTAGTCTACGCGCTGTACTACCAGCTCCTTGGCACCAATGATGTCGTCGATCATACGCATGGGCACTCGCCGTACGGGAACCGCGGCGTGATCTACACGCTTGGCACGCCCGTAATCCCGAATCCTCAACTGCTCGCGTCGATGATTGCCCAGGCGAATGCGGGGATGGCGCGCTACGACATTTCTCGCGACGCAAGCAACTATCTGGACAAATACTATGTGCCGACGGGCAAGCTCCAAATTCCCGTCCTGACCGTTCACAATCTGTGGGATCCGCTCGACCCGTATTTTCACGAGACGGACTTGGCGACGATCGTCGGCAATGCGGGCGCTCAAAACATGCTTCTGCAGCGCGCCGTGCCCAACTACGGCCATTGCGACCAGTTCCCGACGTCGTTCGTCATGAGCTCGTTCCAGACGCTCGTCAATTGGGTAACGACGGGCGTCAAGCCGGCAAGCTGAACGCACGAAACCCTCGCCTCCTGCAAGCGACGCACTGTGGCCCCGCGGACTCTGTTCGCGGGGCCACAGGCTAATTTGGCCGGACGCTAGCAGATCACTCGCATGCCGCGCCACATTGAACAACCCCTCGGACCGGAGCCAACGATGAAGTCCGTTCTCGCCAGCCGCGGCAGACGCCTTGGCCTATTCGCCGCCGCGGCGCTCGCGTGCGTCGGCATCGGCGTCACCGTCGACCGCGTGGCGTTCGCTCAGCAGCCAGGCATCAAACGCACCATCCTGCTACGCGCCGACGACCCAGCTTCGCCCAAGTACGAAGCCGTCATGGCCATCGCCGAGATCGCGCCGGGTGCGATGTCTGGTAAGCACCGACACCCAGGCGTCGAGGTGGCGTACATTCTCGACGGCTCGTTGATTCTCGAGCACGAAGGCCAAGCGCCGGTCACCGTTCACGCCGGCGAAGCGCTCAAGAACGAGGCGGTCGTGCACAACGCGCGGAATCCCGGCACCAAGCCGGTGAAGATTCTCGCGGTGTACATCGTCGAGAAGGGCAAGCCGATGGCGGAGTCAGTCCCGTAGGCGTTACGGCAGAATGACCGTGCCCACCGTGGTTTGCGCGCCGGCGGAGACCGAGACGTTTGTCACGACCATACGACCGAGTCCGGCCGTGGCTGGCGGATCCACAGCGACGATGTATGTATAGCCGGCGAGCGTTGGGGTCTCCGACCAGAAGGCGCTGCGCGTCACATATGAGAACTTGAATGCACCGGTCGCGTCGGTTTTCGTGGTGGACAGCGTGCTCCAGGTGTTCTCGGGCTGCGACGGTTTGCCGAGGTAGAGTCGGAGCGACGCGTCGGCGACTGGCGAGCCAGTGCCGGTGTGCGCGCGAACGACGCCGGCGATCGATCCCGTGCGGGTCGCGTCGGCGGCGTGAATGACCGGAGAGAAGATGAATCCGCTGTCGGTGCTCGCCGGGTTGAGCTCCTGCGGCGTGATGAACGCCTTGCCCACATCGAAATCGACAACGACGACAGCGCCGGCGTTGGGCACGCGAATCTGTTCGTGGATGAGCGCGTTGAGCGTGGGTCGGCCCGCGCTCGACTGCCATTGTATGCCCGGAGTCGACCGACCGGTCAGCACCAATCCGTTCTTCAGCGTGATGCTCGACGAATCGGTATCGATCACCATGCGCACCGCGGTGATGGCGCCCGTGGGGAGGCTCGACTTGCCCAACTCGTCGGTGATTCCGCCCTGAAGCGCCAGCACGTTGATGCGCCGGTTTGGCGTGGCAAGCGTAAAGAACGATCCGCCTTGTGTGCTGCTCGTATCAGGGCTCAGCGACGCCGAAACGCTGACGACGTAGAGATCGACGCGGGCGACGCGGTCGAAGGGGAAGGGAGCGTCGGTGAGGAGCGTGCTCGTGGTTCCTGCGCTCGAGGCGCTCGTCGCGTCACTGCACGAGCTCGTCACGAGCAGCAAGGCACCGATCAGAGAAACAGAAAGACGAATCACAGACTACCAGCCGGCAGAGATGATTGGACAATAACGACGTGCACACGGTCCCGGCACCTGTCGCGCGCGGACCGATGCGCATCGTCGTACTTGTAAGTACTTGTAAGTACCTGTAGAGAGCGGCAGCCGGATTCATTCCTGAACGCGATCGAGTCCGTCAGTCTCATGGAGCAGCAATGACTTCCCGACGTGAATTCCTCGAGCGAGCGACGCGGTCGGCCATCGCCTTGTCGCTGCCTGGCGCCGACACGAGCGCATCAGGAAGGCCACGCGCGATCGCGAGGCGTCCGCACAGTTTCCTCGACGTCCTCAGGACGCCCGATGCCGTCGTGGTCCAAACCGCCGCCGGCAATCATCGTCTCAACCACGAGTCGGGCGGCCGATGGACGGGCGAGCGAATCGTCGTCACCACGGCGGAGCGGCCGGACATGCTGCGCGTCACGCTCTCGTCGCCCGCGGTCGCGGTGACGCGCGTACATCTGCGTTGGCGCGGCCGCATGGCGGACACCCGTCTCATACTCGGCGACGCGTGGGAGCGCGCCTATGGAGATCTCGAATGGCGCGGCCGGGCGCCCGATCGCGTCATGCCGTGGTATTTCGCCACCAGCGACGGCGCGCTCACTCACGCCTACGGCGTTCGCACCGGAGCGCGCGCGTTCTGCTTCTGGCAATTCGATGCACAAGGCGCGAGCCTCTGGGCCGACGTACGAAGTGGAGGCGTCGGCGTGGAGCTCGGTGCACGCGTGCTGGACGTCTGCGACGTCGTCTCGCGCGCTGGACGCGACGGTGAATCGGCGTACGCGGCGATTCACGCGTTCTGTCGGCAGATGTGCGCGAAGCCGCGCGTTCCACCGCAACCGGTCTACGGAAGCAACGACTGGTACTGGGCCTACGGCAAGAACAGCGCGGAGACGGTGCTGGCGGACGCGCACCACATCGTCGAGCTCTCACCGGCTTCGGGCAACCGACCGTTCGCTGTGATCGACGATGGTTGGCAACCGGCTCGCGGGAAGGACAAGGCCGGAGTCGGGACGTGGGACCGCGGCAACGAGAAGTTTCCGGACATGCAGCGCTTGGCCGCCGACGTCGTGCAGGCCGGCGCTCGTCCGGGAATCTGGATTCGCCCGCTCCAAGCGCCGGTCGACGCGCCCGACGCGTGGCGTCTACCGCGCGATCGCACGTTCCTCGATCCCACGGTCCCCGATGCGCTCCACAAGGTCGCCGGCGACATCGCACGACTCCGGCAGTGGGGCTTCGAGTTGATCAAGCACGACTACACCACGTTCGACATCTTCGGTCGCTGGGGTTTTCAGATGGGAGCCGCGCTGACCAAAGACGGTTGGACGTTTGCGTCCGGCCCGACGCACACGACGGCCGAAGTGATCGACGCGCTGTACGCCACTATTCGCGAGGCCGCGGGTGACAGTCTCGTCATCGGCTGCAACACGGTGAGTCATCTCTCGGCGGGACATTTCGAGATCTGTCGGATCGGCGACGACACGAGCGGCACCGAGTGGTCGCGTACGCGCAAGATGGGGGTCAACACGCTGGCGTTTCGCGGTGCCCAGCACGGCGCGTTCTACGTGGCCGACGCCGATTGCGTGGGCGTCACGAACGCCGTGCCGTGGGAGTACACGCGGCAATGGCTCGATCTATTGGCGCGCAGCGGCACGATGCTATTCGTCTCGCTCGCGCCGGACGCGCTCGGCGCCGATCAGCGGCGTGATCTCAAACAAGCGCTCGCACTCGCGTCGACAACGCAGCCGCTCGGCGAGCCGCTCGATTGGCAGCACTCGATCTATCCATCGCGGTGGCGGCTCATGAATCACGAGCGAACGTACGACTGGGTCGGCGCCGACGGGGCAGGGCCGCCGTGAGAACGACCACCGTCGGAGCCGCGACGAGCGCGCCGCGCGCGGTGGCCCGCTGCGAGCCGTCCTATGGATTCCGAGCCGACGTATCCCCAATGCCGTCGGCCGCGTTTACGACGGAACTGAGTGCGTTCAAGGCTTTTACCGCCGACATCAAGGAGCGATGCGAGGAGCCTCCCGTGACGGCGAAGTTGACCGAGGTCGGATCATATGAATTCTTTGGTGAGCTGGAGACTCGCGGCTAGAGGTCAGCGCGGGCAGAACGCGCGGGCATTGCGGCGCGACCGCCTGGGATGGCATCATGAAGCCCTTCGTCGCGCTGTACCAGTCGCGCGTTCACATCATATCGAGGTAGTACATGATCGTGTTGGCGCCCGTCACGCTCGAGGGGCATGGAATCCGTCTCGAGCCGCTCACTCCAGACCATAGGGACGGACTCGCGGCCGCCGCGAGCGATGGCCGCCTGTGGGAGCTCTGGTACACCAGCGTCCCCGAGCC
>DASVYG010000054.1:0-2970 GCA_036392315.1 Gemmatimonadaceae bacterium
CGAGGCGGGTCGGATCTGTAACGCGCTGCGCCCTCGGAAGAGACCCGGAACGCAGTGCATCGACGACGTTGCCGGCGTCGAACGCGACGACACCTGTCGCGCTGGCGTGCGTGACAGGCACCACCACATCGCTGTCATTGACGGTCACGCGGTCGTCACTCCATTCGAGTTTCCGAATGGACGCCGCGCCGCCAGGCACGCCGAGGAATTGCCATGGCGGGTTGACCTGCACCGGTCGTATCGCCGCGAACAGCCGCGCGCTGCGCGCGCTCGGACGACGATTCACCACGCGATAGCGGACCCAGACTACCGAATGCTGCGGCGCGCCAGTCGCGAGCGCGGTGATCTCGAGATCGAGGTCGCTCGCCTCGCGCCGTATGCTTGGAATTGGGCGCCATCCAGCGTCGAGGCTGTGCGCCATTCGTCCATCGTGCCACGTCAGGAGCTTGCCGTCGGCGAAGAGAAATGGCTCGATCGAGAAGCTGCCCGGATGCGACTCGATCGAGCCATCTTCGCTGACGAGCGCATCGCGATCGTCGCGCGGAAGACCGACGATCGTCCAGTACGATTGTTGATGCGTGAGCGCGCGTGGCCAGCTTCCCATAGGTTCGGCGCCGGCAACGGCCTCGAGGAACGAACTTCGTGTTCGAGCGACGGAGTCGGACAACAGGCGCACGGCGTCGAGCCGATAACCGCGTCCGCGGCTGCTTCGGTGCAAGGCAAGCCGCAGCCACCCGGTTTCCAATTCAGGCGTATGCACGAACCGGCGTCCGCCGGCGCCTCCGCGTAATTCGCGAACCTCGGTCCATCGCGTGCCGTCATCCGAACGCAGGACGTCGTAGTCGGTCGCCCAGTCCGTCGTGTCCCAGTCGAGCGCTAGTCCGCTCAACTGCCTCGGGCCGCCGAAGTTCAACGTGATCTGTTGCTCGGCATCGCCGGCGCTCCGCCAGCCGGCGCGCGACGCGGGCACATCGCGCGTGGGAGCGCGCGCAAAATCGGCGGGAATGATGGCCGACGCCGATGTGCCGCTCGCCACCGACGAAACCTGCACGAGCGGACGTGCGTTGTCCGCTACCGGAGCAGGCAGGGGAATGAGCACGAGATTGTCGAGCGCGAGCCACCCGCGTCCGCCGCTGCCGGCGGTGATCGCGATCTCGAGCGCAGCAATCGACCGCGGTGGGCCGCCGCCCAACGGGCCCCAAGCGAATGAAAGATCCGACGCGCGAAAGCGTAACGTTGTGCCCGCGGGCGTCGGTGCCAGCGCGAGACGCCGCATCCACCACACGTTGAGTCCCGACGAGTCTATAAACTTGATCTCGAGAGTATTCGGCGGCGCATCGCCGCGAACGTGCAGCGTCATCGCCCAGTGGGGCGGCAACGCCGGCAATGCGAACGCGTGATGCGCCACCGCGTATCCGGCGTGACCTTGAAAATCGAAGTCGAATCGAAGCGCTCGTCCCGACGTCGTCGGTTCGGATGTGAGCGCCAGTCGCACTCCGTCCGATGGCGCGGTGGTCCATCCCGCCGATTCGCTGAACGACATGAGCGTGATCGGAGGGCCCTGGCCGCGGAGAGGTGCCGACGCGAGCGACAGCCACATGAGCACGGTGAGCGCCGCAACGTGCGTCTTCACTTGACGCTTCCTTCGGTCACGCCCTCGACGAAGTAGCGCTGCAAGAACAGGAACAACGTCAACACGGGCAGCACGGTGATCACGGCTCCCGCCATCATCAACTCGACGTCCTGGGCGTGTTCGCCAACGAGCCCGGCGAGCGCCACGGGCAACGTGTACTTGCGATCGTCGCTCAGGACGATGAGCGGCCACATGAAATCATTCCACGTGGCGAGAAACGTCCACAGTGCCAGCGTGGCGAGAACCGGACGGATCGTCGGCAACACGACGGAGCGAAACACACGGAACTCGCCCGCCCCATCGATACGGGCCGCATCGAGCAGATCGTCAGGTATCGCAAGCGCGTATTGTCGAACGAGAAAGATGCCGAAGATGCTCGCCAGCCCCGGAATGATCACACCGCCGTAGTTGTTCACGAGGCCGAGCGACTTGACCAAGAGGAACAGCGGCAGCATCGCGACCTGAACGGGAATCGCCAGGCCGGCGGTGAGAACCCGAAACGTTCGGTCGCGGCCGCGGAAGCGCAGCTTGGCGAAGCTGTATCCCGCGGCGCTGTTGATCGCCAGCGCGGCGAGTGTCGTCACGACCGCGATGAGCGCGCTGTTCAGCGCGTATCGGCCGAGCGCCAAGCGGCCGAAGAGATCACGATAGTGTGCGAGCGTGGGTGAGTGCGGAACGAGCGGAGGTGGAAAGCTCGACGCCTCGCCGGTCGCCATGAATGACGCGCTCACCATCCAGAGGAGCGGAATGAGCGATGCCGCGCCGAATACGATCAGTGCCGCGTGGAGGGCGAGGCTCGCCACTCGATCGCGTCGCGCGCGGGAGTCCATCATGTGGCCGACCGCGGCGACACGCGCCGCTGGATCATCGTAAACGCAACGATCAGGGCGAAGAGCAGAAATGCGATCGCGGCGGCGACGCCCAGCCTCCACCAGCGAAATCCTTCCTCGTACATGTAGAGCACGAGGCTCGTCGTCGCGCGGAGCGGGCCGCCCTGCGTCATCACGTACGGCTCTGTGAACAGCTGCAGATAGCCGATCATCGTGACGATCACGACGAAGAACAGGGTCGGAGCGAGCATCGGCATGGTGACATACCGAAAGCGCTGAAAAGCCGTGGCACCGTCCAGTGCCGCGGCTTCGTGGAGCTCGCGCGGAATGTTCTGCAGGCCGGCAATGCAGATGAGCATGTTGTAACCGAAGTTCTTCCACGTTGCCATGACGATGATCGCCGGCATGGCCCAGTGCGGGTTCCCCAGCCAGTCGATGGGCGGAACGCCGACGTGTCCGAGCATCCAGTTGAGCAAGCCGTATCGCGGATGGTAGAGGTACCGCCAC
>DASVYG010000055.1:0-8867 GCA_036392315.1 Gemmatimonadaceae bacterium
GAGGACGACGACCTGCCATTCTAGACAGCAGGGTCGAGGGGCGAGGGTTGAGGGTTGAGGGTTGAGGGAAGGATGGCGGCGGCCGGGCGTTGCCCGGCCGCTGCTTGCTTGTTCGGTGCACAAATCCGGAATGGTGCCCGACGTCACACCAATGTGGCGCGCAGCGGCACACACCGCCCCTCAACCCTCGACCCTCAACCCTGCTGTCTAGAATGGCAGGTCGTCGTCCTCGTCGGCGAGCGCGTTCGGAAAATCCTCGAAGTCTTCGCCGCCCGCGGTTGCTTTGGCCTTGGGCGCCGCCGCTGGTGCGCGACGTGGGCTGCTCTCGGCGCCATCGAAGTCTCCGCCGCCGCTCGCTCTTCCGCCTCCGAGCATGATCAACTCACGCACGTTGATCTCGGTGCTGTAGCGAGTCTGCCCGTCTTTGTCCTGCCACTGGCGATACTCGATGCGACCTTCGACGTACAGCTTGTCGCCCTTCTTGACGTACTTCTCGACGATGTCGGCGAGCTGCGAGGTCTTCGTGTTCCAGACCACGCAACGGTGCCACTCGGTCTTTTCCTGCTTTGACCCAGACGCGTCATTCCACGACCGGCTCGTGGCGAGCGAGAACGTCGCGACACGATTGCCGCCCGTCGTCGAACGCACTTCGGGATCGTTGCCCAGGTTTCCGATCAGGATGACTTTGTTCAAGCTACGGCTCACAGATTCCTCCTGGCGAGAGAGTCGATAACCTCGCCGTTCACGGTATGATCCAGTCCATGTCGATGCACAAGCAAATCATCGCACATCGACGCCTTGTGTTGCCCTTCTCACAACTCGCTTGACACGCTCCCACTACCGCAACGTGCGCCGCAGCACGATGGCGTCCTCCACTGGGCGCCGGTAATAGCTCTTGCGACGTCCGACTTCCTCGAACCCACGCGACTGATAGAGGCGACGCGCTCGGAGATTCGAGTCGCGCACCTCGAGATACACGGCCTCGATTCCGCGACGCCTTGCCTCGTCGAGCGCCGCATCGAGTAGCGCGCGTCCGATCCCGCCTCCCCAGCCCTCGGGCGCGACTGCCAAATTCGCGATCTCTCCCTCGCCGGCGACGAACCAGGCCACAACATAACCCAGCACCTCCGCCGCGTCACTGCGCGCACAGCCGAAGTACACCGCGGGATGTTCGAGCGCATCCCGAAACGATCGAGCGGACCACGGGTCGCTGAACGCCGCCCGCTCGATTTCGCTGATCGCGACGACGTCCTCCTGCCGCGCCGCATCGATCGAGATCGTCATCCTGCCGGAAGCGGTTTGCCGTGCGCCGTTTCCCAGCGAACCTGCGCTTCGGCCAGCCGTCCGTACGACGGTTCCCACCGGCCCAGGTCGACTGGCCCGATCGCGTTGAGCATCTCCTCGACGCGCGCGACGCCGCGCGCACGCGGGCTCGCTTTGACGGAAGCTTCGAATGCCGACGGGCTCACGATCGTCGCCCCGAGATCTGCGGCGAGGCGCTCGACCGCATCCGCGGGAACGAGACGCGCCGTCTCGATCTCGACCACATGTGCATCGGGTGCGACGTCGTACAATCCGACATAGAATTCCGCGCGCAGCGCATCAGTGGCCGCGAGATACCGGCCGGGCCGAAGATTGGCGCCCCCGACCAGAATCGCCATCGACGGCACCGCGTACAACGGACAACCGCGCCCCGTGGCAATGCCTTTCGCGATTCCGCCGGCAATGCGCAGGCTCGTGAAGCTACCTGGACCCGCTCCGCACACGACGCGACCGATATCAGCAACACGAACACCGGCGCGTTGGAGCGCGGCGACCACCGCCGGCATCAACCGCTCGCTCTCGGCGCCCTTCATTGCGACGCCCTCCTCGGCCACGACCTCGAGCCCGTCGAGGACCGCTACATCGCCCGCGTAGGTCGACGCGTCAATCGCCAGCGTGATCATACGTGGCCGCCGGCGTAGAGCAAACGACGCGATGGATCGTCCGGAAGATGTTGCAGGCTGATCGGAACGTGAATGCGCGGAATCCGATCGCCGGCTCGCTCCGGCCATTCGACGAGCACGAGCGCTTCGTCCGACACGATCTCGTCCCACGCGATATTCGTGAGCTCCAAGGGGCTGTCGAGGCGATACAGATCGAGATGGTACACCGGCGACGCGGGGGCCGCATATCGGTGCACGAGCGCGAACGTCGGACTCGTCACCTCCTCTCGCACACCATAACCGCGACAGATAGCCTGAACGAGCGTCGTCTTCCCCGCCCCGAGCTCGCCCGCGATCGTGACGACAAGCGGGGCGTTGGCCGAGCGGCCGAATTCTTCGCCCCACGCGACCAGCTCGGCTTCGGTGAGCGCGAGATGGCCGTGTGCCGCGAGTGGCGGAATGATCGGCGCGTGCGACACCTAACGGCCGCGTCCCGCGGTCGCGCCCACTTTCGTTCTCGTCGAATCGCGCCGAGCGCGGAGCTCGAACAGCTGATCGCGAAGTTGCGCCGCCAGCTCGAAGTCCATCGCGGCGGCCGCATCTCGCATCTGCTGGTCGAGCAACTTCTCGAGGGATTCGGTCTCCATCACGGCGTAACCGCGCGCCGGCTCGGCGACCTTCTTCTCTTCGCGCTCCGTCCGCGCGTCGGCCACGCGGGTGCTGAACCGAACCTCGGCGATGCTCTTGCTGACGGAGATCGGCGTGATGTCGTGCTCGAGGTTGTGCGCCCGCTGAATGTCGCGGCGACGACCTGTTTCCTCGATGCAGCGCTGCATCGAGCCCGTCATGCGATCGGCATAGAAGATCGCTCGGCCATGGACGTGTCGCGCCGCGCGGCCCACCGTCTGAATCAGCGAGCGATCGCTGCGGAGGAAACCCTCCTGATCAGCGTCGAGAATCGCGACGAGCGAAACCTCCGGAAGGTCGAGTCCCTCGCGCAGCAGGTTGATGCCGACCAGCACGTCGAATTCGCCTAGCCGCAAGCCGCGGACGATTTCCATCCGCTCGATCGCGTCGATGTCGGAGTGCATGTAGCGAACGCGCACGCCCACTTGTTGGAGATAGTCCGTGAGATCCTCGGCCATGCGCTTCGTCAGCGTCGTCACCAGCACACGCTCGCCGCGGCGCTCGCGGAGCCGAATCTCGTTCAGCAAGTCGTCGACCTGGCCGCGGACCGGTCGCACCTCGATCTCTGGATCGATGAGACCCGTGGGCCGAATGATCTGCTCGACGACGACGCCTTCGGACAACCGCAGCTCGAGCTCGGATGGCGTGGCCGACACGAACATCGCCCGCGGCGTGAGCGCCAGAAACTCGTCGAACATCAGCGGCCGGTTGTCGAGCGCGCTCGGAAGACGGAACCCGTATTCGACGAGCGTCAGCTTGCGTGCGCGATCCCCGTTGAACATGCCGCCAATCTGCGGCAGCGTGACGTGCGATTCGTCGACGACGACGAGGAAGTCTTCGGGGAAATAGTCGAAGAGGCACGCCGGACGCTCGCCGGCTTCGCGACCGGCCAGGTGGCGCGAATAATTCTCGATGCCCGCGCACGTACCGATCTCCAGCATCATCTCGATGTCGAAGTTCGTCCGCGACTCGAGCCGCTGGGCCTCGAGAAGCTTTCCTGCGGCACGCAACTCGGCCAGCCGTTCCACAAGCTCGGCGCGAATGAGCTTCACCGCCCGCTCGAGCGTCGGGCGCTGCGTGACGAAATGCTTCGCCGGATAGATCGCCGCGCGCTCGAGGACGGCGATCGTCTCGCCGGTCAGTGTGTTGATCTTCGAGATGCGCTCGATTTCGTTGCCCCACATCTCGACGCGGACGCCCTGCTCCTCGTATGCCGGGAAGATCTCGACCGTGTCGCCGCGCACGCGAAAGGTTCCGCGCTCGAATGCCACGTCGTTGCGATTGTACTGGATGCGCACGAGCGAGCGCAGAATCTCATCGCGGTCGATCTTCTGGCCCTTCGTGAGCGTCACCATCTGCTCGCGGTATGACACCGGATCGCCGAGGCCGTAGATTGCCGACACCGTGGCGACGATGATGACGTCGTCGCGCTCCATCAGGCTCGAGGTGGCGCGCAGCCGCAGCCGGTCGATATCCTCGTTGATCGACGCGTCCTTCTCGATGTACGTGTCGGTCGTCGGGACGTACGCTTCCGGCTGGTAGTAGTCGTAGTACGAGATGAAGTACTCGACGGCGTTGTGCGGAAAGAAGCTCTTGATCTCTCCGTAGAGCTGAGCAGCGAGCGTTTTGTTGTGCGACAACACCAGCGTCGGACGGCCATACGCCTTGATGACGTTGGCCACTGTCATCGTCTTTCCCGAGCCGGTGACGCCGAGCAGCGTCTGAAAGCGATCTCCCCGCGCGAGCCCGGCCGAGAGTTCGGCAATCGCTTTGGGCTGATCGCCGGCGGGTTGGAAGGGCGCTTGGAGGTCGAATTCGGCGCGGGGCATCGTTGGAATATAACACTTTCTCGGGATTTGTTCGGGTCCACATGGGAGACCGTTCTTGACCGTTGATTCAGCGCCGCGCGACTCGCGATCCCTCCGTGCAAGTCTCGGATTCTGGCTGTTTCTTTTCTTCGCGTTCGCCCTTGCGGCACTGATCGTCGAGTACGAGACGGCGATGCACTTCACTGGCGTCGCGATCGACGGGCCGTTCCAACTCTATAACGCCTTGCGGCGAATACAGGCGGGATACAAGCCAGGCGTCGATTTCCAATTCTTTCACGGGCTCGGCATTCCATATCTCTACTACGGTCTCTACCGGCTGCTCGGCGGCGGCCTGAGAGGGTCGGAGCTTGCACGGGAATGCGTGAACGCGGTCGTTTACCCGCTCGTTTTTCTCATCTTCTTCAAGACGTTCCTGGGTGATTGGCGTCGCGCACTGTGTTTGGCTGCCGGGGCCGTCGCGGCGTCGTTCCTCCTGCGCTTGCTGGCGATTCTGTTCGCCCTGAACGGAATGCTGGGGATTCGTTCAGCTTTGCCCACGTTGATCCCTGTCGTGATCTACCTCAACCCAACGTGGCGGCGGCGAATGGTCGTCACTGGGCTGGGGCTGGGCGCCGCGCTGTTCATCAGCACCGAGCAGGGATTGGCCGTTACGGCGGCCTACGTGGTCGTGTCGCTCGTCGCCGTGATTCGGCGCGGCGAGCGGCGCCGCCAGATCATGGAGTCGGGCGGGGCAATCGCGATCGCCATTGGCACGCTCGTGTGCTGTCTGCTGGCGATCGGCGGACCGGCGGGCATGCGCGGCGCGTTGAATTACAATTTCCGAATCGTGCCGAGGGACCAGTACTGGTTCTTTGGCGCGCCGCCGAACCTGTTCATCTCATCATGGCGCGCAGCGCTCGATTTCGCGATCAAAATCCCATCGGTCACGGCCTGCGTCGTGCTCGGCGTGACGTTCGCAGCCGTCTGTCTCAGCCGTTTGTGGCGCGTCTCCGAGGGGGAGGACGGGCGGCGCAATTTCGCGCTCGGCGTCCTCCCAGTATACGGCGTTATCTCGTGCGCCTCGATGCTCGGGACCTTCGCCACGGCGTACACGCATCCGTGCTGGCGCGCGGTTCTCATCCTCGTCGGGCTCGAAGCATCGCGACGGGCCGACCGTCTCGATGCGCGAACCGGCCAACGACTTTGGCTCGGAGTCCCGCGCGTGATAGCCGCCTCGGTCATCATCCTGTCGGCGTGGACCGTCGCGAAGATTCGGGCGATCCCGCGCGCACTGACTCTCTCGCTTGCGCACATCGTCGTCGATCACGTCGCCGGAGATGCCACGTTCGGCATCGCCGGCATCTGGCCGGTAACACTACAACGTGCGCAGCAAACCATCGACGCGCATCGCGGACCACACGGCGAGCCGCCCACGCTCTGGTCCACGTACGCAGGTTGGATCGAGGCGCGCAATGGAATCTTTCATCCATCGTTCGACTACATCATCCACGCACTCGGGCCGGACAACCGGCGCAAATACGTCGAGCGCTTTCGCGCGACTCGTCCGGAGCTCGTTCAAACCGTTCTCCCAGCGTACACCCAGTACGAGGAATGGCTCGAGGACAATGACTGGGCATTTTACGATGAGGTGCTTCGCTGGTACACGGTCACATCGGTGACCCCGTGGTCGATCTTCTGGGAACGTCGCGAGACGCCGGGTCCGTCACCACGACTGATTGGGGAGATGGATGTGCCGACCGGAGTTACGACCCTGCCGCTGCCTCCGATCCCGATCGATTCGTCAGCTCCGATCACCCTCGTCGAGGTCGACGTCCAATATGAGATTCACAATCCGACGCACTGGATCCCAATTATCGGGGAGAGCCCGCGCTATCTGATCGACGTCGAGGGCGCAGTCAGTCGGGTGCCGGTTTCGCTCAACCCGTTCGTTCGCGAAACGCAATTCCCGGTGTTCGTGCGCGCCGGTCAAACGCCGCTGCTTCGCTTCCAGACGTTTTCCCTCGTGCCGGGCGCCGAGTGGGTGCCGCATCGAATCCGCGTCATGGTTCGTCCGGTCGACGCGAAGAATCGGCCGTGGCTCGAGAGTATCGTGGCGCGAGCTGCAAGCGAGCCGTGACGGGGCCCTCTCTTGTGACGGTTCGCAGAGGAGCGGCTGAGCGGTCATCAGCTATCGGTTAATTTCTCGCGGCGCGCGACGTCGGTGATGCCTTTCACTCGACGCGTGGCCCGGATGATCTTCTCCAGATGCGCGAGGTTTTCGACCTCGACGAGCATCGAGCCGTTGGTGCGCCCGTCGGTGCTCCGTAGATCCATGCTCTTGATGTCGGTGCCGGTCGAACTGACCGCCGCGGCGACGTCGGCGTAGAGTCCGCGACGATCGTTGCCCTCGAGAGCCAATCGCACGACGAAGCGTTCGCCTTGCGCCTCCTGCCAATCGATCTCGAGGCGGCGCTCCGGCTCGTGAACCAGCAGCAGCAAGTTGGGACAATCGCCGCGGTGAATGCTCACGCCGCGGCCGCGCGTCACGTATCCGACGACGGGATCGCCGGGCACGGGCTGACAACACTGCGCATAGCGCACCATCAATCCGTCGACGCCTTGGATGCGAACGCCCTTCGAGCCGCGAACGCGATCGACGAAGCGCTCGAACACGTTCGGCTTCGCAGCCTCCGTCTCCTCGGATCCGGGGTACAGATGCTTGAGCGCCAACGTCACGTTGACGTCGCCCTGCCCGATGGACGCGAGCAAGTGTGTCGCGCTCGTGAGACTCAGCGCGCGAGCCGCGACGTCGAGCTGGTCGTCGTCGGGGCGCGTGAGTCGGCGGCGTTTGATCTCGCGATCCAGAATCTCCTGGCCGAGCTTTTCGGCTGAGCTCTGCGCCTCGCGCTTGAGCACCTGGCGAATCTTGTGGCGCGCGCGACCCGTGCGAACGTGGGCGAGCCAATCACGCGTCGGCTTGGCGGTCGTCGACGTGATGATCTCGACCGTCTCAGAGTTGCGGAGGCCGCGCGACAGCGGCGCGATGCGTCCGTTCACGCGCGCGCCGGCGCAATGCAGGCCGATCTCGGTGTGGACGGCGAACGCGAAGTCGATCGGCGTCGCACCCTTGGGCAACTGGATGACGTCGCCGGTCGGCGTGAACACGAAGATCTCGTCCTGATACAAGTCGAGCTTGAGGAACTCCAAGAACTCATCGGGCGTCTTGGCGTCCATTTGCAGCTCGAGCACCTGGCGGAACCAGGAGAGCTGGCGATCGAGCTCGTCGCTCTTCACGTCTTCCTTGTACCGCCAGTGCGCGGCGATGCCGTAGTCCGCGGTGCGATGCATGTCGCGCGTACGAATCTGCACCTCGTACAGCTGCCGGCCCGGCCCGAACACCGTCGTGTGGAGCGATTGGTAGCCGTTGGACTTCGGCTGGGCGATGTAGTCCTTGATCCGCTCCTGCACGGGCGTCCACCCATCGTGGATGATGCCGAGCGCGTGGTAGCAGTCGGGCACGCTGTTGACGAGCACGCGAATGGCGAGAAGGTCGTAGATCTCCTCGTACGGCTTCTCGCGCTGCTTCATCTTCTTGTAGATCGACCACAGGTGCTTCGGCCGGCCGGTGACGTCGACGTCTCGAATACCGGCTTGGGCGAGCCGCGCGATCAGTGGCTCGGCCATCTGCTTGATCAACGCCTCACGCTCGCCGCGCTTCTGCGCGACCTTCTTGGCGAGGGCTTTGTATTCTTCTGTTTCGAGATGTTTGAACGACAGGTCCTCGAGCTCCCACCGCAGCTTCGCCATTCCGAACCGGTGGGCGAGCGGCGCGTAGAGGTCGCGCGTTTCCTGCGCGATGCGCTTGCGCTTCTCCGGCGGCAGCCAGTCGAGCGTGCGCATGTTGTGCAATCGGTCGGCGAGCTTGACGATGATGACGCGCGCATCCTTGGCGATCGAGAGCAGGAGCTTGCGGTAGCTCTCGACCTGGCGCTCCTGCGTCGAGCCGCCCGTGGGTAGCTTGGCGATCTTCGTCAGGCCGTCGACGATGTCGGCGACGGGTCTTCCGAATTCCGCCTCGACGTTGGCGAGCGTGAGCGTCGTGTCCTCGATGACGTCGTGCAGCAAACCGGCGGCGACGGTGATCGAGTCGAGCTGCAACTCGGCGAGAATCTTCGCGACTTCGACCGAATGCGTGATGTACGGCTCGCCGGAGTTGCGCAGCTGCCCGCGATGCGCCAGCTCGCCGAACTTGTACGCGCGCACGAGCAGTTCGCGGTCGAGCTTGTCGTGGAGCGGCAGCTCGTCCTCGCGCCATCCCGGGATCACTTCCTGCGTCGCCGTCGCCGTCACAACAATCCAGCCTCCGCGAAACTCGTGTATCGCCCCCGTCCGATGATCACGTGATCGTGGACCGGGATGTCGAGCAGGTGCCCTGCCGCGACGAGCT
>DASVYG010000056.1:0-14182 GCA_036392315.1 Gemmatimonadaceae bacterium
AGTCGCCGAGAACAGCCAGCGACATATTCCGGCGCAGGAGATCGTCGATGAGATCGATTCGACGCGTGTGCGCGGCGGAGATCTCGGGCACATTCACTTCAACGCGTCGGCGCTGATGAAGAATCCCGACAGCCTCGACGAGAAACTCTCAGTGCGCTACGCGAATCCGGCGCTCGTGCCGGCGTCGCCGTGGCTCGGCGCAAAACCGCCGGGTCGTCCAACGGTCATCGCGGGTCGTGACGCGGCGACGAGCGAAGCCGTCGTCCGCTTCGCGCCGCGGAAGGGTGAGGTCGTGTGGTTGTGGGCACTGCGCACGTCGCGGGACGGCGTCTGGACGAACGAGGTGCTCCCCGGTTGGCTGCGCTCGCACCAACTCATTGGTCCGGCTCCCGACAGCGTGATCGTCTCGGCGGTGAGTCGAACGGGCATCGAAGGTGAACCGGCGACGGCGTGGTGGAAGAAGAGAGTGGTCGGCGCGAACGCACGGAAGTGAGCGGCGTAGCAGGGAACTGCTCAGCCGCGGAATGACACGGAGCCCATGGAATATTCCTGGGCTTCTGCGGCGGACGTCAAAAAAAACTCCGTGGTTATTCCGTTTATTCCGTGGATTCCGCGGCCACCCTCGTCGGATCATCGGCCTCGACGCACTCGACTCAGGCGGTACCAAGGTGACCGCGACACACGAGCCTGCCGGCGAGCAGAGTATGGTCATTGCGATAGTTGCTAGGCATGCCCCGCCAGCCTCGAGTGTCGAAATCCAGTTTGCTCTGCGCAGCTCGCTTGGGAGCATCGGCGCTCGTGGCGTTGTCGGGCGCGTGCACGCCGTCGCAGACGGAACCGGACGAGCATTCCGCTGTCGCTGACGTCGCGGCGAAAGTCGCCCAGGCGGCCGCGGCCGTCACGGGCCAGGATGCGCCGCTCGCGAACGCGTACGAGAAGGGCCACTACGTCGGGTTCGACACGCACACGTATCCGGGCACGGCCGTGATGCGGACGTGGAAGGAGACGCCGGGCTCGCCGTATTCGTGGGTCGGCTATTACCTGCCGTCGCCATGTCACGCCGATAAGTCGTGGACAGGAAAGCGCGACTCGCTGCAGGCAATGGGTTGGGGACTCGCGATCATCTACGTGGGACAACAAACATGGGGCAAGACGCCGCGCAAGTTGTCGCTGACGCAGCTGAGCGTGTTGCGCCGGCGCACCGACTGCTCGACCGATCTGATCAGCGGGGACGAAGGAACACGCAACGCGAATGACGCCGTCGCGCGCGCGTCGAGCGAAGGGTTCGCCAACGGCGTCGTGATCTTCCTCGACATCGAGCGGATGGAGACGGTGCCGCCGGCGATGCGCGATTACTATCGCGCCTGGGCGGCCCGGGTGCTGGCCGACGGCACTTACCGACCCGGTATCTACGCGCACCAGCACAATGCGCAGCAAATCTTCGATGACGTACGCGACGTGTTCCGCGCCGCCGGCGACACGGAGACGCCGCGAATGTGGATCTCGGGCGGCAAAGGGTTCGACGTCGGCCGAGTTCCGCAGGACGTGGGCTTCGCGTTCGCCGGCGTGTGGCAGGGCGTAATCGACATCGCCAAGTCGGTGGCGGAGGTCAAGCTGCCGGTGGACTTGAACGTCGCCTCGTGGGCGTCGCCGTCGGAGTCGGGCGTCTCGACGCAATAGCGTACGCCAAACCCGCGCGATACATTCGCGGCGCACTGCTGCCTTTTCCCGACGCGAGGATCTCCATGAAACGCCTTCTATTGGTTGCGCTGCTCACAGCGGCGCCCTTCGTTGCACTCACTGCGCAGGACCCGAACGGAGCGCCGCCCGCTGGCCGCGGCGCGGGTCGCGGTGGTGGTGGCGGCTGGCGCGGCCCGATGGATACGCTGCGCGCGCGCCAGCTCTATGTCAGCAAGGACCCGAAGGATCTGCGCGGCTGCGACCCCGAGACGTGCGCTCGCCAGATCGCGAACAAGCATAAGACCGACAGCGTCTACGCTGCGAAGGCACCAGGCAACTACGAGTTTCAAAAAATCAAATACAAGAGCCGTCCTGACGGACTCGAGATCCCAGCGTATCTCTTTTCGCCGATCGACAAGGGCACCGCCAAGCACGCCGCGCTCGTGTGGGTCCACGGCGGCGTCCATGGTGACTGGGACACCGGCCTCTTTCCATTCATCAAAGAAGCGGTGCAGCGCGGCTACGTCATCCTGACGCCGGACTATCGCGGCAGCACGGGATACGGCGACGAATGGCTCAAGAAGATCGACTACGGCGGCAAGGAAGTCGACGACGTGCTTTCTTCGGTCGACTATCTCGCCACGCTGCCCTATGTCGACTCGAATCGACTCGGCATCATGGGCTGGAGCCATGGCGGCTTCATCACGTCGCACATTCTCTTCCGCGACGACAATCCGTTCAAGGCGGGTGCGGCCATCGTTCCGGTGACGAACCTGATCTTCCGCCTTTCCGACCACGGCCCCGGCTACCAGCGGGATTACGCCGCCGAGGAGGGAATTCAGGGTCTTCCGTTCGAGCAGAACTGCGGGCCGCAGCACGATCACGCCTGCATCGACGAGTACATCAAGCGCTCGCCGATCTACCACGTCGAGAATCTCAAGGTGCCGATGCTCGTCCACGTGGCGACGAACGACTGCGACGTCTTCTTCCGCGAGGACCAGCAGATGGTCTACACGCTGATGGCGCTCAAGCCCAAGCTGGCGGAGACGAAGATCTACAAGGATCCGCCGGTGGGCGCCGCGGGTTGCGGGCACACGTTCAGCCGCCGCGTGAATCCGCAAACGCTCGAGCGCAACGATTCGCCCGAGCAGATCGACTCATGGAACCTGACGTGGGCGTTCTTCCAGCGGAATCTGAAACCCTAGCGCTACCGCACGTGGGAGCCGCCGGTGGATCCACGCCGGTCGTCGGGGACGAAGTGGCTGCGGGCCGGCATCTGAATCGCCGGCAGTGAGCGCGCGTCGAGCGTCGCTCCTGCCGGCAGCAGACCTTCGCGATTGAGCAGATACGCCGCCACGGCGTACGTCTGATCGGGCGTGAGCGAGCCGGGTGCCGTGAGCGGCATGGCGCGGTGGATGTAGTCGAATAGCGTCGTCGCGTACGGCCAATAGTTGCCGATCGTGCGGGGAATCGCGTAATCCGTCGCGAAGTTGAACACGCCTTTCGGCCCGCCGACGAGCTGCGGGTACAACGGGGGTATTCCTTCGCCGTTCTTGCCATGGCACACCGCGCACGTCGTGGCGAAGATCGTCGCCCCCTGCTCCGGCGTCCCGCTCCCGGGCGGCAATCCCGCCCCGTTCGGCGAGACATCGATGTCGACCGCCGCGATCTCGGCGGCACTGGCCGGTCGTCCGAGCCCGTATTGCTTCGGCGCCTTGTCGCCCAAGTAGTCGTCGCGTACGTCGGCGCGACACGCGGCGGCCGCGAGCATCGCGGTGATCACGAGGCCGCGCTTCATGTGTTGGCCTCGAACGTCACGACGCCGTCGCGCGACACCCGCCATGCACGGATGGAGTTGAAATGATAGTCCGTCCCCGGGCCGCGGACGGCCTTGAGTTGCGCCAGCGTCGGCTGGACGTAGCCCTGATCGTCCGTCGCCCGGCTCATGAGTAAACTCTCATTACCATCCCATTGCCACATGTGCTCGAAGCGCACGTGGGCTTTTGGCGACAGCGGCGTCAGTAATTCGGCGCTTGGCCATGTCTTGCCGCCGTCGGTGCTGACCTCGACGCGATTGATGCGGCCGCGGCCGCTCCAGGCGAGCCCGCGAATCGGCCACCATCCGGGTCCGGTGAGTCGCTCGGGATAGGCCGGCGACGTGATGATCGACTTGGCGTCCATCTCGAAGCTGAAGATGCGTGCCTTGTCGCCCGGCAACGGATCGGTGTACTTCGACGTTTCCCAGCGCGTCATGAACGGCTCCGCGCCGAGCTTGATGCGGCGAAGCCATTTCACGTTGGCGTTGCCCTCGTAGCCGGGAACGAGCAAACGAATGGGGAATCCCTGCTCGGGTCGCAGCGGCTCGCCGTTTTGCGCCCACACGACCAGCGCGTCGTCGAGGCCCTTGCTCACGGGAATGCTTCGATCGAGCAGCGCGGCATCGCCGCCTTCGGCCAGGAACCATTTCGCTTCCGGCTTGACTCCCGCCTCGCGAAACAAGATGGAGACGGGCACGCCGGTCCACTCGCTGTTGCTCGTCATGCCGTCGACTTGTTGCGGCGTCATGTCGGGCTTCGGCGTGCGATAGGCGGCGCGCCCGTTGCCGGAGCATTCGATGAAGTGGACGCGTGTGACGGCGGGGAAGCGTTTCAGGCTGTCGACCGTGAACTCGATCGGTCGATCGACGAGACCATGGATGAGCAGCGTGTGTTTGGCCGGATCGATCGTCGGAACGCCGGCGTGGATGCGCGTGAAGTGAAGATCAGCCGGTGTGATGGTGCCGGTGAGATCCTGCAGCGGCGTGAGCGACGTGCCGGTGATCTCGCCCACGGGCGCTCGCTGCGGATGCACGAACGGTGATCGTCCGCCCACGGCGGTCGTCGGTGCCCCGGGGGCCTTGGTTGGATCGGCGGGCGCGGTGGGCGGCGGGGCCGCGGGCGCGGGCTGCTGCGCTTCCGCGCCGGGCAGATTGGCGAGTAGAACACCACCGGCTGCGGCTGCGGCGCCGGTGATGAGTGTTCGACGACTAATCGGTGGCGAGTCGGCCATGAGTATTATGTCATCTCACTTATTGCGCAGCACTGATGCTGGTGCGGCGACGATCGCCGCGGCGGCATTGGTCGTTCTCGCCAACACCTTCGGCGGACGGTACGCTTTGTGTCCCTTCGTGTCGTACGGGACGTCGGCCGGCGCGCCGCCGGTCGGCCAATCGCTCTCTTTCCCCGGCGAGTCGGGCCGGATCATGGCCGTGATGTATGCGGCGACATCGTAGCTCTCCTGGTCGGTCAACGTGCCGGGCCGATCGAACGGCATGTTGTGCCGGATGAACGACGCGGCGCGCTCGACACGCGCCATCGACGCGCCGATGCTGAACGACTGTGGTCCCCAAAGCGCGGGAATCGGGCCGAGGCCCGCTCCGTTGTTGCCGTGACAGCGAACGCAGTTGTCGGTGAACAGCCGATGTCCCCGCGACGAGTCGCCGGTCATGGGCGGCATCTTCGCCAGTCCTTCGCCGCGCACGTGCTCGCCCATCGGGACATCCGTCGAGATGAAGGCGAGGTACGCGACGATGTCCTGCATCTCGCGGCTATCGGACGGCAGCTTGGAGCCGGCGAGGCTGCGGGTGAAGCAATAGTTGATTCGATCTTCGATCGGCACCACGGCGCCGCTGCGGTCCATGAATTTTGGAAACCGCGCGACTGCACCGACTAAGGGCGCCGCATTGGGACGGCGCCCTTCGTCGAGATGACAGCTCGTACAATTCAGGTTGCCACCGACATATGCGGGCAGGCTGTCGCGCGTATGCGTGAGCAGCGCGAGCCCGCGATATACCGCGACCTCGAACGGGTCATCGGGAGTGCTGTCGACGACCGGCGGTTGCCACGTGTTGGGATTCCAGGCACGCGTCGACGGTCGCTGTACGGCGGCCGTCGAGTCGACACGACTGGATGCTTCTTGCAGAGTGCACGCCGACGCCAGGGCAGCGGCGGCGACCAGACCAACGCACACGCGAAGGAGCATCTCGATCAGGCCACGCTGCGCAGGACGTCGCCCAGGACCTCGAACATATGAGTTATCTGATCGCGCTCGATGATGAGCGGCGGCGACAGCGCGATCGTATCGGCGGTCGATCGCACGAGGACGCCCGCCTCGAAGCACTTGACGAACGCTTCGAACCCGCGTGCGCCAGGTGCGCCCGGACGCGGCTCCAGCTCGACCGCGCCCACGATCCCGATGTTGCGAAGATCGATCACGTGCGGCGCGCCCCGGAGCGAGTGCACGGCGTCTTCCCAGAACGACTCGAGCGACGCGGCGCGCTCGAACAGGCCCTCGCTCCGGTACACCTCGAGCGTCGCCAATCCCGCCGCGGCGGCGAGCGGGTGACCGGAATACGTGTACCCGTGAAAGAGCTCGATGCCGGCGTTGGCGTTGTTGACCACCGTGTCGTAGATCGCGTGACGAACGCACACGGCGCCCATCGGCACCGCCGCATTCGTGATGCCTTTCGCCACCGTCATCATGTCGGGGACGACGCCGAACTTCTCGGCGGCGAACGACGCGCCGAGTCGCCCGAAGCCGGTGATGACCTCGTCGAAGATGAGAAGGATGCCGTGCTTGTCACAGATCTCGCGAAGGCGCTCGAGGTATCCTTTCGGCGGAATGAGGACGCCGGTCGAGCCCGCGACCGGCTCGATGATGACCGCGGCGATCGTGTGCGCGCCGTGTTTGGCCACGAGCTCCTCGAGCGCATCGGCGAAGTGTGCGCCATGCATCGGCTGCCCGCGCGTGTACGCGTTGTTCGCCAGGTCATGCGTGTGCGGCAGATGGTCGACGGCTGGAAGCGCCTGACCGGCGAATTGTTTTCGGTTGGCCTCGATGCCGCCGACCGAGATGCCGCCGAATCCGACGCCGTGATAGCCGCGCGAGCGTCCGATGAATCGCACACGCTGCGGCTCGCCTTTGGCTTGCCAGTACGCGAGCGCGATCTTGAGCGACGTGTCGACCGCTTCCGATCCCGAGTTGCCGAAGAAGACGTGATCGATGCCGTCGGGAAGCATGCGCGACAGCTGCTGCGCGAGCTCGAACGCGAGCGGGTGTCCCATCTGGAACGGGGGCGCGTAGTCCATCACGCCCGCTTGCTCTCGAATTGCCGCCGTGATCGACTCACGACAATGGCCCGCGTTGACGCACCAGAGTCCCGCGGTGCCGTCGAGGATTTGGCGGCCGTCGGCGGCGGTGTAGTACATGTCTTTCGCCGCGACGAGCATGCGCGGCGCGCGCTTGAACGCGCGGTTCGCGGTGAACGGCATCCAGAGCTCTTCGAGCGATGGCGGTGTAGCGACATCAGTTGCGGAGGAACGTGACGGCGCGGCGGTAGTCGATGTTGTCATAGGAGACGGCCTGACGTGCGTGGGGGCGACGGATTGGGTACGATTGAGCGACGACGTGAATATGCGCGCGAAGCCTCGGCTCGGGGAGGATACGTCGGTGAGCGAATCGTCGGGAGACTTGGCGGAGGTCCAGCGGCGGCTCAAGGAGATTCAGAGTCAAAAGCGCAACCGGATTCGCTGGAACATGTCGACGCGGACCGCCGAGATGGCGATCGAAGCCATCGCGCCGCCGGGCAGCAAATCGCGGAAGCCGGCCAAGCAGCGTCGTCGGAAGCGGCACAAGAGGCTGCTTTAGGCCTGCGGGTCGACGGGAACCGTGCTCAACGCGGTTCGGCCGGCACCGGGCATCCTCTACTGCGCTGTTTCAAGCAGCCGTCCGTTTGTTGTCCGTGTAATCCGTTCGTGTCCGCATTTCACCGTTATGGCCGGCCCGAGCGGCGGTCGGAGAGATCTCGGGGTGGCGCTCGCCCTTCGTCGCGCCGCGCCGGCCATAACGATTAGGTACGGACAACAAACGGATTGAACGGACACGAACGGAAACTGCAAGAACAGGAATCAAACTTTCTTTTCCTTCCAGCGGCCGCGCTTGAACAACGCGGCTCCGGCAACGGCGTACGTCGAAAACGCAATCGCCATCGCCGTGTAAACGCCGAGCGGCCCGAAACCGAGCTTGATGCCAAGCACGTAGCCGATCGGAATCTCCCAACACCAGAAGACGAGCAAGTTCAGCAGCGTCGGAGTCTTGGTGTCGCCGGCCCCGTTGAACGACTGCGAGATGACCATTCCCCACGCATAGAACGGGAATCCACATGCGACGATGCGGAGCACGCTCGACGCGTACGGAATGATCGCCTGATCCGACGTGAAGAACCGCGCGATCTGTGGAGCGAAAATGGCGATCAGTGCTCCGACGACGCTCAGCACCACCATGTTGTACGTCCCGGCGATCTTCACCGCCGCCTCGGCGCGCTCGGGCTTCCGCGCGCCAAGGGCCTGGCCGACCATCGTCGCCGCGGCGTTGGCCAAGCCCGCGGCGGGCAGCAGCGCGAACAGGATCACGCGGATCCCGATCGTGTAGCCCGCGAGCACATTGCTGCCGAACGTCGACAAAATGCGAACCAGGGCGATCCAACTGCCCATGCCGATCAACAGCTGCACGCACGCCGACCATGCGATCGACACGACTCGCCTGATCAGCGCGGGCTCGAGACGCAGGTGACGCGCGTGAATGTCGATGCGCGATCCGGGCTTGAGCAGTCGACTGAACGCGAACAACGCGCCCGTGCCGCGGCCGATGTTCGTGGCGATGGCCGCGCCGGCCACACCGAGGCGTGGGAACGGACCGAGCCCGAAGATGAGACACGGACCGAGCAGAATGTTGATCGCGTTGGCCAGCCACAGCACCCGCATGGCGATCGCCGCGTCTCCCGCGCCGCGGAAGATCGCGTTGATCAGAAACAACATGACAATTGTCACGTTGCCGCCGAGCATGACGCGCGCGTAGCGCGAGCCCGTCGCGATGACGTCGGGGGACGCGCCCATGAGCGCGAGCATGCGTGGCGCCAACAGCCCGCCGGCCACGCCGACCACGAGCGCGACACCGAGTCCGAGGATGATTCCCTGCATCGCGGCGCGCGCCGCGCCTTCGCGATCGCGCTCGCCCGTGCGTCGCGCGACCATCGCGGACGTACCGATCGCGAGCCCCATCGCCAACGCGTAGATCAGCGTCAGCCACGACTCGGTGAGCCCGACCGTCGCCACGGCGCCGGCGCCGAGCTTGGAGACGAAGAACACGTCGCACACGGCGAACACGCTCTCCATCACCATCTCCAATACCATGGGGATGGCCAGGATGAGAATGGCGCGCGACACCGCGCCTTGAGTGAAGTCGCGATGCGACCCGCGGAGCGCCTCGCCGACGGACGCCCAGAATCCGCCATCGGCGTGCGCGTCGGGTTGGCCGACCGAGCCTGGTGGTGGAAGTGCTTCAGCCGTCGTTTCCGACATCGATGTACTCACGAGCACCCTCGTATGGTTGAGGATCGATGGCGCGGGCGGCGAACGCCGTATGAAAATCAGAAGGGCGGCACCGAATCGCGGCGCCGCCCTCGTGACAACTCGAGTCCTATTGCGCGATCAGTGCATGAAAACCGGGATGGCGACGACGAGCGTGCCCGTCGGGCCGCCGAACGGGGCGGTGCCGATTGCGGGGCTGCTCATCTTCGCGGAACGAGGGGTCTTCACAGCAATGACCTCGACGAATGAGGAACTGCGGGACACGCAACTTAGGAAAGTCTGTCGCGTCGCGCAAGGGTGCGATGAGAGTTCTCGTGATCTACGGCGTCACTTTGTTCGGAATCGGGTTACCGTCCACGTCGAGCCACACGATCGGGGCGATCTTCGTTGCCGCGAGTGGGCCCTCGATCTTCGATCGGTCGCCGACGATCACGATCGCCAAGTGATCCGGGTCGATGTACTTCTGTGCGACCCGAACCACGTCGTCCTTGGTCACCGCGCCCACGGCCGCCGCGAACCGCTTGAAATAATCCTCTGGCAGCCCCTGGGTATAGATCGACGCGATGTTGCCGTTGACGCCGTTCACCGACGCAAAGGTCGCCGGCAAGCTCTGCACCAGACTCGCCTTGCCCTGCGCCAGCTCATCGTCGCTCGGCGGACGCGGACCACGAATGTCGCGCAGCTCCTTCATGAACTCGATCAGCGCGCTGTCGCTCTTGGCGGTCACGATCTCGCCCCCGGCGTGGAACGCGCCAGGGCCACGGCCAAACGCGAAGTTCGAGCTGACGCCGTAGCTGTAGCCCTTCACCTCGCGGATGTTGTGATTGAGCCGCGACTGGAAGAGCACGCCCAGAATCTCGTTCATCACGCGGAGCGCATAGTAGTCCGGCGTGTCGCGCGGCGGACCGACCTCGCCGAGCGCGAACGTCGACTGCGCCGCGCCCGGCTTGTCGACGAGATAGATGGTTGTCGCCTTTGGTGGTGGCGGTGCGGGATACGAAAAACTCGGCAGCGATCCGCCGGCGCTCCAGCCCGCGAGCGCCGTCTCGATCGTTTGCTTGACCGCATCGGGCTTCACGTCGCCCACGACGGTGATCACCGCATGCCCCGGCTGGAAGTACGATTTGTAGAATGAAAGCAGGTCGTCGCGCGTGATGGCTTTGACCGTCGCCTCCGTCACGACGCGACCATACGGATGGTCGGTCGTGTAGAGGACTTTGGGGAAGACGACGCTCGCGATGCCCGACGTGCGATCGCGATTCTGCGTGAGGGCGATGATGGTCCGCGAGCGGAGCCGCTCGAGCGCGTCCGGCGGGAAGGTCGGATTCTCCAGCAGATCGGCGAGGATGGCGAGCGTCGGCGCGAACTTGTCTTTCGTCGACAGAAATGCCATGCGGCCCGACTCGCCGGCGATCGACGTCGAGACGTTCGTGCCGAGGAGCTGCAGATCGTTCGAGATCTGGTCTCCGGTGCGATGCGTCGTGCCTTCGGTCAACATGCTGGCGACGAAGCTCGCCAATCCCGTCTTTCCCGTCGGCTCGTACTGGTTGGCGCCGCCGACGAAGTTGATTTGAAACGAGACCAACGGCAGCCCGTGCTTCTCGGACACGACGAGCTGCGCTCCGTTGCTCAGCGGCATCTTGGTCCAGGCCGGCACGCGAAGCTCGGGCGTCTTGCCGGCGGTTGGAGCCACGCGCCGGTCGAACGACGCGAGCTTCGTCTTGACCTGCTGCGCCAAGAGGACGCGCGGCGGCGCGCTCGAAACCACGAGCGCCATACCCAGTGAAGCGCGCCAAGCGAAGGCGCGAACGGCGTGTCGGCTCATGGCTTGGCCTCCTGGGCCTTTTCAGTGAACGGATCCGTGACCACCGTGCTCTTGTCGGCGTGTGATGCGAGCTCGCGTTTGCCGATCGGCACGTTGCTCAACACGACGCGCGCGCCGCCGAGGTATTTGTTGGCGACACGCTTGATGTCGGCCACGGTGACCGCTTGAGTTCTTGGGTAGTCGACGCGAAAGGTGAAGCTCGGGTCGTTGAAGAACGTCTGGTCTTCTGCGAGCTGGAACGCTTTGCCGAGATTGGACTGGAGGCCATTGAGGAACTGGAGCTCCTGCCCGGCCTTGACGCGATTCAATTCCTCGGCCGTTGGCCCGTCGCGTTTCAATTGCGCGATGATCGAGTCGATCTGCGTCTCGAGCTCGGTCAGCGTGTGGCCGGCTCTCGGCGTAGCGATGATGCCGAGCTCGCCCACATTCTCCGACGGATTCTGAAACGCGGCCACCGACGCGGCGGATTGCGTGTCGTAGACGAGTGCCTTGGTGAGACGCGCCGTGCGCGATCCGGCGAGGATGTCGGTGAGAAGATCGAGAGCCGGCTGGTCGTCGCTGTGCACGTCGACCGACGGCCATTCGATGGACAAGCGCGGAATCTGTACGCGATCTTCGAACGTGAGGCGCTTCTCGCTCGTGATGGGCGACGCGGCCACCCTTGGTCGGGTGATCGGTTTGCCACGCGGGATGTCGCCGAAGTATTTCGCGACCCAGGTCCTGGCCTGTTTCGGATCGAAGTCGCCGACGATCGCGAGCGTCGCGTTGTTCGGCGCGTAATACAGACGGAAGAACTGTTTGACGTCTTCGACCGACGCGTTGGTGAGATCGGCCATGTCGCCAATCGTCGACCACGAGTAGGGATTCGTCTTCGGGTACATCGCGACGCGGATCACCTCGAAGTCGCGGTTGTACGGCTGATTATCGTAGCTCTGGCGGCGCTCGTTCTTCACGATGTCGCGCTGCGCGCGGAACTTCGCCTCGTCGAGCGAGTCGAGCAGAAAGCCCATGCGATCCGACTCGAGCCAGAGCGTGGTCTCGAGATAGTTGGACGGATCGGTTTCGTAATAGCGCGTCCAATCGAAGTTGGTCTGGCCGTTGTTGCCGCCGCCGACGCCCTCGGTGAACTTGTCATGCGTGCCGTACGGCACATGGCCCGATCCCGTGAACATCACGTGCTCGAACATGTGCGCGAATCCGGTGTGCCCTACCACTTCGTTCTTCGACCCGACGTGGTAGATCACCTCGACGGCGACGGTCGGCGTCGTGTGGTCTTCGGACAGGACCACCGTGAGCCCATTCGGCAGCGTGTATTTCTCGAACGGGATGCGGATCGAGGGTGCGGTGGACCGTGGGGCCGCCTGCTGGGCCGGAAGCACGGCGATCGGCGCCGCGAGCAACGCCACCATGGACGCGCGCCGCAATCGGAGTAGCATCGGAATACGGGGTGTGGGTTGATTGCGCTGTTTCGCAGACTTGGCTGCATAAAGTATGAGTTGCGCTCACGGAATCGCCAACCGCCAAGAGCTCGCCGCCGCCTTATAGATTCTTTACAATGCGTCTGAAACGTCTCGAGCAGTGGTGGCGAAGGCTGTGGATCCGAATGCTCGTCGGCGCCATGCGTCGCTCGGCCGACCCTCGCCCCGACTGGGCGTCGCGACCGTTTCGCATACTGTTCCTGCGTCACGACCGCGCCGGCGACATGATCGTCTCGACCGGCATCATCCGCGGGATCGCGCGCTCGCATCCTACGATCACGATGGACGTACTCGCCTCACCGGCAAACTCGGCGATCATCGAGACGAGCGATTACGTCACCAACCTGGTCGTGTTCGACAAGAAGCGACTCTCCTCGTACCTGCCGACGCTGCTGCGCCTTCGGAGCGCACACTATGACGCGGTGATCGACTGCATGGTGACGGCGCCGTCGGTCACGACGCTGCTGCTCATCTTGGCCAGCGGAGCGAGGCATCGCATCGGTATCGCGGGACGGGGCAACGACGCCGCGTTCAACCTCCTTGTGCCGGTCGCCGCGTCGAGCGATGCGCACATGGTCGACCGCATCGCCGATCTCGCTCAAGCATTCGACGTCGTACTCGACACGGCGGCACGACACCCGGTCCTCGAGATCAGCGATGATGAACGCGCGCGCGCGGAGGTGCTCTGGGGCGCGTCGCCGGCAATTCGCCGGATCTTGATCAACGTCTCGGCCGGCACCTCGGATCGGGTGTGGCCCGACGACAATTACATCGCCATCATGCGCCGCCTGCACGAACAGGAGCCCGCGGCCGTGCTTCGCGTGATCGCTGCGCCTGCGGAGAGTGAACGCGGAGCGCGCATCGCGCGCGCGGGCGGCGGAGCGTTCGTCCCGACGCCGAACATTCGAGATGCATTCGCGCTCGTCGCTACCGCGGACTTCGTCCTGACGCCCGACACCAGCATCGCCCACGCCGCGTCGGCGTTTCATCGACCGTCGGTGGCGCTTTACACTCGGGGCAAGGCAGAGCGTTGGGGGCTGTACGGAACGATCGGCCGAAACATCGAGCACTCGGAATTGACGCTCGCCACATTGTCCGTCGATCGCGTCAGCGAGGCGATCGATTCGGTCTTGGCGAGCTCGCTCGCTACGCGCGGCTGACGAGGCTCGACACCAGCGCATCCAGCGCTGCGGGATCCGGCACGCCGCCTTGCGCCAATCGAGGCGATCCGCCGCCGCGTCCTCCCACCGACGCCAGCTGCTCCTTGAGCAGCTTGCCCGCGTCGACGCCGGAATCCTCCGACGCGGCGAGCAGAACGGACGGCGGCGAGCGCAGCACGCCGACCACGACGACGCGCGGCAACTCGAACGCGCCTTGGGCGAGCGTCCGCAGATCGTCCATGGTCGCGGCGTCGCGGATCACGATCGTGCGTGTGCCGCCGGCATCGGGTGTGGCGTGATCGTACAGCTCGCGCGCGCGAAACGACGCGAGCTCCTTCTCGAGCTTCTTGCGCGCATTGTCGCTCTCCTTCAATCGCTCCGACTGCGCGCTCACGAGCGACACGACGTCGTCGAGCGCCGCCGAGAGCGACGTGGCGATGCGGGTGAGGGATTCGAAGTCCCGGCGCGCGCGACGGATCGCGCGCGCGCCGCAGACGAACTCGACGCGGGTGGCATTGCGAATCTTCTCGGCGGACCGGAGGAGCACCGCGCCGATCTCGGCGGTGTTCCGGACGTGCGTCCCACCGCAGGCGCTCCGATCGACCGAATCGATCGTCACGACGCGCAGCGTTC
>DASVYG010000057.1:0-1660 GCA_036392315.1 Gemmatimonadaceae bacterium
CGGCGCAGGGAACGACGTTCGTCGAGATGCTGCGCTACGCCAAGATCGCGAGCGACCGACTGGCGACCGATACCAACGTCGCGTCGTACACGACCAACGTGGGTAGCTTCGGCGGCTCGAATTCGGTGAACTTCAACATCACGCTGAAGCCGGCGGGACAACGTCCGCCGGCGGATGATATGGTGCACGAGCTCACGCGCGTGATGGCGGGAATCCCAGGCCTGCAAGTCTTCGTGACCAATCCGCCGAGCATTCGCATCGGCGGTCGCGGCTCCAAGACGCTATATCAGTTCACCCTGCACGGGCCGGACATCACGCAGCTGTACAATCAGGCGAATCGCCTCATGACGCGGCTGCAGCAGCAGCCGATGCTGAGCGGTGTGACGTCGGACCTGCTCAATCGCAGCCCGATTCTGCGCATCCACATCGATCGCCAGCGCGCGGCGGCGCTCGGCGTCACGCCGTCGGGGATCGAGCAGGCGCTGGCGAACGCGTACAATCAGCAGCAGGTGTCGACGATCTTCACGCCGACCAACGAGTATCTCGTCGTCATGGAGACGGTGCCGAGCGCGCAGATCGATGCCACGGCGCTGGAGCATTTCTTCGTGCCCGCGCCGGGCGGAAAGCAGATACCACTGACCGACGTCGCGTATTTCGAGCAGACCACTGGTCCCTTGAGCGTGGCGCACTCGGGGCAGATGGCGTCGGTGACGATCTCGTTCAATCTGGCGCCGGGCGTTTCGCTCGGCGCGGCGACGACGGAAGTGAATCGCATCGCGCGATCGATGTTGCCCGCCACGATCACGGGCGGCTTCTCGGGCACGGCGCAAGCGTTCCAGGATTCGCAGAAGGGCATGGGTCTACTGCTGCTGATCACCGTCTTCATCATCTACATCATTCTCGGAATTCTGTACGAGAGCTTCATCCATCCCATCACGATTCTCACGGGACTTCCGTTCGCCGCGTTCGGCGCGCTGCTCGCGTTGTATTTGACGCACGTCGAGCTGGGCGTGTACGGGTACGTCGGCATCATCATGCTGATCGGGATCGTGGAGAAGAACGCGATCATGATGATCGACTTCGCGCTGGAGCGGCAGCGAGGTGAGCGGATCTTGCCGGCGCAGGCGATCGTGGAGGCGGCGGCGGTTCGGTTCCGTCCGATCATGATGACGACGGTCTCGGCGATCGTCGGCACGCTGCCCATTGCGATCGGCGTCGGGACGAGCGCGGCGTCTCGCCGGCCGCTGGGCATCGCGGTGGTGGGCGGGCTGGCCTTCTCGCAGATCGTCACGCTGTTCGTGACGCCGGTGTTCTACACGTACTTCGACGAGTTGCAGGCGTGGTTCGGGCGACGGGCGCGGCAGGCGGTGACGCTGGAGCCGACGCCGGTGCCGGTGCCGGGGGATTGATTGCCGGGGACTACGACTACAACCACAACGGCAACTGCTTTCACCGCGGAGACGCGGAGGCGCAACAGCTTTCACCGCAGAGGCGCAGAGACGCAGAGGATCGCAGAGGACTGCACACGATGAGACTCTGTCGCGCAACGCGCCGGGATGTTTTTGGGAGACTGCCGCTCGAGATGCTTCTTGTGGCCTCCTGAGCGGCCGTCCCAACAAGATTCCGACTCGTGGCGGGGCGGTGGTTCATGGTGTGCAGT
>DASVYG010000058.1:0-3337 GCA_036392315.1 Gemmatimonadaceae bacterium
TTCAATCGCTCGCCGGACACGCTGCGGGCGGTGTGGGTGCACCTCAACCAGAACCTGTTCGCGCCGTCGTCACCGCGCGTCGTGGAGACGCCGGTCACGGGTGGTACGGAGATCTTTCGCGTCGCCGCGTGGGGACAAGCGCTGGCCAAGCGCGACAGCGGCGCCGGCTACTCGATCCACGCCACGCTGATGCGCATCACGCTGCCCCGCGCGCTGGCGCCGCACGACTCGCTCGATCTCGACATCGCGTGGGCGTTTCAAGTGCCGCCCGACGGCGCGCCGCGCGAGGGAACGACCGGCGACGTGTTTATGATCGCTTACTGGTATCCGCAAATCGCCGTGTATGACGACGTCAACGGCTGGCAGAGCGACCCGTACCTGGGTGGCGCCGAATTTTACATGGATTACGCCGACTACGACGTGAACCTGAGCGTGCCGCAGGGCTGGCTGGTCGCGGCGACGGGCGAGCTGACGAATCCGAACGATGTGCTCTCCAAGCAAACGCGCGACCGGCTCGCCGAAGCGCGGCGCGGCGCGAGCGTGGTGCACGTCGTGCGCGATCAGGATCGCGGCGTGGGCCCGACCAAGGCGACGAACACGGGATTCGACGGCGTACTCGTCTGGCGTTTCCGCGCGCGCAACGTGCGCGATTTCGACTGGGGCGCGTCGGCGAAGTATCTCTGGGACGCTACGATCGCCGTGGTCGGTGATCGCGAGCGTCGCGGGCAACCCGACACGGCGGCGATCAACACGTTCTATCGACCCGAGGCGAGACGCTGGGCGTGGGACCGGTCGGGTAACTACGAGCGAGCGGTCGTCGAGTTTTTGTCGGGCTATTTGTGGCCGTATCCGTGGCCGCAGATGACCGCGCTCGAGGGCCCGGTGTCCTGCGCGGGAATGGAGTATCCCATGCTCACCTGCATCGGCGGGCCGCGTGATACGCTGCTGCTGTACTCGGTCCAGGTGCACGAGACGGCGCACATGTGGTTCCCGATGCAGGTCGGGTCGGACGAACGGCGCTTCGCGTGGCAGGACGAGGGCCTGACGCGCTTCAACCAAGCCCAAGGGATGCAGGCGTTCTTCAAGGGCTACGACCGCGAGCGCATCTCTCGCGAGAACTACCTCGACTTCGCGCGCACCGATGGCGAGGTGCCACTCATGCGGCCCGGCGATCAGTATCCATACGATACGCCGGCCTACAGCATCGCGTCGTACGACAAGATGGCGGTGAACATGATCGCCCTGCGCGCGCTCTTGGGGAACGACCCCTTTCTCGCGGCGTATCGCACGTACGGGTTGCGCTGGCAGTACAAGCACCCGACCCAATATGATTTCTTTAACAGCTTCACCGCCGTCGCCGGCCGCGACCTCTCGTGGTTCTGGCGGACGTGGTGGTACGAGACGTGGACGCTCGATCAAGCGATCGGACCCGTCGTTGCGTCCAATGGCAAGCTCAGCGTGACGATCGAGGACCGCGGACTCGCGCCCATGCCCGTGCGTTTGGCGGTAACCCGGGCCGACGGCCGCGTCGAGCGTCAGATAATTCCGGTCGACGTGTGGCTCACGGGCGCTCGGCAATACACGCTGACGCTGGATGGGGCGTCCACCGTGACGGCCATCGAGATCGACCCGGAGCAGGTGTTCGCCGACGTCGATCGGTCGAACAATGTCTGGAAAAGGCGCTAGCTAACGGTTGCTCGGTGCCGGGTGCCGGCGACCGCGGTGGGCGGTCGCCAGCAACCGTCACCAGCAGCTATCGATTCGACTGCCGGTTCTTGGTGTCCGCGTCACCCGCGTCTTCGTCGGGCTGATCGCCCTCGGGCTGGTCCGGAAGCGTCCGATAGGTGCTCGATCCGCTCAGGTTGTGGTCTTCACCGACCTGGTCGCGCAGCCACTCGCTTTTGTCGGGCTGGTCTCTCGTCTGCTCCTCGCGCAGGCGCTTGTCCACCGCATCGAGGTCTTGGTCACTCCGTTTCTCGTCCGCCACGCCGCGCTCCTGTTGGGGTCAGTACGTCCATGCGCACGCCCCGTGCCCGCTGGCGGAAGTCTTGCTTCGGAATCGCCCCGCCCGCCGCCGCGTTTGGCTGGGCATTTCGATCTGGAGGACGACGTGTGGATCTTGGAGCCGTGGCGATCACCGTGGACCGCGCGGATGCTCAGCGTGCTGCGCATCGTCGTCGGCGTGCTGTATTTCGAGCACGGGACGCAGAAGATGTTCGACGTGCCGCCGATCGGGCCATGGCACGGTTATCATCTCGTATCCCAGATGGGACTCGCCGGCATTCTCGAGACGTTCGGCGGGCTCGCCATTCTATTCGGCTTTCTCACGCGACCCGTGGCTTTCATTCTCGCGGGCGAGATGGCGTGGGCGTATTTCCAGGTGCACATCCACCGATCCGTCTTCCCGATCAACAATCGCGGCGACAACGTGGTGCTCTTCTGCTTCAGTTTTCTGTACTTCGTGTTCGCCGGCGGTGGCCCGTGGAGCATCGACGCGCTGATCGCGCGCTCGAAGCATAGAGGATTGCCCGGTACATTAACCGGATGACTCGTCCTTACATCCTGGCCGAAACCACCTGGAAGACCGTGGACGCGACGCCGTACGACGTCGCCGTTCTGCCCTGGGGCGCCACGGAGGCACACAACTACCACCTGCCGTACGCCACCGACACGATCCAGTGCGATCATGTCGCCGCGCGAGCTGCCGAGCGAGCCTGGTCGCGCGGTGCTCGTGTAGTCGTGCTACCGACGGTTCCGTTCGGCGTGAACACCACGCAGCTCGACATCAAGCTGTGTCTCAACATGAACCCGACCACCCAGGCCGCACTGCTGGCCGATCTCGTCTCCTCTCTCGATGGTCAGGGAATTCACAAGCTCCTCATCCTCAATGGGCATGGCGGCAACGACTTTCGCCAAATCATCCGGGAGCTCCAGCCTCGAACGCGGGTCTTCCTGTCGTCGATCAACTGGTGGTCGTGCGTCGACGTCCGCGAGTTCGTCGACGAGGCCGGCGATCACGCCGGCGAGGCTGAGACGAGCGCCATGCTGCATCTGGCGCCGTCGCTCGTACGTCCACTCGACGAAGCGGGACCGGGACACGCGCGTCCGTCCCGTCTCCGCGGTGTTCGCGAAGGCTGGGCCTGGGCCCCGCGTCGATGGACGCAAGTCACCGGCGACACGGGCATCGGGAATCCCGCCAAGTCGACCGCCGAGAAAGGCGCGGCGTACGTCGCTGCGGCTGTCGAGCGCATCGGCGATTTTCTCATCGAGCTGGCGGCGCTTCGCTTGGACCAGCTGTACGAATAGGCTCGAGAAAGCCGCGCGACCTGGGCGTTTC
>DASVYG010000059.1:0-8561 GCA_036392315.1 Gemmatimonadaceae bacterium
AATCTGCGCGTTCGTCGGCCGCTTTGTGCGAGCCACCAGTGCGGCGGTGGCCATGATCATTCCGTTGATGCAGTAGCCGCACTGCGCGGCCTGGGCGTCGATGAAGGCCTGCTGAACTGGATGCGGCTTCTCGGGCGTGCCTAGTCCTTCGATCGTGGTGATGGGTCCGCGGGCGGCCGTGGAGAGCGGCGTCGTGCACGAGCGGACCGCCACCCCGTCGATGTGGACCATGCATGCGCCGCACTGCGCGAGGCCGCAGCCGAACTTCGGGCCAGTCAGGCCGAGGTCGTCGCGCAAAATGTAGAGGAGCGGTGTGTCGGGAGCGGCGCTGATGTCGCGCGGAGTGCCGTTGACGACGAGTCGCGTTGTGGAGCTCGGCATGCACGTGCTCGTAGCAAGTGGATGCGCTATGAGTAGCACGCGTGCGGGCCGGGTGTCAACGTCGTGAGCGTGCGGGCTGGCATCACGCGCTTTGGACTTCGGTGGCCTATCATATCTGAGGCGAAGTCGCGGCTCTGCTCGAACCCAATGACATGCGCGTCCTCTACATCGGCGGCACAGGCCAGATCAGCTTCGATTGCGTTCACGAATCGGTGAAGGCGGGCCACCACGTCAGCGTGTTCAATCGCGGACACAACAACGCCGGTCTGCCCCAAGTACGTCTTCATCAGCTCCGCGTCGGCATACCAGAAGCCGCTCCGCACGCTACCGATCACGGAATCGGATCCGCTCGAGAATCCGCATTGGGCCTACTCGCGCGCGAAGGCCCAAATGGAAGCGATGCTGCAGTCGCAGACGGCGTTGCCGTTCACCATCGTGCGCCCGAGCCACACGTATCGCACGAAGATGCCGACGCCGCTCGGCGGCGAGGTGTCGCGGATGCTGCGAGGCAAGCCGATCGTGCTCCACGGCGACGGCGAGTCGCTCTGGACGATCACTCACGCCCAAGATTTCGCTCGTCCGTTCGCTCGGTTGCTCGGCGCGAGTAACGTGCTCGGTGAGGCATACCATATCACGAGCGATCGGCAATGGTCGTGGAACGAGATCGTCGAGGCGATCGCCGGAGCGATCGGCGCCGGCGCAATCGAGGTCGTTCATGTCGCGACGGACACGCTCATCGCGTATCGGCCCGAGTGGACGGGTCCCTTGCTCGGCGACAAGAGCGTGTCGGTCGTCTTCGACAACAGCAAAATCAAAGCGGCGGTCGGCGACTTCGATTGCCCGATTGGCGTATGGGACGGAATGCGCATGGTCGCCGAGCGATATCCGCCGCGAGCCGAGGACTACGACGCCGCGCTGGATGAGTTGTACGATCGCATCATCGCGGTTGCGAAGCGCGAACGTCAGGAAGCCACGATGTCGTCGCTATTGTCCTGACGGCAATCGGAAGATCGCGAGCTGCGGATGCAGCGCCGCGGACAGCGCCGTCCCAGTCGGAGTCGCGAACTCGACCGACACGCTCGCGGCATTCGACGGCGTGTCGATGCGGAAGAACGACATCGTTCCGGGCACCATCGAGTGCGCGGAGCTGTCAGTGGTGATGCTCGCGACCTGAATCGGAAACGCGAGCGGTATGTCGGCGGAACCGCCCGAGGTCACGAACAGCCGCGCCCACAGCTGCCGCAGATTCCGAGTGATGAAGCGGTTCGCCGCTGGTGCGGTCGCACGAGGCAGTCCCGGCAGGCTGTCGGTGTAAAGCGCCAGGCCGAAGTTCGAGAACAGCGTCGGGAACGACTGCCCCGTGGCGGCCTCGATGTTGGCGACGCCCGTGAGTGAGCTCTGCTCGAGGCGCTTGTACGCCGCGTTGGCCGTCTGATCACCGAGCCAGCGCACGAGGAGCCAGTCGCCGCCGCGCCAGGCAAACCCGCCTTGGTCGTCGCTGTGGAGTGTCACACTCGCCGTATCCGGATGGAGCGCGTATGCGTACGAGTCGAACAAGAAATCGGCGATGAACCCTTGGGACGAGTCGGGGAAGATCTGCGCCGGATTGGTGCGACACGCCGTGCCCGGACATTTTTGCTCGTAGTACAGCGAACCCAGCTCCTCGGCGACGATACTCATTCCCTCGTCGAGCCATCCGTATTCCGGGTTGCCGTTGTGCACGAGCACGTGCTGGGAGAACGAGATCAGATGCTGCAGCTCGTGCATGAACGTGCCGGGCACGGTGAAACCGACATCGGCGCTCGTGTGAACGCAGCTCGAGGCGCCCGCGGGGTCCGGCACGATCGAATAAAAGATCTCTCCTTGATTCGAGTTCGGGTCGAGCGGTCCGCCGCCGAGGTCTTCTTCGTCGAAGAATCCGGCGACGAACCCCTTGGCGGCGCAGTCCTTCGAGGGCGTGAGGGCATTCACGGCCGGCGTCATGAGCATGATGACGCGATTGTTTTGATCGACGTCGGACGGCGGTCCGAACGCCGCGGTGTCGATCGGATAGAGCGTTTGGTCGAACAGCGCCCCGAAGGCCTGGAGTTGCGACGACGTGAAGCCGTTCGCCGGCGCAAGCGTGTCGATGTAGATCAGCACGTTGTTGCCCGCGTACGCGAGTTGCGCCGTGACCGTCTTGAACGTGGTGCCCGACGTGTCGGCGAGAACGCGGAAGCCGCGGATACTTCCGACGGCGGGCGGCGGCGCGATGGCGCTTTGTGCCGCGATGACCGAGCGCGATGCAGCGGCGCCGGTCGATACGCCGGCTCGCCAAGCGCCCGACGCCACCTTCGAGCCCGCGCGCGCGCGGAGCGCCCGGTCGAAGATCCGCTGGTTCGTGCCGGGTGATGCGGATGGGATTCCGGCCGCGGCCATCGCCGCTTCGACGTTCATCGTGGCGAGATTGGCTGAGGGCGCGAGCGACGCGGCGACCGCCGTGCCAGACCTGAGCTGATACGACACGCTGGTGTTGGGCACCAACGAGACGGCAAATTGGGGCACCACGAGGTAGCTGGCGCCGTTCCCCGCGAGCGTGACCGTGGTTCCCCCGTTGGCGCAGTCGACGCGCGCGGCCCCGGCGCTCGAGAGCTGCAGGGTGCCGGTGACGGAGCACGGACGCGCCGTAAACGACGGACCCGAAGGCGCCGTGACCGCGTCGTGTCCATTCGAGCAGCCGCTCAGACCGAGGGCGGCGACGAAGCAGGGCACGAGTGTGGATCGCGCCTGTACGGATATTGTGGACGAGATGCGCATAAGGCTTCGCTGTGTTTGCTTAAGGGACACGAACGCACGGCCCGGACCCTGATGCGCAAGAACACTTCAAAACTCGTTGAGGCCCCAGGAATGACCGACCGGACGAGCTCACGCATTCCGCCCACCGCTCTGCTTGCCATTCTTTTCGCGGCGTCGCTGCCGGCTCAGACGCCGCAATCGCTCTACATGCCGCGCGCGGTCAAGCGAGCGTTCGCAAACGGCACGCGGTCGCTCGACGGGCGGCCGGGACCCAAGTATTGGCAGAACCACGGGCGCTACTCGATCACCGTGACCGCCGCCCCACCGGACCGGACGATTCGCGGTACCGAACAGATCGTCTACACGAACAACAGCCCTGACACGCTACGCCGGCTGGTGGTCAAGCTCTTCATCAACATCCATCGACCGGGGGCGCCTCGGGACGGTGGTGCGTCGGAGGACTATCTGACGTCTGGCGTTCACGTCGACGCGTTCGCCGTGAACGGCACGCCGGCGCCATGGCGCGACGATCCGCGCTATTTCACCTGGCGGCCGGTCGAGCTGCCTACGCCGATCGCGCCGCACGACTCGACGCGCCTGGCGATCGACTGGCACTATGAGATCTCGAAAGAGGCCGGGCGAGAAGGCATGCTCGATTCGACGACGTATTATCTCGCCTACTTCTACCCGCGTGTCGCCGTGTACGACGACTACAACGGCTGGGACACGATGAACTTCACCGACGCGCAGGAGTTCTACAGCGATTTCAACGATTACGACGTCACCGTTCGCGTTCCGCCGAACTACATCGTCTGGGGAACGGGGACAATCGCTAATGCGCCGGAGCTGCTGCAGCCACAATTCCTGCAGCGGTTCCAATCGTCGTTCACGTCCGACACGACGGTCCACATCGCGACGAAGGCCGATCTCGCGACCAAGGGCGTCACGCGCGCCAACGCGACCAACGCCTGGCATTTCACCGCGACCAATGTTCCGGACATGACGTTCGCGCTGAGCGATCACTACGACTGGGACGGCGCCAGCGTCGTGGTCGACGACGCGACGCATCGGCGGGCGAGCGTGCAGTCGGCGTACAACGATACGGCGGCCGACTTCCACCACATGGTGCAGTTCGGCCGACATTCGCTCGACTGGCTCTCGCACAACTGGCCGGGTGTTCCCTACCCATACGAGAAGACGACGATCGTCCAGGGAAGCGCCGACATGGAATACCCGATGATGGTGAACGACGGATCCAACGCCGACACCATCTTCTCGCGATTCGTCGTCGAGCACGAGATCGCGCACACATACTTCCCGTTCTACATGGGGATCAACGAAACACGCTACGGATTCATGGACGAAGGCTGGGCGACGACATTCGAATATCTGATGGGCACTGCCGACCTGGGGCGCGCTCGGGAGGAGACGTTCTTCAAGCAGTTTCGCGTCAACACCTGGGCGCGCGATCCGTCGCCGCTCGAAGACTTGCCGATCGTCACCCCGGAGGACGTACTCAGCGGTGTGGCGTACGGCAACAACGCCTACGGCAAAGCATCACTTGGCTATCTCGCCGTGAAGGATCTGCTCGGCGACGACGGGTTCAAGAAAGCCCTCCACGCGTTCATGGACCGATGGCATGGCAAGCACCCGATTCCATGGGACTTCTTCGACACCTTCAATGACGTGTCGGGCAAGAATCTGAATTGGTTCTGGAGCAACTGGTTCTTCAGCAACGGATACGTCGATCTCGCGATCCACAGTGTGACCAAGAGCGCGAGCGGCTACGCGGCGACGATCGACAATGTCGGCGGCATGGTCGCGCCGTTCGACTTGCGGGTGACGTACGACGATGGGACGAGCGACACGATTCACGAGACACCGGCAATCTGGGAGGCGAATCAGCGGAGTGCGTCCGTGTCGATTGCGACGAAGAAGGCCGTGCGGTCGATCGACGTGGCGACGGGGATCTGGGTCGACGCGGATCCAGCTAACAACTCGTGGGCCAAATAGACTCGCGTGCTAGCGTAACAGCCGGGTCATTTGGGGTAGGTGCCGATGACGATGATCTCATACGGCAGCGGCCCCGTGAGTAAGGCCGGTTCGCCGGCCGACGCTCGCGCCCGCCTGGAGATCTCGGCGAGGCTCAGCCGCGGAATCCCGAAGACCCGCAACGTGTCTCCTCGTTTGAGATTTCTCACAGCCAGCTCGGGCGGGGTTCCCTTCGCGAATACCATCCGGACACGTGGTGCCAGGACAGCGCCCTTCCGATCTTTCGCCACGGCGTTGACGAACCGTCCGTCATCGACGACTTGCTGTTCGTTGTCGGCGACCTCCATGGTGAACTCCACATCATTGTAGAGCCCCGGCTGCGTGACGATGGCGATCGTCTCTCGGTCCACCTTGAGCGTGCACGTGGCCTTCTCGTAGATCCCGATCGTTCGGTTGTCGTCCCCCGGCTTGAACCCTTCGACCGGAATGAACGAGTCGAGCAGCCAGAGGTCGTCGAGCCGAGTGATGGGATGGATCTCGAAAACGTGATCCGGGTTGGCCATCGAGTACGCCTCGAGCGGCTTGCCTTGCGTCTCCGTCTTGCCGCCGGAATGCTCCGGCCAAATCCGCCACACTCCTGAAACGCTCAGGGGCTTTCCCGAGCCGCCGAAGCGGTGGGCGATATCCATCGCGTCCTTGTGCAGCGCGGCATTTGCAATTTCGCCCACGACCGGCAGTCGAATCTGTCGAGAGCGTCCGGAGAAATGCAGATCGCCGTCGAGAGCGGCGGGAACGGGCCCGGGCATCACGCGGTCAACCGTGACCATCGCGTCGATCGTCACTCTGTTCTTGAATCGCTCGATGAACGACTTGTTCAACCGGATCTCGACGTCTTTCGATCCGGTCGTGACGGCCATGTACGCGATCGTTCCGCGACGCGCAATCAACGAACATGACTGCACCACGCATACGACGAGGACCGCGGCAATCCGATCGTACGTCCGCGCTTTCCGGTTCAAATTGATCATGTATGACCTCCGCCGCGATATGTACGGCGCGCACGCGGTGTGCGCCAATAACTAGCGCGTGCGAGCATCGAGGAGCTCGATCGCGAGGCCGTCGGGATCTTCGATCATGAAGGCGCGCGTGTCGCCGAACGCATGGGGCGCCTCGAGAATCGTGACGCCGTCGCTCCGGAGCTTGGCATACAAGGCATCGAAGTCGTCGACGGCAAAAGCGACATGGTCGAGCACCTGGCCGCGCGACGAAACCAGTTTCTGATCGCGGCCGCACCGGTCGCCGACACATTGACGCGGATACCACGACATCGCGCCGTTCTGAAACCGTACCCCGCCCGACGGCTGTCGAATCGTGCCGATCGGCTCGAGCGACGGCCATCCCGCCTCACCATACTTGACGTCACACGGACTCCAGGGTGCGCGCGGCGATTCTCTTCCGCTCGAGTCGCGCACCGGTGGCAGTTCCATCCCAAGGTGCTCGACGTACCAGTTCGCGACGCAAAGCGGCTGCTCGTGATAGAAGTGAATATGCGAGAATGACGCGCGTGTCCCTGGTCCGCCCGTGAGCTCGAACAACACGCCGTCCGGCGCCACGACGTAGCTGAATCCACCGTCGCGTGGCGGCGCCTGCGCCACGCTCGCTAGCTGCCCGGCGCTCGGCGTTCCCGTATACGGCGCGAGGCCCGAGCGCCACACGGTCTTCGTCGTGTCGGCCGGCGAGATGTACAGCGGCAAATGCCAGATGCCGACGGCGTTGAGCCGGTCCTTGATGTCTGTGGTGTTGATGTTCGCGCCGATATGCCAGAACGCACTCTGCGATTCCGCGCGATGCAGGTCGTTTCTCCATGCACCCGCCGGTGGTCGATCGACCTTGTTGAACAGCACCAGCATGTCCGCCTGAACCGCCGGGTATCCGGCAACCGTTGTTCGAGTCGCGCTTGGCCACACCGTCAGATACCAGGCGATGGCCTTTTCGGGGTCGACCGAATTCAATCCGACGTGGTGAAGTCGAGGCATCGACCGCGCGCCGGACTGCGACAACGCCGCCCGCGGATGGAGTGAGACCGCACCGAGCGCCAGGAGCACAACGAATTGCGATGCCTTCATCTGTTCACCCGATTGGACGAGAAGCGACGGCGCTCAAGTTACGCCGCTTGGAGGTTGTCCGCTTCCTCATTCCGGGCCCGTTTACCTTGTATTTTCACGACCTATCGAGCGCCCCATGACAAAATTCGCGAACATCCTGCAGACCGTCGGTCACACTCCCGTCGTCAAGATCGGCAAGCTCGCGCCGCCGAACGTCAACCTCTTCGTCAAGATCGAGGCGTTCAATCCACTCGGCTCGGTCAAGGATCGACTGGCCCTCGGCGTGATCGAGGACGCGGAACGATCGGGCGCGCTCAAGCCCGGCCAAACCGTGGTCGAGGCGACGAGTGGCAACACGGGCATCGGGCTCGCCATGGTCTGCGCCCAGAAAGGCTATCCGCTCGTACTGGTCATGGCCGAGTCGTTCAGTATCGAGCGACGGAAGCTGATGCGATTCCTCGGGGCGAAAGTGATTCTCACCGCTCCGGCCGAAGGCGCGACGGGAATGGTGAACAAGACCATCGAGCTCGCGAAGAAGAACGGATGGTTCTACACGCGGCAATTCGAGAACGAGGCGAACGCCGACTACCACTCGAAGACGACCGCGAGAGAGATCGTCGATGATTTCGCGGGTGAGCGTCTGGACTATTGGGTGACGGGATTCGGAACGGGCGGCACGCTCAAGGGTGTGGGACGCGTGCTTCGAAAGGAACGTCCGGAGGTGAAGATCATCGTCAGCGAGCCGGCCGACGCGGCGATGCTCACCAGCGCGGCGCCACAGGATCGACGCGCGGACGGCTCGCCGGCGTCACGGCATCCGTCGTGGAAGCCACACCCGATCCAGGGATGGAGCCCGGATTTCATCCCCAAGCTCACCGGCGACGCAGTTGACATGAAGCTCGTGGATCGTGTGATCACCATTCCCGGCCCGCAAGCGATGCAGTGGAGCCGTCAACTCGCGCAGAAAGAAGGGATCTTCGTCGGGATCTCCGCGGGGGCTACCTTCGCCGCGGCGATCGACGTCTGCACCGGTGCGCCGACGGGAACGACGGTGCTCTGCATGCTGCCGGACACCGGCGAGCGATATCTCTCGACGCCGCTGTTCGGCGACATCCTCGCCGAGATGAACGAAGAGGAGCTCGCCATCGCCAAGACGATCTGAGCCGGCATCGGGGTTGGCTACCACCGTATCCTTTCGGGGTTGATTCACCTTCGGACGAGAGACGGTGCGATGCAGATGCGAACGTTGGGACAGCCGGGGCTCGCGGTGTCCGCGATGGGCCTCGGCTGCATGGGAATGAGCGAGTT
>DASVYG010000060.1:0-7825 GCA_036392315.1 Gemmatimonadaceae bacterium
GACGCGGCAGGCTGCGGCAACGGTTTCGCCGGCCGCCACTCGGCTCGCGGCCGCCGCGGCCAACGCGCTGCCGATGGTGGCGAAGTGCACGCCGTCGTTTGGCTGCCCTACGTCGTGACTCACGAGCAACGTCGAGATGTAGTCGCCATGCGCCAGATGATCGGCAAGTCCGTCGAGGCCAATCTCGAGAATCCTACTCCGGCCGCCGGGTTTGTGGCACACATCAACTTTGCCGGGCACAGGCGCGCGTGACACAGCTGCCCGGCGGGCGGGTAAGGCGGTGGGCGTGGTGGGTACATCGGACGTGCACGACGCAAGCAGGGCGGCGCCCGGCAGGAGCGCGGCCGCAACGAAACGAACTTTTCTCAACGGGATTCGCATTGCATCTCCGGAAGGTGAATTCCCGGATCGTACGCCACCTCCGTGTGGCAAGTGTGGCCTCGGCGTGATCTCGACGCTAAAATCACCGCGCATGCCACGCGACTCCGCCCACCAGACCTTTACTAAAGCTCTCGACGCCCTCGTCGCCGAGATCAAGCACGATCGCACCGTCCTCGCGGCGATCCTCTGCGGCAGTCTGTCGCACGACATCGTCTGGGACAAGTCGGACATCGACTTGGCACTCGTCACCGTCGACGACCGCAAGAGCGACGAGCGCGGACTCAGCCTGTATGCCGATGGCGTGAACACGCACGCGTTTCTGGTGTCGCGCACGGAGTTTCGCCAGCTCGTCGAGGGCGCGGTCGCAAACTCGTTCATGCATTCGCTGCTCGCGAAAGGGCGGCTGCTGTACACGACCGACGAGACCATCGTCGCACTCTGCGAGCGCCTGCACGCCATGGGCGATCGCGATCGGCAGATCCAATTGCTCGGCGCCGGTACCGCCGTTCTGCCGTCGCTGTATAAAGCGCACAAGTGGTTCGTCACGCGCAAAGACCTGGACTACACCGCGCTCTGGATCCTCTACGCCGCGACACCCCTCGCTCGCATCGAGGTCATCAGCGCCGGGCTGCTCGCCGACCGCGAGGTAATTCCACAGGCGAGTAAGATCAACGGCCCATTCTTCAAGACCATCTATCACGATCTGCTGAACACGAAGAAGACCGCAACCGCCGTGAAAGCCGCGCTCGACGCGATCGACGGATACCTGGTCGAGCGAACGACAGAGCTCTACGGCCTCATTCTCGAGCACCTCCGCGACGTCGGCGACGTACGGTCCGCGACCGACATCGAGGATCATTTCAAGCGGAACTACGGGGTGAGCCATGTGAACACGGCGTGCGAGTATCTCGCCGACCGCGGCCTGCTCGGCAAAGCCTCGGTGCCCGTGAAGCTCACGCGGCGAAGCAATGTCGAGGTGCAAGAGATGGCGTTCTTCCACCTATGAGCTCGACACGCCCGCGCAAGCAGCCCGCCAAGACGGCGCGCACGACGATCGCCGTTCAAGGCGCGCGCGTCCACAATCTCAAGAACATCTCGCTCGAGATTCCACGCGACAAACTGATCGTCGTCACCGGGCTGTCCGGCTCGGGCAAGTCCAGCCTCGCCTTCGATACGATCTACGCCGAGGGGCAGCGGCGATACATGGAGTCGCTGTCGAGCTACGCGAAACGGTTCGTCGCCCAAGTGGCGAAGCCGGACGTCGACTTCGTGTTTGGGCTCTCGCCGGTGATCTCGATCGAGCAGAAGACGCTCATGAGCAATCCGCGGTCGACGGTCGGCACCATGACCGACATCGCGAGCTACCTAAACCTTCTCTACGCCACGATCGGCGAACCGCACTGCCCGCGCTGCGGTGAGGTGACGCCGAGTCGCACGGCGATACAAATCGTCGAGGCGATTCTCGCGTTGCCCGAAGGCACCGAAGTCGAGCTCCGCGCGCCGGTGTTCAAGGTCTACGGCGAGGAGCTCGATTTCGTGTTCACCGAGCTACGCAAGAAGGGCGTGCGCCGGCTCATCATCGACGGCAAGCCGCTCGACATCTCGACGCAGCTGGACCTCGACGAAGCGAAGGTCCGCGAGATGGACGCGATCGTCGATCGTCTCGTCGTGCGCCGCCGCAACGAGAAGGCGATCAAAGCCGCCGTGTCGGCGACGCTGCTCGTCGGCGATGGACTCATACGCGTCGAAGTCATCAAGGGGGCGTCGAAGGCGGACGCCGAGCGATTCTACAAGGGCCTGTGCAACGCCAAGCACCATCTCGTGTATGGCGGCATCGGACCCGAGTATTTCGTGTTCAATCTTCCCGAGAGCGCTTGCCGTACGTGCGGCGGACTCGGCGTACAAAAGCTCACGCATCCCGAGTTGCTGGTTCCCGATCCGTCCCGCAGTATCGCGAAGGGCTGTTTCGTGCGCGAAGCGCTGCGGTACGATCCTGACAATTGGGACGGACGGCTGATGTACAGCCTGTCGCAAAAGGTCGGCTTCTCGCTCGACACGCCGTGGGAGAAGCTGCCCGAATCGGTGCGCAATGCGATTCTCTACGGAGTCGAGGGGAAGTTTCCGATCGTCCTCCCGCCCGGTGCCAAGGTCAAGCACCCCGATTGGGAAGGCAGAGAAGTCGGATTCGGCGGCATCGCGCGACGCATCGAGCGGCACTACCGCCGCTATCGCCAACGCGGCGAGGCAAGCTCCGGAATGGAGGCGTGGCTCGACAAGGTGATGGTCGAGCACACGTGCCCCGACTGCAACGGAGCGAGATTGCGGGCGACGCGGCTCATGTTCACCGTCGGCGGCAAGACGATCTATGACGTCGGACAGCTCCACTTCGACGAGCTGCTCGTGTTTCTGCGCGGCGTCAAACCGTCTGGTCGCGGCGCCGACGCCGGCCGCCAAGTCATTCGCGAGATCATTGGACGTCTCGAGCTCCTCCTCGGCATCGGCCTCGATTACCTGAACTTCAATCGACGCTCGGCCACACTCTCGGGCGGCGAGTCGCAACGCATTCGATTGTCGACGCAGATCGGCTCGGGGCTCATGGGTATGCTTTACGTGCTCGACGAGCCGAGCATCGGTCTGCATCCCAAGGACAACGTGAAGATGATCGCGACGCTCGAGAGTTTGCGCGACATCGGCAACACCGTGATCGTGGTCGAGCACGACGAAGACACGATCCGCGCGGCGGATCACATCGTCGAGATGGGGCCGGGGCCAGGCGTCCACGGCGGCACGGTCGTCGTGCAAGGAAAGTTCGAAGACATTCTCAGGTGCAAGACGTCTCCTACCGGACAGTTCCTCTCGGGGAAGCGGTCGATCGCCACGCCGGTCACGCGCCGCAAGGGAAACGGCAAGCAACTCGTGGTGCGCGGCGCGCGCGAGAACAATCTCAAGTCGATCGACGTCGCGTTTCCCATGGGCACGCTCGTCGCCATCACCGGCGCGTCGGGCTCAGGCAAGAGCACGCTGATCAACGACATCCTCTACAAGGCGCTGTGGAAGCGCTTGGTCGATACGCGTACGCTGCCCGGCGAGCATGACACGGTGGAGGGAATGGAACACGTTCACAAAGTCGTGAACATCGACCAGTCGCCGATCGGCCGGAACAGCCGCTCGAATCCCGCCACGTACATCGGTTTCTACGACACCATTCGCGACCTGTTCACCCAAGCGCCACTCTCCGTGGAGCGCGGGTACAAGGCGGGACGCTTCAGCTTCAACGTGAAAGGCGGCCGCTGCGAGGAGTGTCAGGGCGAGGGCTCGATCACGACACAACTCTACTTCATGCCCGACGTCGAGGTCACGTGCGGGGCATGCAAGGGCGCGCGGTTCAACGCGGAGACATTGGAAGTGACGCTGCGCGGTAAGACGATCGATGACATCCTGAACATGTCAGTCGAGGAAGGCGTCGATTTCTTCGCCGCCGAGCCGGCGGTCGGCAAGAAGATCGAGGTGCTGCGCGACTTGGGGCTGGGCTACCTCACGCTCGGTCAGTCGGCGACCACGCTCTCCGGAGGCGAGGCGCAGCGCATCAAGATCGCAACGGAATTGAGCAAGCTGCAGCGCGCCAAGCACACCGTGTACATCCTGGACGAGCCGACCACCGGGCTCCATCTGGCGGACGTCGAGCGGCTGTTAGAGTCCTTGAATCGGATCGTCGACGCGGGGCACACGGTCCTGTTGATCGAACACCATCTCGATGTCATTAAGACGGCAGACTACGTGATCGACCTCGGACCTGAAGGCGGACACGCGGGGGGCGAGGTCGTGGTCACCGGGACGCCGGAGCGAGTCGCGGCTTGTAGAGAGTCGTATACGGGGCGGTTTCTCAAGTCACATCTCGCCGCGAGCGGCGAGCGCGTCACCAACCCCAGCTCACGTCGGGCACGCGCGCGAAGTTGACGCCAAGAGCGGCGAGACGCGTTCCCTGTTGGGCCATGCGGACGCGGAAGCTGTCCCAGCCCACCTGCTCCCGCGGTGACCACGCGAGCTCGGCGATTGCCGCCAGCCTGGGGAACGCGAGGTACTCGTAGTCCTGGCGTGTGAGCAGCGTCTCGGCCCACAGCGGCGCCTCGAGTCCAAGGATCGATTGCGCGCCGACGCCGGGAATGAGCGTTGTCGGATCCCAGTCGTACGCCGTGCGCAGATTGATGAACCCGGCCCACTTGAGTCCGAGCGCGGTCGTGCTGTCGTACTTCATGTCGAGGTACGCGTGCGGCCCAGGCGAGAGAATGATCATGCCGCCGCGTTGCGCCTGAATCACGCTCGAGTCGCGCGTCCAATGTTGGACGATCGTGCGCTGCTGAATGTTGGCCGGCGCGATCTCGCCCCAGCCGATCATACGCGGACCGGCGGCGTTGACGATACTCTCGACGCGCTCGATGAAGCTCCGATATTCATCCTTGGAGAGCGACGACACCTCATCGCCGCCGATGTGGAAGTACGGCGTCGGTGCCGCGGCGGCGATCTCGCGCACCACGTCGCCGACGAACGTGTAAACGCTGTCGCGCGTCACACAGAGCGTGTTCTTCGACCCGCCGACGACCACGAACGGCTCGGGCGCGACGCGATCGCACTTGAGATCGGGATACGACACGAGCGCCGCGTTGATGTGTCCCGGCATGTCGATCTCCGGAACGACGGTGATGTAGCGCGACTGCGCGTACGCAACAATGTCCGCGTACTGCTCCTGCGTGTAGAACCCACTGCGCGCGCCGCCGATCGCCGATCGTCCACCGACGGCGGTGAGATTCGGCCACGACTTGATCTCGATGCGCCAGCCTTGGTCGTCGGCGAGATGCAGATGCAGCCGATTGAGCTTGTACAGCGCGAGCAGGTCGACGAAACGCTTCACGTCCTCGGCCGGCAGAAAGTGTCGCGCAACGTCGAGCATCGCGCCGCGCCATTCATAGCGCGGGACGTCGACGACATGCGCGGCCGGCGCGATCAATCGTCGCTGGTAACTCGCCTGATGCTCGACGGCGGCCGGCAGCAGTTGGCGAAATGTCTGCACGCCGTGGAACAACCCCGCGGGCCGCGCGGCGACGATCTTCACCTGCGTCTTCGTGATGGTGAGCTCGTAACCCTCGGCCCCGAACTGCGTCCGCAGCGTGTCGAGGCTGAGGTCGATGCTCGAATCGGGGCTTGCGCCGGCGGCAAGACGTTGCGCCGTCGCGCCGGCGCGCGAGGCAATCAGGTTAGCCGCGTAGGTGCCGATCGCTTCGACCTCGGGGCTGGCGTCGGCGGCGATGAAGACGATCGTGCGCGGCGTGACGAGAAAGCTGTCGGTGCGCGAGACTTCGATCGTCACCGGGTTCGGCACGACCGAGTACGCGAGCGCATGGTCGGCTGGCGCCGGGCGGGTGACAGGCGTCGACCGACAGGCGGCAAGCGCGAGCCCGGCGATTGCGGTCGAGACAGCGCTTCTCATCCCTTGATGCATGCTTGTAGATTGATGGAGTTCGGCGCCTATAGCTCAATTGGATAGAGCATCTGACTTCGGATCAGAAGGTTGGGGGTTCGAGTCCCTCTGGGCGCGTTGACATAAACTGCTATATACCAGGGTGTTATAACGACGCACCGGGAACAGCTCCTGAAGGCAGGCTTGCGTGCAGGAAGCACATCGGAAGCCACCTAAGCCAGGACGCTCCCAACGGCATTGTTCTGCAAGAGTGCCTGTTCTCGCCTTTCATCTTGCCAGCCCAATGATAGCGCGTTTCTGCACGGGCATTCGGCATGAGAGTCTTGCCGCGCACGACCAGCCGAGCGATGACAAGAGGATCGGCCCGCAAGATCTTCGCCCGCAGCAGCCCTCGGAGCGCATCCTGGTGCATTAGAGAACTGGGATTACGGCCGGACAACACCCGCCGCTTGGTTCTACCCAGCGCTCATCAGATTTCTGGGATACAACCCGCTGCCCGATCCCCAGACGCTCGGCGCGGCAGTTCAACGCGAGCGGATGAGTCGCGGGTGGCCCCGTGAACGCGGCGGGCCGCTTGCCTCGGGGACTGATTTGGGGGATCGGGTCCGACCGAATCGTCGGCACTCGGTTAGACACAAGGTCGGCACTCCGCTTCGCAGACTCGATGTTATGGAAGACGCGGGTCCGGCGTCTTCCATACGGATCGACCAGCGCGGAACTCAGCCTACGGCCCCCGCATTCCTGAGAAGGCCTCATTAGCAGCTTACTATCCGAGCAACCCAGATTCCTGCCATGACCGATCGTACCGACGCCCTGCTCGCGGAACTGGTCGAGCTCCAGAAACGCCAGGTTTCCAATCAAGAATCGATGATGGCTCGCCAGGAGCAAGCCGCCGCGCGTCAGCAGGAGGCCATCCGACGTCAACGAAAGTTCAATCGCTCAATGTGGATATTCATCGGCGTCCTTGTTGCCATGATGCTCGTGGTCCCGGTCCTCAATTTTCTTGCACGAACAGGTCGTTAACCCGGATTCTCACAACCCTGGCCGGTCAAACACGCCAGTAGTCCCGAGAAACAATCTGTAGAGCATGCCAATCCAGTATTTTCGACACCAGCACGGATGTGAGACTCGGTGAGCGCGTTGAACTCCGTGTGCTATTTCGGCGGCGGGCGCACTCGCCACACCGGCGTGCGGTCCGCGCCCTACGGCGTGAAATAGAAGCCGATGCCCGTGAGCCGTACCTTTTCGCGATGAAACTGTCCGTACGGCGACGGCCCGTCGTAGTACTCGGCGAGTAGGCTCCAGCGGCGACCTGCGACCTCGGACTCGCGCGGCCGGCCGAACTCGAAACCGGCCTTCACGCTCACCGCCGTGCGATTGGTGGTGTCGTTCACGACCTTCGCATCGGCCGCGGCGACGAACCGGCCCACCGCGAGTGAGCCGAAATCCAGACTCATGTGCGGGCGCAGCTCGACGCCGCCGTGCCAGAGGTGACTCGGCAAGTCGGCCGGGTCGCGTCGCAGGAACGATTCGCCGCCGCCGTACACGCGGAGCGCCGAGAGGTCGACGGACAGCAACGCCTCGGCCGACTCGAACGACAGGTTCTCGCGTTTGGGCGGGTTCGTGCGCAGCAGAAACTCGTCGCCCAGGTGCGAGCTCTGGTGATAGACGCGCGCGCGACCGGAGAACCAGCCCACCCTGAACGTGAGCGGTACGCTGATGAGGTAATCCGCGTTGAGTAGATCGTACGACGCCGATCCCAGATCGAACTGGGCGAAGACCGAGCCGGCTACTCCGAGCTGCACGCCATTCCCTGCACTGGTCGCTCCGGTGCGGAAAAACGGAAACTGGTCGGCGATGCCGACGGCACCGATGTCGGTCGCGAGATCCGTCTGGTTGCCGCGTTGATAGGCCACGAAGGAACGCGCCGCCTTCGGATCGGCGATCAGCGGGCAGAACACGTCGCCG
>DASVYG010000061.1:0-16449 GCA_036392315.1 Gemmatimonadaceae bacterium
GCGGCGATGCGCGCCGTCATGTGGTATCGGAGTCGGCCCATCGAGGAACGCTCAACGATGGAGGAACGCCTGGTCGCCTCGTGGTCGCTCGAGATGTTGGGTGAGTACCCGGAGGCCGAGCGCATCGTGCGACAGCTGCTCGCCGATGATTCGAGCAATGTTGATTTCCGAGGAGAGCTCGCGGGCCTTGCAGTGGAGCGTGGCGATACAACACTGGCGGATTCATTGGACCGCTGGCTCGGCGCTCAGCCGGTTGCACGCGTTGGCTGGTCTGCGAGCGTCTACCGCGCACGCGTGGCCGCCCTCGCCGGCCGCAGCGCCGACGCAGTCGGGTTCACGCGCGATGCACTCAACGCAGGGGCGTGGCCATTGTGGATTCATCTCGAACCGGCGCTTGCAACGTTGCGAACGCGTCGGGACTTCGTGGCGTTGACGGCGCCGCGAAACTGAGGCGTTCCGCGGAGACACGCTAACGTCGGCGGAACAGCGGAGGTCTATCGCACGTTCTGAGTTCGCCGTGACTTCGAATGTCCGCTACTCCAACCGCAGGGCCTCCAACGGCCCGACTTTCGCCGCCCGTCTCGCCGGCAAATAGCTCGCGACGACGGCCGTCGCCACCAACACGACGATCGCGATGCCGAGCGACGGCACATCGATCGTTCCGACGCCAAAGAGCTGGGTCCGAATCAACCACGTCGCCGCAAGCCCGGCCGGTACGCCGATGACGACTCCGATAATGGCGACACGCACCGCCTCGCCCAGAACCATTCTCGTCACATCGCCCGGCTCGGCGCCGAGCGCCGCGCGTAGTCCGAACTCGCTGGTGCGCTGGCTGGTCGAATACGCCGTGACCCCGTACAGGCCGAGTGCCGCGAGCACCAACGTGACGACGCCGAAGAACATCGTCACTTGCACGAGCAGCACGTCCTGCGATACGGTGCCACGCACGAGATCGTTCACCGGATCGACGAAGATCGGCAGCGTCCGATCCACACTTTCGACCGCACGACGAATCGGACCGACGAAACGCGAAGGATCCCCTCTCACGTGCACCGCGAGTTTGGCCTGGCCCGAGTCGCCCGTATGGGGATCGTTGTACACGATGTACATCTCGCGAATCGCTTTCCCGCGGACGTCCCTGCTTTGAAAATCGCGCACGACTCCGACGATGGTGTACGGGAGGCTGTCGAGCGTCACCGTAACGCCCACGGGATCGCGCGCACCGAAATACCGCTTCGCCATCGTCTCGTTGATCACCGTGGCGGGTGGTCCGGTCACGAGATCTTGGAGATCGATGTCGCGGCCGCGAATCAAGTGCGCGCCGATCGCATGGACGAAGTTCGGGCCGACGCGATCGAGGGAAACTAGCCGCTCCGAATCCGCTTGTGGAACGAAGCCTGGCACATCGACGTGATAGCCCGACCGGCCCCCGCTGAACAATCCGTGATCGGCGAACGCGGCCGCGTCGACACCCGGTACTTGGCTGACGCGGTCCGCCAGGTCGCGCCGGAATTGCGCCAGGCGCGGCCCGACGTACTGCGAGCGCGCCGTCCGCACGCGCACGGCGACGACGTGATCGCGATCCACTCCGATGTCGCTGTGCAGGAGCTGTCGCATGCTGCGCACGAGTAGGCCACCGCCGATGAGCAGGAGCATCGACAACGCGATCTGCGCCACGACGAGCGCGCGTCCGAACGGAATGTGGCCCACTCGCGCTGCGCCCATCAGGCTGCGCCCCTGCGAGCGCAACGACGTCGCGAGATCGACGCGCGTTGCGCGGAAGGCAGGCAGAAGGCCGAACAGCAGTACCGACGCGATCGTCATCGCCGCCGTGAAGGCGAGCACCCGCGCATCGGGCGTCGTATCGATCGTGATCGGACTGGCTGTGTTCGAGGCGCTCACGGTCGTGAGCAGAACGCGGGTGCCCCACATCGCCGCGAACAGCCCGAGTACGCTCGACACGATGGCGAGCAACGTGCCTTCGACGAGCATTTGCTGAATCAACCGCCCGCGGGCCGCGCCGAGCGTCATGCGAACCGTCATCTCACGACCACGCGCGACGGTGCGCGCGAGCATGAGACTCGACACGTTCGCGCAGACGACGAGAATCACCAAACCGACCGCCGCCAGCAGCACCCACAGCGCCTTTCCATACTCGGCGCGCCGCTCCGAGAAACCGCGGGCGCCCGACACCACGTGAATCGGCGTTTGCTTGAGGTTCTCGTTGAACTGCGACAACTCGCGGCCGGAGACATGTTCGCGAATCGCATTTGCCTCGATCGCGCTGACCTCCTGACGCGCGCTCTCGAGCGTGATGCCCGGCTTGAGACGCCCCATCATCACGACCCACGACCACGCGCGATCGTTCAGCAGATTCATACGCGGCTGAATCACGGGATCCATCATCATCGGCAGCCAGAAGTCCAAGGGCTGGCCGACGATGTCGCCGCCGAAGCCGGGCGGCGTGACGCCGACGATCGTCACCGCGACGTCGTTCACGCGCATGACGCTGCCGATCGCGGAGAACGACCCCGAGAAGCGGCGCTGCCAATAATCGTACGTGAGGACCGCGACAGGATCTTGCCCGGGCGTCTCGTCTTCGGCCTCGGTGAAAGTGCGGCCGGCGTACGCGGGCACGCCGAGCACGGAAAAGAAATTTCCGGTCACGAATCGGGCGTGCGGTTGTTCGGCGGTTGCAGCCGTGCCCGAGCCAATCTGGACGTCGATCGGACCAGACCATCCGCTCGCGTACATGTCGGTGAACACCGTGTTGCGGGCGCGCACATCCTGATAGAGCAGGAACGACACATAGTCGGTGACCGGGGAGCCGACGTTGTTGGCGTTCACCGCGGCGGGATCGCTCACGATCACGAGTTGCCCGGGATGCGACACTGGAAGAGGGCGCAGCAGGAGCGCGTCGACGAGCGTGAAGATCGCCGTATTGGCGCCGATGCCGAGCGCAAGCGTGGCGATGACCGTGAGGGTGAAAGCGGGCCGGCTCTTGAGCGATCGAACGCCAAAACGCAGATCGCGTACAATGGACTCCACGCGAGCGGTTCCGCGCATATCGCGGCTCACTTCTTTCATCTGCTCGACGCCGCCGAACTCGAGGCGCGCGCGGCGCAGCGCCGCCTCGTGCCGCATACCTTGCCGCTCGTACTTCTGAGCCTCGCGCTCGATGTGAAAGCGCAGCTCCTCATCCAGCTCCTGCTCGACCAGATTGCGCGAGATCAGGGCGCGCATGCGATAACGGATGTCGCTCGCGATTTCGCGGAGCATCGTTCCTCCTGTTGCCTCGGTTAGCTCATGCGCAGCACGAGCGCGACGGCCGCGGTGAGCCGCTCCCAATCCTGCTCCTCGGCCGAGAGCTGCTTGCGACCCGCGCGCGTGAGCTCGTAGTACTTGGCGCGGCGATTGTTGTCGGACGCGCCCCACGAGGCAGAGATCCAGCCGCGGCGCTCGAGCCGATGCAGCGCGGGGTACAGCGATCCCTGCGGGATCTGCAGCGTCGCGCGAGAGACTTGTTGGATGCGCTCGGAGATCGCCCAGCCGTGCATCGGCTCGAGCGAGAGCGCCTTGAGAATCAGTAGGTCGAGGGTGCCTTGCGGCAGGTCGAGTCGGGCGTCGGTCATCGCTCCCTTGTGCTTCTACAGGTCGGTGGAAGTATGCAGTCCTTCTTGTAGAAGCGCAAGGGATCAATCCGGGCTTTCGCAATCACAGGGGTCCACCCTTCCCCGCGTCGTTCTGGCACGACCACCGGCGCGCCTGCGCTTACGACTTTCTTACGCGTGAATGCAGTGCCGACCGACGCGCGTTCGTTAATTTCTTTGCTTGTCGTCGATTCGAATCCAGCATCGATCGATGTTTCAGTGCGCGACAATCGCATAGCAGCGATGGCGGAATGCCGCGATAACCCAGACTGGGCTGGCCCGGGCACAACACGACCATCGGCGTGTCTCCGGGGACAGCTAAGGGGGCGTATGTGATCAAGCGAATTGTCATAAGTCTGTCGGTGATTTCTCTAACGACGAGCATGGCGCGGGCGCAGGAGAACCCGTTCACCGGCCAGTGGAAGGTCGTCCCGTCAAAGAGCAGCATGCCCGACGAGATGAAGGTTCGGAGCAAGGGCGGCAACACGTACGCCTTCGACTTTGGTGGGACCGCCGAAACGATCGTGGTGGATGGGAGCGACCAGCCGGGCGTCGGCGGGACGCTCCTGTCGGTGAAGGCCGAAGCGCCCAACACCTGGATCGTCAAGCGCAAGAAAGGCGACCGCTTGCTGCTCAACGCGACGTGGAAGCTCTCCACCGATGGGAGGACGATCACGGACTACTTCCGCGGATTCGGCGCTGACGGTTCCACCCAGAGTGTGGACTACGTCTACCAGCGCGTTGACGGAGGATCCGGCTTCGCAGCCGACTGGCAGAGCATCAAGGAGACGATCAACCCGCCCTTTGTGCTGGAGGTGAAGGAGGTGCCGGGTGACGGCCTTTCCATCGCCGATCCCTTGGAGCAAAGAACGAAGAACGTGACGGTCGAGGGCAAGGACGATCCCTCGACTCAGGGCACGACCGCGGGCCAAGGGGCCTCTTCCTCTTTTCGGCGGGTGGCCGAGCGCACTCTGGTGGTGACCGACAGGTACAACGGGAAGGTGGCGCTGACCGAGGAGTTTGTCCTCTCAACCGATCTGAAGACCTTGACGATGACGGTGCACGTTGTCGGTCGCGACAAGCCGGATGTGCTGGTGTTCGAGCGGAAGTAGCCGCAGGATCTGGCCGCCGGTCGCGATGGTCGAACGTCTCTCGTGCGCCCTCCAGGCTCACTCCGCTCGGAGCGCGTCCAGGGGATCGATGCGCGACGCACGCCAGGCAGGCACCGCGCTCGCACCGCCCGCGACGGCGAGCAGCGTGCACGCCACGACCGACATCGTGAGCGGATCCGCCGGCCCGACGCCGAACAGAAAGCCGGCGAGGAATCGCGCGACGCCTGCGAACGTCGCCAGCCCCGCGACGACGCCGATCAGCGCGAGCAGCATCCCTTCGCGCAGAACCAGTCCGAGCACGCCGAGCGGCGCGGCGCCGAGTGCCAGCCTGAGCCCCAGCTCGCGCGTGCGCATCGAGACGACGTACGCGATCACGCCATACAGCCCAATCGCGCCCAGCACGAGCGTGATCGTCGCGGCTGCCGCGAGTGTCAGGAGCACGAAGCGCGTGCGCGCCGTCGCCCGTGCGACCGCCCCCGTGAGCGGTTCGAGATCGTACACCGGAACGCTCGCGTCCATCGAACGGATCTCATGCCGCACCGACGCGGACAGCGCGGCCGGATTGCCGCGCGTGCGCAGCACGAAGCTCGCCACGGGCGGCGTGAACGGTGCGAGCGAGTCCGGCACCGACTGATCGGAGATGCTGAGTGGCAGATAGGCCTGACCGATGGCCGCCGCCTCGAGCGATGTGTCGCGCACGCTCTCTACCACGCCGATGATCGGCGACCAGCGATTCGCGAGCACTCGGACCCGCTGTCCAATCGCCGCGCGCCCGGTTGGGTCGTGCCAGTACTTCTCCGCGAACGCTCGGCTCACGATCACGCTGCTCGCATCGGTCGGATCGGACGCGTCAGTGAACAGCCGGCCGGCGAGCAACGCGATATGCATCGCGCGGAAGTAGCCCGCGCTCACCATCGTGAACGGGTACACCGGCGGCAGCGTGTTCGGCGCCGGCGGCGCGTGCTCCACGAATATCGGCGCCAGCGGCTCTGGGCCCGAGAGCGGCAACCGGGACACGATGCCGGCATCGACCACGCCGGGAATTGCCGAGAGGCGCCGTAGAGCTTCGTCATAGAAGCGGGCCACGTCGCCCGCGCGCGCGTACTGCGCGTGCGGCAGCGAGACCGTGAACGCGAGCGTGCCCTCGGGATCGAATCCGGGGTGCACCTCGCTCAGGTGTCGCACCGTGCGCACGAGGAGCCCGGAGCCGGCGAGGAGCACGACCGCGAACGCCACTTGGACGACGATCAATGCGCGCTGCGCGCGGTGTCGTGCGCGTCCGCCCGTCGCCGAGCGGCCGCCTTCGCGGAGGAAGGCGCTCAGCCGCGTCGACTGGAAGCGCAGCGCCGGAAAGGCACCGCACGCGAACGTCACGACGCCGGCGATGAGAACCGTGAACGCGACCGTCGCGGCGTCGACATGCACCGCCGCGAGCCGCGGGAAATTCGTCGGCCCATAGCGCACGAGCATCGACGTGGCCCCGATCGCGAACGCGACGCCGAGCACCGCGCCGGCGGCGGCGAGCACCGCGGCCTCGCCGAAGAACCGGCCCACCAACCGCCCGCGATTCGCGCCGAGCGCCGAGCGCACCGCCAGCTCGTGCGCCCGGCCCTGTGCGCGGACGAGCAGCAGATTCGCCACGTTCGCGCACGTCACAACGAGGAGCAAGCCGACCGTCGCCGCAACGACCCACAGAGCGCGCGCGAAGTCGCCGACGACGGCGTCGCGCATAGGCCGGACGATCGCCGCGGCCTTGGACTGCGCGAGTAACTGCGTGGTCGGCAGCGTCGGGAAGAGATCGGGGAACGATTCCGGCAATCTCGGTAGCAGCTTGTTGAGCTCCGCCTGCGCGTCTTCGGGCGTCGAACCCGGCGCGAGCCTGGCGATCCCCCCGAGGTTGAAGCTGCCGGCGTGGGGTGTGAGCGAGTCGAGGTGAATTGGGCGCCAGAGCGCTGTCGTGGCGGCAGGCGAGTGGAATCCCGGTGGCATGACGCCGATGATGCGGTAGGTCTCGCCATTGATCCGGGCATCGCGATTGAGAATATTCTTATCGCCGCCGTACCGCCGGTGCCACAGGTCGTCGCTGATCAGGACGACGCGCGAATTCGGCTGCTCGTCCGCCGGGACGAACCCGCGGCCGAGTGCCGGCGATACGCCAAGAGTGGTCGTCAGGTTCGCCGAGACGTCTGCGTCGCTCACGCGCTCGGCCTCGGCAGTGCCGTTCACATCGGCGAGATTGACCGATGCCAGCGTGTACGCCGCGATCGACGCGAGCGTCCGGCTGGTGTGCCTGTAGTGATAGAAGGTGCCGAGCGAGAGGCCGGCGTCCGGAATGCCGATGCCGATCAGCGAATGCCGCAGCACGACGAGGCGATCGGCGTTCGCGTACGGCAGCGGCCGCAGCAACACGGCGTCGATGACGCTGAACGCCGCGGCGTTGGCGCCGATGCCCAAACCAAGCGTGAGCACCGCCGCCGTCGTAAAGAGTGGTACGCGAGTGAGCGAGCGGATGACTTGCCGGAACGCGGTCATCATGAAATGCTCTGGGTGCAGTGTGCGTTTTATAATGCCGTAACCCGCCGCCGAACGCGAGGGCGCTTACAAGCTGTTCGGTGTGCATCGGTTTTATGTCTCCTTCCGACACCGAGCCGCGACGTGCGATTCGCAGTCAACTGGGTGGCGATGCCGCAATCTCGGGTGACGATAACACGTAATCCACAACGCTTCACACTCGCGCGGGTGCAAGTCGCCTCGGCGGCCTGCCACTTCAATCCACCACGCTGCACGATGCGAGTTACAGGAAGTCGAATGGGTTGCGGCAAGGTGTCCGGTCGCCTCATCGTCGCGACGCTTGTGTGATTACGGCGTGCACGATGAATAAATCATGACGAGCGATCACCTCATCGCGTCGCGCGATCGTCGTCACGCGCTGTCAGATCGTGTGTATCGGGTCGCCGCCTAAGACGATCGTCTGGTACGATCATCTCTTCACGTTGCTCACCGATCTTTTCTCGCGATCGCCTTCGCTCTGCGACGCGACGGATGCGCTATGCACGTCGACGCATCGCCTATTTTCGAAGTCGGATCGCCTCCAACTCGCTGCATGATCGGGTACGCGACCTGCATAATCGTCTCATCACTGTGAGCGATGCGCGACGAGTGTCTGCTGGGTCTTCTCTTCAAGTGGTCGCTTCATCTCATCGCGTGGCCGCTTCACTTACAACACGCTGTTGCCTCGTCTGATCACTGGTATGCTTCGTCTGATCGCTAGTGTGCTTCGTCTCAACGTCGGGTCGCTTCGCGAGGATCGGGTCCGACGACTCGTCCATCTGCCACCTCGGCATGCTCGATTTGGCTCATCCGTGCGTTCGATGCCCGCCGCTCGCCATCAGCTTCAACGGGGATCTCGAGCCAATCGTTGGTGTGCGAGCGAGACGTCCCTCTCTTGTTGTGTCATATAAGGTAAGTCGCCACCGATTGGGAAATGCTCACATCGGCGCGCGACATCGTGCGACGCTGACGCTCGCATGACGCATTCGGGATTTGAGGCCTCCGAGAGCGGGTCGGCACAAGAGAGAGGGGGCTGGTGCGCCAGAGTATCATCAGCTACGTCGAATACTGCCTACACCAAGCTCAATGAAGAAAATCGGATTCCTCTCGTTCGGTCATTGGAACGCATCGCCCCAGTCAGCCACGCGGTCCGCGCGCGATGTCCTGCAACAGTCGATTGAGCTCTCTGCGGCAGCCGAGGAGCTCGGCGCGGACGGCGCGTACTTTCGCGTTCACCACTTTGCCCGGCAGCTCGCGTCCCCCTTCCCCCTTCTCGCGGCAGTCGGTGCCAGAACGAGCCGGATCGAGATTGGAACTGCCGTTATCGATATGCGATACGAGAACCCGTTCTACATGATCGAGGACGCGGGCGCAGCCGATCTGATCAGCGACGGACGGCTCCAACTCGGGATCAGCCGCGGCTCGCCAGAGCAGGTAATCGAAGGGTGGCGTCATTTCGGCTACGCGCCGCCGGAAGGCGGGACTGACGCAGACTTGGGTCGGCGCCATGCCGAGGTTTTTCTCGAGCTTTTGAAAGGAGATGGATTCGCTCGACCCAATCCGAGGCCAATGTTTCCCAATCCACCGGGGCTGCTTCGGCTCGAGCCGCACTCGAAGGGATTGCGCGACCGCATCTGGTGGGGCTCGGCGTCCAATGCGACCGCGATTTGGGCCGCACAAATGGGCATGAACCTGCAAAGCTCCACCCTCAAGGCGGACGAATCGGGCGAGCCATTTCACGTCCAGCAGGCTCGCCAGATCCGCGTCTTCCGACAAGCGTGGAAAGATGCCGGCCACACACGCGAGCCGCGCGTCTCCGTCTCTCGATCGATCTTCGCTCTGATGAACGATCTCGATCGCCTCTACTTCGGCCGCGATGAAAGCAGCGATCAGATCGGAGTCATCGACAACATGCGCGCCGTGTTTGGTCGGTCCTACGCCGCCGAACCCGACGTATTAGTCGAACAACTGCGCGCCGATGAGGCCATCGCCGAAGCTGACACGCTGCTTCTGACCGTGCCGAACACGCTCGGCGTCGAGTACAACGCGCACGTGCTCGAATCAATCCTCACGCACGTCGCCCCCGCGCTCGGCTGGCGATAGCATTACGCGCACTAGGCCGTTGCCGCCCTGATCATGCTGAACGTTGGAGTCATTCCGTTTGGTCACCGTGCGCGTACTTACATCGGCGCACGGGGAATCCCGTGGGTAGCTCGCTCTGGGGGAGAAACCCGCTCAGGCGGCCAGTTGGCGTGCGGGAATCGTATCGCCGCTTGATATACGGTCGATTACCATCGGTCGCATCGAAGCTGGTGGCGAGAACCTCCGCCTCGTGGGCCGTGAGCTCACGCGCCGAGCCGTCGTCCTCGACGAACACGAAAGCTGCGCGCGCGTCATCGGCCGTACGTGCGGCGCGCAATTGCACTTGTCGAACTACGCCAGCGGGAAACCAGACACCGGCTTCGGAACTCGAAGCAATGTTCGAACCGGGGCCAAGGTCGAGGGTTTGCGGATCGACATCTTCGACATAGTGGCCAATCAACGCGGCGCCCGTCGGAAGTCGATGCAAGGCGGCTTTCGCCATGAACCACGCGGTGCCGGCGTCCGGCGCCGTCACGCCGATTCCGAGACCGAGGCTCGCCGGGAACCAATAGCGATGCAGCTGTGGTTTTCTCACGGCACGTCGAACGATGGCGAGGCGTCCAACACAGCGTCCGCGAGGCTCGCCTCGTTGGCTACGCCGAGCGTGATCCGCCATGCGCCGGCCGCGAAGAATTCGTCGAGGCGGATGCTATCTCCGGCCTTGATAGATTCGATTCATACTGCGTTGGTAATCCGTCGCTCCACTTCGACGTTCCTGTTTTGCCGCATACTTAACACCCCGTCGATTCCGCGCATATCTCTCCATCGGGAAAAGGAGCCTTTCGAGGCACCGTCGCGATCAGCGAGAACCAAGCGCACCTGAATGGCGCTGGGTTCACTCCACGACATTCAGGAGAAAACAGCCCCAATCGTGATCCATCGTGACCACAGCGAGCCACTGTCCCGCTGCCGGGAAGGTCACGGTACTAGGAAAACCGAACTCAGTATGGGAGATGGATCGAGCCACTCCGGGGAACGTCAACCGGAGCGAGTCTGACGGGTGCTCCAACCGAGCCGCCCGAATCACAACCTGCTCGTGACGGCGCCCCGGATCGTGCAGCGGCATCCAAAGGACTTTGCTCCCTTTCCCCGCGCGGAGTCCACCGGGGCCAGTAAACTGCGTCCGAATGACGAACTCGCCGGAACGCCATGAACCAAGCGGCGTAGGGACATCCGACAGTGGAGCGACGCACTTTCGTTCCACTGATGAGCCGCCGACCGGAGGCTGGGCGAAGGCGGGCTGCAATGCCGCAGGCGGAGCGTCGTGAAGAAAGACTGCACCGTCTGCTTCTGCCTGCGTGACTGTCACCGGTATTCCCTGCGCTAAGCTGAGCCGAGCGAATGCAACCAGCGGTACCGCGAAACCAAAGCCGACGTAACGCATGGCAACCTCCGCATGCCTGTAGTCCCGTCGAGAATCTGGCGCCCGCTCGCCGCATATCTAGTGCTCGTGGTCGCTGGTTGGCAGGGAACGCCCAGTAGGACAGGTCGATCAGAAACGTGTTCGCCGCTTGCGCATTCGCGCGGCCGAACCTACCGTTACCGGAGCATCTCCGGTAAGTCATCCAAGCCATCATGCCGACCGACTCTTCACTCATCCAGGGCACCCTCGACGCACTCATTCTCAAGACCCTCGTCTGGGGACCGCGCCACGGCTACGGGATCGCGCGCTGGATCAAGGACGCGTCCGATGACAAGCTCGACGTCGAGGATCGCGCACTCTACCTCGCGCTCCATCGCCTCGAAGACCAGGGCTGGGTCGACGCGGAGTGGGGAATCACCGACGCCAACCGTCGCGCGAAGTTCTACCGGTTGACGACGGCAGGCCGCCGCCAGCTTCGCGCCGAAGTCGACCGGCTCGCCTCGTACACCGAGGCGCTGTTCAGGGTGCTCAATGCCACCGCATCGGGAGAGCGCACATGACCGATCAGGGCGGAATTCGTCGCTTCTTTCGCATCTCGCGTCCGGAACGCGACGTCGACGACGAGATCGCCTTTCACCTCGAGAGCCGCACCCGTGACCTCATGGCGCGCGGATTCTCGCACGATCGAGCCCAAGCGGCGGCGCAGAAGGAATTCGGCGACTTGTCTGATGCTCGGCGAGAGCTCACGGACGTCGTCCGCCGCCGCGCGGCTCGGCGCGACCTGCGCGACCGCTTCGATTCCGTTTGGCAGGACGTGCGATACGCGCTTCGCACGTTCGCGCGAACGCCGGGCTTGACGGTCCTGATCGTGGTGTCGCTCGCCATCGGCATCGGCGCGACCACCGCGATCTTCAGCGTCGTCAACTCGCTTCTGCTCGAGCCGCTTCCCTATCCGCATCCCGATCGGCTGGCGGTGCTGTGGCTCAGATCCCCCGGCATCAACATTCCGCAGGACTGGCCGTCGCCGGGCGAATACATGGATGTCAAGAAAGAGAATCGATCGTTCTCGGATCTGTCGATCTCCCAGGGGCGCGTCGGAACGCTGATCGGTCGCGGGGGCGAAGCGCCGTTCCCGGAGCCGCAACGGGTCGAAGTGCTCAAGACCTCCTCGAATCTGTTTCGCTTGCTCGGCGCGCACGCCGCGCACGGCCGGCTCTTCCTCCCCGACGAAGACTCGCCGGGCAAGGCCCCCGTCGTCGTGCTCAGCGACCGCTTCTGGAGGCGCGAGCTCAACGCCGATCCGAACATCGTCGGCAAAATGATCGTCCTCAACGGCTTTTCGACCCAAAAGGACACCATCACGCAGTTCGAGGTAGTCGGCGTCCTCGACCCCGACTTCCTATTAAACGCCGAGATCATGCCCACGGTGGCGAGCATCGAGCAAATGGATCTCTTCCTCCCGCTCCCGCTCGCCGCCGACGCCGAGAGCCGGCGCGGCGATGAGAACTACAACATCATGGCCCGGTTGAAACCCGGCGTGACGATGGCCCAAGCCCGCACCGACGTCGCCGCGATCGCGGCGCGGATTCGCGTCAAGGACAAGCGCGACAAGACATTCACGATCGACGTCGTGCCGCTCGTCGACTCCGTCGTCGGCGATGTGCGCCTCGCCTTGCTCGTCGTCATGGGATCGGTGAGTCTCGTCTTGCTCATCGCGTGTACGAACGTCGCCGGCCTCTTGCTCACGCGAGCCACGGCGCGACAGAAAGAGGTGGCTGTTCGGATCGCGCTGGGAGCCCGGTGGCAGCGGCTGGTGCGGCAACTCCTCACTGAAACGGCGCTGCTCGGCCTCATGGGCGGTGCAGCGGGCCTGCTCGTCGCGCTGGGTGCTCTCCGCGCCGTGCGAGCGATCAACCCGGGGAACATTCCTCTCATCGAGAGGATCGCTCTGGACGGGAACGTGCTCGCGTTCACGTTCGCCGTGTCGTTGATCGCCGGTATCTTATTCGGCCTGGCCCCCGCGCTGCGTGCAGCCCGCGTCGATCTCAATTCGATTCTCAAAGCGGGAGGCCGGAACACCCAGGGCGAGGGCGGACTTGGCTTCTCTCGCCGGCGTCTCCGCAGCTTCCTGGTCGCCGGCGAGGTGGCGATGTCGCTGTTGTTGCTCGTTGGCGCCGCGCTCCTCATTCGGAGCTTCGTGCGTCTGCAGAACGTGTCGCCCGGCTTCGATCCCACCGGCATCATCTCAATGCGTCTCGGCAGCACGGCGCGCCGGTTCGCCAACCGCGATGCGGCGTTTGCCTACTACGCCAACTTCGACGAACAGCTGTCCAGCGTCCCAGGCGTGAAGGAGAGAGGAGCGGTGTCCGTGCTTCCCTTCACGTCGTCGGTCGGCTGGGGCCAGATCAACGTCGAAGGCTGGAACCCCGAGCCGGGGCACGAGCTGCAGGTCGATTTCCGCGACGTCACGCCGAAGTATTTCAGCACGATGCGCATCCCGCTCATCGCCGGCCGCTTCTTCGATGACGCGGATCTTGCCCAGAACGCGGCCCCCGTCGCCATCATCGACAACAAGTTCGCCCAGCGCTTCTGGCCGCGTGGCGACGCGATCGGCAAGCATCTCTGGCAAGGGCCCGATCCGACCAAGAACAATTACACGATCGTGGGCGTCGTCGGCGCTGTGAAGCAGTATGGCCTCGACGTCGACGGCCGCATCGTCGTCTACGGCCCGTCGGCGAACGGGACCTATCAGGTGGCAAGAACGTCGGGCGACCCGACTACCGTGGGCCGCGCGATGGCGAAAAAGATCCACGAGTTTGATCCGACGCTCACGGTCTTCGACGTGCGGACGATGACCGATCGCATGAGCGATTCGATGGCGCGCCAGCGCTTCTCGACGACCATGCTCGGCGCCTTCGCCGGCTTCGCGCTCTTGCTCGCCATCGTCGGGGTGTACGGCGTCATCTCCAATCTGGTGGCCCAGAGCTCTCACGACATCGGCGTTCGGATGGCACTCGGGGCCGAACGGCGTGGGATCTTGCTGATGGTGCTGCGGCAGGGCATGGCGCTGACCGTCTTCGGCGTCGGCGTCGGGCTTCTCGGCGCCGTCCTGCTCACGCGCGTGATGGCGAGCTTGCTCTTCGGCGTCAGCGCGACCGACCCGATAACGTTTTTGCTTGTCCCGATCGTCCTCATCGCGACCGCGGCGCTTGCGGTTTGCATCCCCGCGCTGCGCGCTACGCGAGTCGACCCCACCGTCGCGTTGCGTGCCGACTGAGCGACTAAGCGACCGACTATCGCCGCTCGGTATGGCGCGATGAGCGGCTCCGCGACGGTATCGATTCGTCCCTCGGGCGGTGCGCGTTCCGTAACATGTCGCGCCTTTCACTTCGGGCCGTTAGGGGCACACGTTTCCGAATACGCCTAGGCGCCCCGTGCCTCGACGAGCGGGATCCTGTTTCGATGTGGCGATGACGAGAATGTCGTCCGTGGTGCGACATTTCGCGGTTAGAAATCCGGCTTGATCGATCGTTGCAACGCGAGGGTCGCTCAAGCTCCACGTGACCGACGTGTCCGCACCGGGCGTCGCATCAACCCAGACGGTGTACTGGTTGTGAAATCCGGCGTCCAGTCCCACGCCAGGTTGCGCGACGCTGACGCTTCGGATCTGGGGCGCAGTTGGCAACGCCTCGAGTGTGATAGGGACGGTCACGGTGTGATAGGCCCCGCACGGGCCGCCCGGCACTGAGACGCGGTCGATTTGAACCGCGTTATAGAAAGGCTTGCTCACTTCGACGGTGTAGGTGCCCGTTCGATTGTCGGCGGCCTCGAGGGTAAGCGCGCTCCACGTTTCGACGGTTGTTTGCTTGAAGTTGCCGTCGGTGACAATGAGCGTGGCACCGGCGGCGATCGGGCGTCCGTCGTCGCGACGCACCTCGACGCGAATCGCCGGGAACCCGACGCCGGCGCAGGTTGCCCGCACCCCGGGGACGATTAGATCCTGCGCCTTGGCGCATCCGACAAGGGCGACCGCGGCGGGGACGAGGAATGCCAAACATCTCATAGCGGGTCTCGGACGACTCGGATCCATGTTGGTGTAACCGCGCTAGAATCGTTTGGGGTCACGCTCGGACACGTTATTCGATGAGCGTTCGCTGCATAACACGACCCGGGCGCTCTGGCCGACGGCAACTTGGTGGAGCCCTGCTGCGTACGCTGCTTTGCCCTCGAGCATGCGTTGTCGTGTGTCCAGATACTGCTCAATCGTGACCGATTCCTCCACTTGTTCCTGGCTTCAACGTCCCCGGTCCGGGGGCCACGGTTGATTGTTCTGGTTTACTCAATGGCGATGTCTGACGGCGACGATCCTGCGCATCGCACAATTGGAAATGGGGTGTACCATGCAAGATCAACGCGTTGTCGAAGTGAGTACGCAGGCCGTTATCCGAGCGCCGACTCCAACCGCTCATTCGCTACACGTCAGTCTGCTGGAGTTCGATGTTCGATGTCCGCACCTGACGCCTGCGTCGCAAATCCCGTTGCGTTCGGGGCGAACAGCCGACCACGTCCGCCGTCACCTTGGGCAGCGACGTGCGGTTGCCGACGGTAGACGGCAAAACCAGTGACAACGAGTCGGAGTGGGTAGAGAGCGCGCAGGACACCGAACGCGCCAGCGTTGCAAGCCCGTCACGATAACGGTGACCGAAATGGGCTCACCGCCATTTCCCCAGCGTCAGCTCGAACCCGAAGCCAGCAAAGGAGCGGGCCGTGTTGAGATCGAGATAGCCCGTTAATCCAAGGCCGGCGCCGCTCGAGCGCCAGACGCGCAACGCGGCGTCGCCGGCGAGCATTACGCCGACTCCGCTCTTTGTGGGCCCGAGCTCACGTCCTGTATCGTTGAACAGACCGCACCCCGTGCTGCACATGCGGCGCCAGAGCGCGGTGGGGCCGAGCGAGATCGCCGAGAACGCAAAGCCGTTCCCCCTCGTGGCGCGGCCGACGAGCACCGAGTATGACTGGACGTCGCCGCCGATTCCCAACCCCACCGAATGCCAGCGCGCGCTCGTGAGCCATGCACCGCGTTGCGCATCGAGGGCGATCGTACCCGCCAACGCTCCAGGACCGTGCAGCGCGGGAGGAACCGCCGCGGCGCCGAGCGACGCGCCAAGCCAGTAGCCGCGTGTGGACTCGGCGTTGGAGATAGTCTGCGCGCGCGCGCTCGACATGCCGACGAGTAGGGCGCAGAACACGGCGAGAGAATGCAATAGATTTCGCATGGTTCGTCGCAAGCTAGCGCGCGAACCGATCGGGCGTCAGACTGGAACTGGCCGCAACGGCACCTGGCCTATTTTGTTAGCAAGCTCTAATTGGCTTCGTCCGGCAGGGCCCGGTTGCTGTTCAACGCAGCGCCCGGTATTCTACAAAAAATTCCCTCAACACTTGATTGCATCAAACGTTGAGGTTATGCTGTCTGCATGACGGCCACCAATTCCCTCGACCTCCTCCAGGGCACGCTCGACGTGCTCGTGCTGCGCGCCCTCACGTGGGGCCCGATGCACGGCTACGCCGTCGCGAGCTTCATCCATCAGGGCTCCGCCGGCGCCTTCACCATCCTCGACGGCGCACTCTACAC
>DASVYG010000062.1:0-3526 GCA_036392315.1 Gemmatimonadaceae bacterium
GTCGAGCCGTCGTGCACGTTCGTCTTTGCTCCAACAACCGAAGGAGCGTACTCGCGCATGTTCGCTCCCGAGTATGGAATTCTCGAGGATCCGGCGACGGGCAGCTCGACCGGTCCACTCGCCGCGTTCATGATGCGTCACCACCTCGTGTCGAGCGCGGGCGGGACGCGTTTCGTCAGCGAGCAAGGCACGAAGATGGGCCGGCGGAGCATTCTGCACGTGGCCATTCATGGCGAAGGCGGAGCAGATGGGATCGACGTGGGCGGCTACGTCACTCCGGTGGCAACGGGCGAGATGACGTTGTGAGCGCGAACATCACGGGTTATACAGTTCATCCTGATCCCGCCTGATCCACGTTCGGCCGCTAGCAGAACTGGAATGATGATGCGGATCCTCGCTGGGGCTATACCAGTACGAGGTGTCTGGCACCGACCATCTCATCGACTCAGCGCGGACGCGCTCGATCATCAGCGCGTTTTACGCAGTCTACAACTACTTCGGCTACGGCCTGGTCGAATCCGCGTACTCCGGGGCGCTCGACTACGAGCTAACGAGACGCGGACACCGCGTCGATCGTGAGCTGGCGGTGCCGATCCGATACGAGGATCGCATCGTGGCGTGGCAGCGGCTCGACATGGTGGTCGACGGCAGGGTGATCGTCGAGCTCAAGGCCACCGAGAAGATCCCGCCCTACGCGGAGCGACAGCTCTTCAATTACCTGCGGGCGACGCGATACTCGATCGGACTCCTGCTGCATTTCGGACCGCAGCCGAAGGTCTCTCGGTTCGTCGACGTTCCCAAGAGAATTGCGCCGGGGATGGTGGGAACAAGTTCAGAACAAGATGAATCGGCCGCGGGCCGGGTTGGAACAATTGAAGAAAGGATGAATCAGGATGAATCAGGATGAATCTGGATCAAGCGGCAACAGCAACAACAGCAACAACAAGAACAACAGAAGTATTAGCGGGCCTGAGACTCCATTGGCTTATCCTGATTCATCCTGATTCATCCTGATTCATCCTGCTTCATCCTGTTCCAACTTGTTCCAAGCGTCCAAGCCAAGTCTGCTCCAAACCGGTCCAACCCACTTCCGCGCAACGGTGGAACGGTGGAACGAAACTGCGGTCACGTTCCACCATTCAAGCGAGCGTCAGCGAGCGACCGTTCCACCGTTCTACCGGTCTGTCGGAACCAGCGGCCGAGCCCAAGACCGGTCGTCAAGGGAGCCCTAGTTTTGTGCGCTCGCGCCGGGTTCACTCGACAAAGCGGCCAAGGCGAGGGAGATTCAACGAGCACTACCCACCGCTGACCGAGGAGACGCGAACAATGCTCAAAGACTTCAAGGCGTTCATCATGCGGGGCAACGTGATGGATCTGGCTGTTGCGGTCGTCATTGGTGCTGCGTTCGGAGCGATCGTGAAATCGTTCGTCGACGACATCATCATGCCGCCGATCGGACTCGCACTCGGGCATGTGGACTTCAGCAATCTGTACGTGCTGCTGAAGGATGGTCCAAAGGCGCCGCCGCCCTATTCGTCGCTCGCCGAGGCCCACGCCGCAGGCGCGGTCACGCTCAACTATGGCGCGTTCATCAACAACATCATCGCGTTCCTGATCATCGCGCTCGCGGTGTTCGTCATCGTGCGCATGGTGAGCCGCATGTACGCCAAGCCAGCGCCCGTCACCGAGAACACCAAGGCGTGCCCGCGCTGCACCATGTCGATCCCGAAAGCGGCCACGCGTTGCCCACAGTGCACGTCGGACATCGCGGCATAGTCGGCCTCTCCGCACCGCGCCTGGAACAAGTCGGCTCCGCTCAACACACGCAATACATATGAAGACGACCGCCGACGTCGTCGTGTGCGGAGCCGGCATCGCTGGCGTGGCCGCCGCGTATCATCTTGCGGTACGCCAGCGCGTCGGGCGGGTTCTCATCGTTGACGAGCGGCAACCGTTGACGCTCACCAGCGACAAAGGCACGCAGGGCTATCGCAATTGGTGGCCCGGCCCCGATGCCACGATGCTCCGCTTCGTCTCGCGGAGCATCGATTTGCTCGAGGCCACGGCGCGCGAGCATGGCAACGCGTTTCGGATGAATCGCCGCGGCTATTTGTTCGGGACCGCCGAGCCCGCGGAAGTCGAGCGGCTCCGATCGACGGCGGCGCAGGTCTCTACGTTCGGCATGGGTCCGCTCCGCGAGCACACGGCCATCGAGACGTACGCACCGCATCTCGCCGAAGGATTCGAGGATCAACCGACCGGCGCCGACTTGCTGCTCGGCGACGCCGCTCGACGAGCGTTTCCATTCCTCACGTCAGACATGATCGCCGCGCTGCACGTTCGTCGCGCCGGGACGATGAACGCGGTGATGCTCGGCGCGCTGCTGCTTCAACAGTCGGTCGTGGCGGGCGCGTCGTTTGCCAAGGATCGCATCACCGGATTCGATGTTTCGGGTGGAGTGGTTCGCGGCGTTCGCCTCGCGAGCGGAGCATTTGTGTCGACGCCGCGCGTGGTGCTCGCAGCGGGGCCGCTCATGCACGAGATGGCCGAGATGCTCGGTGTGAGCGTGCCGGTGATGCACGAACTGCACTCCAAGCTCACCGTTCGCGATCGGCGAACCGCCGTGCCGCGAAGCGCGCCATTCGTGATCTGGAACGATCCGCTCGAGCTCGACGGCCGCGCGTTTCCGGGCGGCGTGCACGTGCGTCCCGTCGATCTCACTCATGGCGACGAGCTTCAGCTCATCTGGACCTTCGAGACGGAGGTCCGCGAGTACGAGTGGCCGCCGCGCTTCGACGATCGGCATCGCGAGATCTTGTTGCGCGGATGCGCGAAGATGATCCCGGGGCTCGCGCCCTACGTCGGCAGCGGCGCGAGCGGCATTCTCGACGGAGGCTACTACTGCAAGACGCGCGAGAATCGGCCGCTCATCGGCCGCTTGCCGATCGAGGGCGGCTTCATCTGCGGCGCGTTGTCCGGGATCGGGCTCATGTCGGCGCACGCGGCCGGTGAGCTCGTGGCGCTCCACGTCACCGAGGGAACGCTGCCCAACTATGCGGCGGCGTTTTCTCCGTCGCGCTACGACGATGCGGCCTATGTCTCGTTGATCGAGGAATGGGGGGCGCGGACGGGACAGTTGTAGACTGTCCCTCTTCGTGTCTGTCGCTCACAGCGGCCCGACCGTTGCATGGGCGTCGATACGTCTTTCATGAGTAGAGTTTGATCATGCCATTCTCATCGATTGGCGGCGCCACGCCGGGTGGTGCCGTCGGGCTCGTCGTCTCCATCATCGTCATTGGCGTCACTGCTGACTCGCTCGGTGCCCAGCAGCCCAAAGCGTGCACACTGATCTGCGCGCCAACCGTCGCGTTCAATGTCGCCGAGAACAAGTCGCATCTGTTCGGATCGCCGACCGTGCGCAACGACACGACCGGTGCGGTCACCAAGCTTCCGTCGCAGACGAACCTTCAGCTCCAGATCTTCGTCGCGGCGAAAACGCAGCTCAGCCATGTGTCGGTGTTCGCCG
>DASVYG010000063.1:0-3153 GCA_036392315.1 Gemmatimonadaceae bacterium
GCCGGCAGCAAGCGCGACAGGCTCGGAGAGCGCCGGACGAAAACCAATCCGCAGTGTGCGAAGACGGTAGGTTCCCGCGAGCGATCCGGCGACGCGGAATTCGCCGCGCTCATTGCTGAGCGCACGCGCGGTCACCCGCGACGCGCTGTCCATTAGCAGCACGACGACGCCGGCAACGGGGCGGTCGCCGACATCGACGACGACGCCGTGAATGCTTTGGGCGCGGCCGGCGATCGGGAGCGCGAGCAGGGTGGCCGACAGAACACACCGCCGAACGGACATCGGCGCCTCGGGCGAAGTCGCCGGCGAACAGGAGCCGGACGATTTCGACAATCCTGCTCGCGTGACCCCGCGACCGCAAGGCCCGCGACGCATGCATCTTGCGCTTACGGCGATGCAGATGCATCTCAGTATTAGCATCCGGTCATGACGTCCCGAACGGTCATTCATCTTCCCACTCGAATGATGAAGCACCGCGCTATCGTCTCTGCTTTCATCGTCGGGCTCGCCGTGTCGAAGTCCGCCACCGCGCAACGGGGTCTGGTGCCCGTTCACGGCGTCGTGTTCGATAGTCTCCGCCGGCAGCCGATTCGCGACGCGTTCGTTTCGATCGCCGGCACGAGTCAGGCGGTCACGACCGATTCGCGCGGGCGCTTTCAATTCGACAGTGTGGCGCCCGGCGAACATCGGGTCACCGCGCAGCACCCGCTGCTCGACTCGATCGGTTTTTCGGGCTTGTCGACACATGCCACCGTGACCGACGGACGCGATGAGGTCCACCTCGCTGTGCCCTCATTCGCCACGTTGTGGGCCGCCGCGTGCGGTAGCGGTCACGTACCGAAAGACAGCGGCATCGTCTACGGAACGATACGCGACGCGGCCGGAGGCGCGCCCATTGCCGAAGCGGCCGTGGAGCTGAGCTGGTCCGATCTCCGGATCGATCGAGGACGCCACGTAGTTCAACGCCGCTGGCGAATCGAGACACGGTCGAACGCGGCGGGCGGTTATGCCGCGTGCGGCGTCGCAACTGATCTCGGGCTTCAAGTTCACGCCCGTTCCGACTCGAGCGAGAGCGGGGTCATCGACCTGCCGCCCCTCACAACCCGAGTGCAACGGCAAGATCTGTTGCTCGGGTCAGTCGCGGATGTTGATTCATCCCGCCGAGGTACGATCCGGGGACTCGTAACCGATGCTTCAGGCCAGCCGGTCCCCGATGCGCGGATCGTCATGGATCAGCTTCCCGCGATCCGCAGCGATGCCGACGGACAGTTCACGCTTCGCGGGGTTCCCGCCGGCACGCGACAGATCGAAGTATTCGCGATCGGAGCGATCCCATTGCTGGAGATTGCCGACGTCACTCCGAACGCGACGACGACGATCGGGGTGACACTGCGACTGGTGCCTCTATTGGACGCCGTGCGAACGAACGCGCCCCGTGCGCCACGCGTCTTTGCCGCGGAATTCGCCGCACGCCGCAAGCAGGGATTCGGATATCTGCGAGACTCGACGGAGATCGCCAAGTACGACCAGTTCCTGAACGTGTTGCGCGACGTGCCGAGCCTGAACGTGCAATACCGGAGCTCGACGCTCTCCATCTCCGTTCCCGACGGCAAGGGCAGATCGTGCGCGCCCGATGTACTGATCGACGGCGCGCGTGCCGGCTTCGGGAACCTGATCGATCTCTCGTCCAGGGAGGTCGGAGGCCTCGAGGTTTATCCTCGTGCCGCGCACATCCCGCCGCGGTTCGTCCCGCCCGGCATACAGCCCGAGTGCGGGATGATCCTCGTTTGGACGAAGTACGGCTTGAGGAATCGCTAATGCTGGACGCGACGCCTGCCGGCGTACATTGTCCATGACCTGTCACCGTCGGGGGCTTCCATGCGTTCAGCCAAGCTGCTGCTACTGATCCCGTTCGTCGCCTGCGCGAGCTCCGGCGGCGGCTCGGCACCGGCGCCCGCTTCACAAACCGTGAGAGTGGTTGGCCCGCAGGGCGGCGCCAGTCTCACGATGGCCACTCCCGACGCACCGAATGTTCACACGCTTTCGTTCACGGCGGATCAGGTATGGCGAGCACTGCCCGCCGCCTTCGATTCGCTCGGCATTCCGATCGGAACGCTCGATCCGGTGAAACGTTCCATGGGAAACGCCGGCTTCAAGATTCGAGGCCGGCTCAAAGGTGTGCCGTTGAGCCGGTACATCGACTGCGGCACGTCGACACAGATCGGACCGAACGCCGACAACTACGACGTGAGCATCACCATCCTCGCGGACGTGCGCCCCGCCGAACCGGGAACGACGACAGTCACCACCACGTTCAACGCAGCCGGACGCCCGGCGAATTTCGCGCAAGAATACTCCGACTGCAGATCGAAGGGAGTGCTCGAGGGGCGACTCGTCGACATAGTCCGTGGCCGCCTCGAGCACGCATCACGCTAGCCGGAAATCGGTCCGAGCATCAGCCTCGGCCGCCCAACTTGTCGCGCAGCATCGCCTCGGCGTCGGCGTTCTGCTTTTCAACCAGATCCCCCGCCATCTTCTGCTGCGTCTCGTCCAGCACAGGCAGCGCTTCCTTTAGTGCCGCGGCGTAGTTCTCGCGAATGGTCCCCACGGTGAACGCCGCCGCACGGCGCGCTGCCGTCATGCGTGCGCGATCATCGTCGGTCGGATCGTGGGCGGGGGGCTGTGCCAGACGACGCAACGAATCCAGCGCCCTGAACGAATCCTGATTCTTCTCCTTGAGCTTTCCATCGAGCTCTTTCAATCGATTGGACTGATCGTCCGAGAGCTTGAGATCCTTCCGCTTGTCCATGAGCAGCTTCAGCGGATCGATGTTCTCCACGTCGCGATTCGAGAGCTTGAGACCCTCGCCCGAGCCCATGATGGATTTCCAGTCGGCGTTCGGGTCGCCGCGAACCCGGCCACCACCGGCACCGCCGCCACCGCCCCGCTGCGCAAATACGATTGCCGGGACCACGATGAGTCCGAGAACGGCTCGTCGAATTGTGAGCATGTGCGCTCCTCTTGAATGATGGTGCTCAGATCTTCGCGTTCGCCGGCGCTTTTGCCTTTGGAAGTCGCGGCGTTCTGTCACCCGTCATTACGGGCTTGGCCACTGCGCCGCTGCGATCAGCGGCCTTCACATGCGAGAACAGC
>DASVYG010000064.1:0-6553 GCA_036392315.1 Gemmatimonadaceae bacterium
GTCGTCGGCCGTTGGTTGATGACGCGCCGGGAGCAAGACGGAAGCACGCTGCGGTTCTTTCAGACGCGGGTGCCACCGCCGCTCGCTCGCTGGCCGGGCGGCCGCGGTGAAGCTGACGCCCGTCACGGCGCCAGCGAAGTCACCTGGTGCGCCCCGGTTCCGTCCGCGTTCATCGTCCATACATGCATGACCCCAGTCCGATTGCTCTGGAACGCAATGCGCTCTCCGTCGGGAAACCACGAGGGCGTCTCGTCGAGTGACAGGGTGGCGTGCGGAGCAAGTTTGGTCGCTTGCCCGGTCGCCGGATCGACGAGCCAAAGATGCGCGGTGCTCTCCTCGATCTTGGCCTGATTGTACTTGCCCGCCTGCATCACGATGTGCTTGTTGTCGCGTGACCAATTCGCCCACTGGGGCCGGCCCTCAGCCTGATCGAAGTGAGTGAGGAGATGAAAGCCTGTACCATCTGCATCGACAATGGCGAGCTGCCAGGCCGACGCGCTGTCTGCGACGGTGAACACAACCCGCTTGGAATCCGGCGACCAGTCGGGGCTGCCGGCCGGAAGCGTGCCGTCGGTGAGATCGCGAAGGCCACTCCCGTCGAGATTGGAAACCGCGATGCGCGGATGCTGCCGATCGCCATGGGCAAACACGAGGCGGTGGCCATCGGGAGAGGGACGAACCTGCGCAGCGTCGCGTGGTAGAACGATCGTCGGCAATGGCGCGCTCGATGGCCTCGCGTTGCCGTGTGCATTGGGTACATCGATGAGAATGGCGCGCGTGCTGTCATCGACCCGCCGCCACACGAAGACACGGTCGCCGATCCAGCTCGGCGGCCCGAGGTTGACGAAGTTCATTTCATGGGTCGTCGTGAGTTGGACGCGGCCAGATCCGTCGGCTCGGACGACGTAGATCTCCCACTCGCCGTTTCGTGCCGCGCTGAAGGCAATGAAGTTGCCGTCCGGTGATACCGACGGCCGACCGCCGCCAGTACTCATCATTGACATCTGCGCCGACGCGGCCGATGTGCCAACGATCAGGAGGCCGAGACTGAGACGAAGTACCCGCATGTATGCTCCTCGCGAGAATGGGTCGTCCCATCATAACGCCGTCACCTCGGGGCGTTGCGAGCGGTGCAGCGAAACCTTCATGCGGTGCAGCGAGCGAACGTCGAGCGCCTGATACCGGGGCTCGAAAAGGAAATGGAAGGCTCCGTTGAGTAATGACGGGAAACGAAGGATGCAAACACACACAACTCGAAAGGAGGCCTGAAAACGGCCAACGACGAACGGAATTGTGCCACGCGACTCGTCAACGGCGTTCACCTTGCGCCGGCACTCGGTGTTTCGTAAGGAAATTGATAAGGCAGGATTCCAGCGTTCGTCGGCCTCTTTGTGGCTCGACTCGGCGTGTGCGGCGCACGACCTTGCGATCAATCACTCCTCTTCACGACGAGGCTGCCATGCGATCGATCGATCGGCGACTGCTTCTCACTTCTGCTGTGCTTGCCGCTGCGACCGTGCGAGCGCTGCACCCGGAGTTGGCCAAGCGTGTCGTGACGACCGATCCGCGCATGGGGCACGGCCAGCTCGAATCCATCGGCGCCATGACCCTCATCCTCCGCACCCGCGCGGGCGGCGGCTCTCGTACGCCTGTGGAGCGTCAACAAACTGATTATGAACGATCGAGAACGATTTCTCGGCTCGAACGCTGTTCAACTTGTCTTGCCGATGACCGAGCACCGGTAGAGTTCTCCAGTCGGAACCAACTGCACCACGCCCGCTGCGGCCGCAGCCAAAATCTGGTCATCAGAGGTGAATTGCTGACACATCTTCGGGTTCGGAAAAACCAACTGGATCTCCTGCCACAGAGGATTGAACCCGTCGCCCTGAATCGCGTCGATTACGCTGACGAACATCTGGCCGCCGGGGCTGCGGCCGTCGCTCTGATGGATGTTGTTGATCGACGCGTTGTGCATCAGATTCGCGGCCTCGCCGCCTGATGCGATCTCCTTGAAGTTGATGGTGAACAGCGTGCTATCATAGTAGGCTGGCATCGGGAAAGGACCCAAGAAGGCGGGTTCGCGATCAGGGCGTCACAGCTAGCGGGCGGCAACGGGTCATGCGAACTGAACTTCAATCGATGCCACTCTCGAACGTGAATATCGTCACCGAGGCCGGAATGCCTCCGAGTGCGCGGTAAAAGTCCAGCGCGTGCCGGTCGTCGTTGTCCGCCGGCACGAACGCCACGTCGATGTTCAGGGCGGCCGCTTCGCGCAGGAGCGCGTCGATGAGCGCTCGCCCAACGCCACGTCGCTGGACAGCGGGATCGACGGCGACGTCGTAGATGAAGATCTCCGCGCCTTCCTCGCGCGTGAGCGCCAACGCATGCGCGGTCAAACCTCCGGCGAGCCGCCCATCCACGAGCGCCGCCATCGCCCAGAAGTCCGCGCGCCCGAGCAGGTGGTCGAGATACTCGTCACTCAGCGGACGTTGCGGCTCCGCGAAAATGCGAGCGAGCAGCGCGAACAACTGCCGAGCCGGTTCTCGATCTGTGGCCGTCAACCGACGAATGATCAGATGCATGGGGTTCGCTCATCCGTGAGAGCACGCATGGCTAGCGCGTGCGCAACGCCGCGGCGACGATCACTCCGGCCGTTGCGGTGAACGTCGTCAGGTAGTGATCGCTACTCCGAAGCTCGCCAGCCGCGTCGTTTGCGCAGCTCAGATATATGTGCGGTGTGGTGCTCGCCATGCCACGCGGCGAGATCGGCCAGCCAGTCGATCGACACAACGCCCCATTCTGGATGCCTCATCGTGCGACCGAACTGCTCCGGTGTCAGCGTCTTGAGGAGGTGTACCAAGCGCGCGTGCACCGCGTCGATGATGGACAGCGAGCCGTCGATCGGCATCCGCCTCGCGTCGAGAAGTTCGGCCCACGTCACTTCGTCCCACATCTTGACCGGCGGATTGTCCTCTGTGAGCGCGATCTTCGTGCGTGTGTAGAGCACCATATGGGCGTCCGCCAGATGATGCACCACCTGTCGCACCGTCCATCCATCCGGTCGGTACGGCGTATCGAGCTGCGCGTCGGTGAGCCCTGCGCTGGCGCGGCGAAAGTTCGCGGGCGTCCGTTCGATGGACGCGATGGTCGCGGCGCGCGACTCATTGGAGAACGCTGTGCGCCGGGTGTGCCTGCCAATCGGATAGCGGAGGTCTGCCGTGTCGGCCCGCATATCGGCTAGACCCGCGCTCCGAATCTCGCGAAGATTTCCCGCCGCCCGTGTCCCGTGACACTCAACACGCGGCTGCCACGCTCTCGAACGACCCACTTCTTTTTCAGCGCGCTCTCGAGGAGCGCCGCGCCGAGTGCACCGCCGAGATGCGGCCGCTGTTCACTCCAGTCGAGACAGGCATAGGCGAACCGGCGATGTCTCGCGCGCGTTGCTTCGACATCGATTCCAAGCGCCGCGATTGCGCTTGCTCCTTTCGTCGTCAAATCGCGGTCTCGGTGACGACTCGTTGCGCCGATCGAGAGCCAGCCCAACGCCACCAGGCGTTCGTACAGCGCAACGCCCAGGCATCCTGCCATGTGATCGTAGCAACTCCGGGCGACACGCAAGTCGCTCGTCGTCTGCGGCGTGCTGGTGCCGGGGGAGCTGCCGGCGAGCGCGCTCAGCGCTTCCAGCGCCGCCGCGACATCCGCGCTCGCGAGTGAGTAGCAGCGATGCTTGCCCTCACTCACTACGCTCACCAGACGCTGCGACCTGAGGTGCTGCAGGTGAATACTCGCGGTCGACGGAGTGACGTCGGCCAGCAGCGCCAGCTCCGTGCTCGTTCGCGGGCGACCGTCCATCAGACTGTACAGCATGCGGGTCCGCGCGGGCGCAGCAATCGCCGCCGCGATCTCCGGTACAGTTGCGTCGGGCGAGCGCCGGGCATCCATAGTTTGACAGTACTCAAAGCGTTCAAACCAGGCAAGCGCCAGATTCCGAATCGTTCACCGGCGCTTGGCGATGGACCGTTTCGAGGCCATGACACGATGACTGCGCTGGACGTGCAGAGGAGAAAAGGGGAGCGATTCCTGGAACTGCACGCCGGCCCGGGCGCGTTCGTGATTCCGAATTCATGGGACGCGGAGACGGCTCGCATTCTCCAGATGTGAACGCATTGATGAAGAAACACTAGCCGCTCGATCACATGCCGAGGTTGCCCATGCGAGGAAAGTCGGTTGCATTCGCGCTGCTGGTCGCCGGAACGATCGCTACGCCGGTAAGGCTGAGCGCCCAGTGGAAAACGCCGTGGGATTACACCGGGCCGCGAGGTGCCGATCATTGGAGCGCGCTCGATCCCGCGTATGCGCTCTGCAACACGGGAAAGCAGCAGTCCCCGATCGACATTTCAGGTGCGCAACGCGCGGACCTTCCGCCGCTCCAGTTCGAGAACCACAGCGCGCCGCTCGATCATCTCATCAACAACGGACACACGATCCGCGTGGATTATGCGCCGTCGGGGAGCGGGGACTTCCTCGTCGTCGGTGACAAACGATACCAACTGACTCAATTCCACTTTCATCATCCGAGCGAAGAGCTCATCGCCGGAAAGCGGTACGAGATGGAGCTCCACCTGATGTACGCGGCCGCGGACGGCGAGATCGCCGGTGTCACGGTATTCTTGAAGCGAGGCAAGGCGGAAGCGACGGTGCAGAAACTCTGGGACGACATGCCGATCGTCGTCGGCAAGGAAAAGAACGTGTCGGGCGTCGACGTGAATCCGGGCGAGATGCTGCCGTCGAATACCGCCTACTATAGGTATATGGGGTCGATCACCGCGCCGCCGTGCACGGAAGGTGTCGTCTGGTACGTGTTGAAGACACCTGTCGAGGTCTCCGCGGCGCAAATCGCCGCGTTCGCGAAACTCTACCCGAATGATGCACGGCCGCCGATGCCAATGAACGGGCGGGTGGTGAGCGAAACTCCGTAGTGCGGATGCACACGCCTCGCGTGAGCTCGACGCTTAGGCCCCGGCGAGATGCTTTGCCTAGGCTTTCTCGGGCACCATGACCAGCCGTTCCGGCGACATCCCTTCCGCTTCCGCCTGGAAGTTCATCACCACGCGGTGGCTGAGCACCGGCACCGCCATCGCATTCACATCCTCTAAATCCGGAACCGCGCGCCCGTCCATCGCCGCGCGCGCCTTGGCGCCGAGAATGAGATACTGCGACGCACGCGGCCCCGCGCCCCAACTCACATACTTCTTCACCAGCGGCGTCGCTTCTTCCGCGCCCGGGCGGGTCGACCGGGCGAGACGCACGGCGTAGCTGACGACCGTCGGCGGAGCGGGCAGACGCCGAACGAGATGCTGCAGCTCGAGCAACTGCTCGGCGTTCAACATCGGCTTGATGTCGACCTCGAGATCGCCCGTCGTCGCGTTGACGATGTGCTCTTCCTCGGCCCGCGTGGGGTAGCCGACGGTGAGCTGCATCATGAACCGGTCGAGCTGTGCCTCGGGCAGCGGATACGTTCCTTCCTGCTCGATCGGATTCTGCGTCGCGAGCACGAAGAAGGGCTCGGGCAGGCGCATCGTCTGGCCCGCCGCGGTCACCGCGTGTTCCTGCATGGCCTGGAGCAGCGCCGCCTGCGTCTTCGGTGGCGCGCGATTGATCTCGTCTGCCAACACGATGTTAGCGAAGATGGGGCCTTTAGCAAACTTGAAAAACCGCCGGCCCGTCGCGTGGTCTTCTTCCAGCAACTCGGTGCCGGTGATGTCGCTCGGCATCAAATCGGGCGTGAATTGCACGCGCGAGAAGCTCAGGTCGAGCGCCTGCGCCACCGTCTGGACGAGCAGCGTCTTGGCGAGGCCCGGGACCCCGACCAGAAGCACGTGGCCGCCGGCCAGGAGTGCCGCCACGAGATCGTCGACGATCTTGTGCTGACCCACGATTCGCCGTCCGATCTGCTCGACGAGCGCGGACCGCGCACGCGCGAGCTGATCGAGTAGCTCGACGTCGCGGGAATCGTCGACCGGCTGCTGTCGTGTCGCCACTCGCCAATGCTCCAAGCTGTGAATGTCGGGAACCTAACGAGTGACGAGCGCCAAACGTAAGAGCGCCACTGCATCGGGTCGCATCGCGATGCGTGCTGACATCGCAATAAGGCTGAGCGGGCCCCAGCTGTAAGCTGTGAGCCTTTCGCCAGGATCTGTGAGCCGCTACTACCGCTACCCAGGCTACCCTTCGTCGTCCAGCAAACGCTTCCGTTAGGAATACGTCATTCGACGAATCGCGACGGCCTCGCTCGACAACTGGCGCCACCGGGCATGTCTGATTGCGCGGCGATCCCCAGCGCTGAGGAGGTGATACTCGGGCTCCGACGCCGACTTGATGCTCATCTCCAGGAAGCGAGCAAATTCTCGCACACTCGCAGCTCCGCAGCCTTCGCGAAGCGAACCCTTCCCCGCGTCGACGCGAGCTCGAGGCTCGCTGCTAATGGCTCACAGCTTAGAGCTGGAGCTCACTGGATGAATCGCGATGCTCGTTCGGATTCGCGATGCCCGAG
>DASVYG010000065.1:0-18753 GCA_036392315.1 Gemmatimonadaceae bacterium
GTCGCTCGAGACTTTTCTAATGGTCTGATGCAGCTTGCGCATCACCTGCGGGTCCGGCGCGCCGTCCGTCGTAGCGTCGGTCACCGATGACCACACGCGGTCGAGAAAACGCCGAACGCCGGCGATGCTCTGGTCGCGGAAATCGCCGCCTTCCTCGTACGGTCCGAGGAACATGAGGTACGTGCGAAACGTGTCGGCACCCCACCGATCGACGTACTCATCTGGGTTCACGACGTTGCCGCGGCTCTTGGACATCTTGGCGCCTTCGCGGATGATCATGCCATGCGCGCGGAAGCGCTTGTATGGCTCCTCGAAGTCGATGTGCCCGGAGTCGCGCAGCACCATCGTGATGAAACGCGAATAGAGCAAGTGCAAGACGGCGTGCTCGTTCCCGCCGATGTACGAATCGACGGGAAGCCAGCGCTTGGTCATTTCCTGGTCGAACGGCACGTCGTCGAAGTCGGTGCTCGGGTAGCGCAGGAAATACCACGCGCTGTCGAGGAACGTGTCCGACACGTCGGTTTCGCGCCGGCCCGTGCCGCCGCATGACGGACACGTCACGCGATACCACGATTCGACGCGCGCCAGAGGCGACGTGCCCGTGTCGTCCGGTCGGAAGTCTTCGACGTAGGGCAGCTCGACGGGCAGGTCGCTTTCGGGCACCGGCACGGTGCCGCACGTCTCGCAGTATATGATCGGGATGGGCGGACCCCAGTAGCGCTGCCGCGAGATGCACCAGTCGTGCAATCGGTAGTTGACCACCGCATGCGCGTGCCCGTGTGCGGCCAACCAGCCGACGATGCGCTCCTTGGCCGTGAACACGCCGAGGCCGTTGAATTCTCCCGAATTCACCAGGCGGACGTTGTCGGTCTCGGTGAACGCTGCGTCGAGGACGGCATTCGTGTCCGACGGATGCAGCGACGGTCCAGCGACCACGCGCACGATCGGCAAGTCGAACGTCTTTGCGAACTCGAAATCACGCTCGTCGTGCCCCGGGACGGCCATGATCGCGCCGGTTCCGTACTCCATGAGCACGTAGTCGGCGATCCAGATCGGGATTGGGTGTCGGGTGGCCGGGTTGATAGCGAACGAGCCGGTGAACACGCCGGTTTTCTCTTTGTTCACCTTTCGCGAAACGAGATCCTGCGCCGCCGCTGCGCGCTTGTACTCGGTGATGGCGTCGCGCTGCTCGTCCGTCGTGACGCTGTCGACGAGCGGATGCTCGGGAGCCAACACCAGGTACGTCGCCCCGAAGATGGTGTCGGGCCGAGTAGTGAAGACGTGAATGTCGACCGGCTCGGCCACGAACTCTCCGCTCCCGCCGCTCGCGATCGTGGCGGTACCGCTCAGCTCCTGCAACTCCTGAACGCGAAAAGCGACATCGGCGCCATCCGACCGGCCGAGCCAGTTTCGCTGGGCCTGCTTCGTCGATTCGGACCAGTCGAGCCATTCCAGGTTGTCGAGCAGCTGCCCGGCGTAGTCGGTGATCCGAAAGAACCACTGCTCCAGGAACCGTTGCTCTACCTTGGCGCCGCACCGCTCGCATTCTCCTGCGATCACCTGCTCGTTGGCGAGCACGGTCTTGTCGTTCGGGCACCAATTGACGGCCGCGCGCCGCTTATAGGCCAGTCCCCGCTTGAAAAGTTGCAGGAAGAGCCACTGGGTCCACTTGTAATAGCTGGGGTCGGTGGTCGACAGCTCATGCCGCCAATCGACCATCAGACCGGCGCGCTTAAGCTGCCGCCGGAAGTTCTCGATGTTTCGAGGAATGAGGTCAGCCGGGTGGGTCCCGACCTTCAGCGCGAAGTTCTCGGAGTGGATTCCGAACGCGTCGAAGCCGAGCGGCTCGAACACCGTGTGCCCTTGGAGCCGCTGGAATCGTCCATAGATGTCATTGCCCGTGAAGGCGAAGAGGTTTCCGACATGCAACCCCTCCGCGGACGGATACGGAAACATCATCAACGCGTAGAACGGACGTGCGCCGGCAGCGAGGTCGGCATGGTTCGTCCCACGCTCCTCCCAACGCTCCTGCCATTTGCGCTCGATGGCGGCAGGATCGTATCCAGCCGGCTCTTGGGCCGGCGTCTGGTGGATCGATTCTGTCATGGTTGAACCCGGAATCTAGCGGCCGATGAACGATCGTCCCAGTGCGAGCATGTTCTCGATCTCCAACGCGTTGAGAGCGCCGAAATCAGGCCGCTCGATCGGGTCGCGTTTGGTAGGCATGTTCGGCCTCGCCGCGATCGTCATGCTCGGCGTCGTGGGGTACGCCGGACTGGTCGTGCTGCGCAAGACGATGTCGGGCGACGAAGACGATCGCATCATCAACGCCGCATCGCTCTCGAAACAACTCGTCGACCGCGTGCTCTCCGAACGTGCGCGCCAGGTCGATCTGATCGCGTCGGCGCCGCAGGTGATCGCCGCGACGAAGAAGGGCGCGGTGGAAGCGAGACGGCTCAATCTCCCGGCGCAGTTGGGCAACACGCTGCCACAGGAAGAGCTCGCGGCGATCGAGGATCGCTTCAAAGCAACGCGATCCCTGCAAGTCGATTCGGCGAGTCTGCACTACCTCAAAGGACTCCTGCCGAAGCTCGACATTGCCGAGGTGATGGTGACCGACCAATTCGGCTACAACGCGGTCACGACCTCTCCGTCGTCCGACTTCGTGCAGAGCGACGAAGGGTGGTGGCAGACGGCGTGGAATGACGGCTCCACGTCGGCCCAGGCGACCGCCGACCCGGCGACGGAGCGCGTTGTCGTCGAGCTGGCGCGCGCCGTACTCGATGGCGGAACGCGAGTCGGGGTCGTGAAGGTGAAGTTCGGTCTGTCGATGGTCGATTCAGTGCTCGCCCAGGGTAGCGTCGGCGGCAAGGCTCTTCGCGTCGATCTCGTCGACTCGCTCGGCAAGGTGATCGCGAGCTCGGTCACGGGAACGCGGTTCAAGCCATTCGTCGGCTATGCGTCGGTCGCGACGCACGATTCGGCTCAAGCGTTCAACTACGGACTCGACGCCAGTCTGCAGCGCGGCGCCGTGGCCACGTCGAACGGCGGCCGCTGGCGCGTCATCGCGCACATGGACGAGACCGACGCATCCCACGCGTACTACATCGCGCGGTGGGCGCTCGTGGCGGGCGGCGTCGTGATGCTCGGCCTGATTCTGGTCTCGCTGCTGCTCATTGCGCGGTTTGTCGAGCGTCGAATCACCGGTCCCGCTGAGGAGTTGGCGATCGCCGCGGAAGCGGTCGCGGCAGGCGATCTGTCGAAGAAGGTGAACCAGATCGGCGGTGACGACGAGATCGGCCGACTCGCCCGCGCGATCTCGGCGATGATCGCTGAGCTTCGACGTCTGGCAAGCGCGCTCAATGAGTCCGCCGCCGAAACCACGAGCATGACGGCCGAGATCACAGGCAGCTCCGAGGAGATGGCGGCGTCGGCCGGGCAAATCGCCCACACCGCCTCGGATCTCAGCCAGCAAGCGAACCTCATGGCGGAGACGATTCAGGTGTTGGCCGGATCGTCGGAGCATCTCGTCACCGTCGCGTCGGAGCTCGATGTCGGCGCGCAAGAAGGCGTCGAGCGCAACGAGCAGCTTCGCGCGCTTGCGCTCGAGAATCGCGCTCGGCTCGATGAAAGCTCGCACTCGCTCACGGCGCTGAGCGGCGACGTGGAGGCCAGCGCCGCTGCGATCGAGCAGCTGGCGCAGGCGTCGGAAGAAGTTCGCAGCTTCGTCACGCTCGTGCAGAAGCTCGCTCGCCAGTCGAAGCTGCTGGCGCTCAACGCGGCAATGGAAGCGGCTCGCGCCGGCGAGCATGGCCACGGATTCGCCGTCGTGGCGGAAGAAGTGCGTCGGCTGGCCGCGATGTCATCGGACGCGGCGGAGCGGACGGAGAATGTCGTGAGCGGCGTGCTGCGCGGGATTGCCCAGTCGCGTGCGTCGAGTGAGCGAACGGTGGACACGGTTCGCGCCGTACGCGGCGCCACGGAAGAGGGCTCGCGCTCATTCGGCCACATTGAGAAGGCCGTCGCCGACGCCGATGGCTGGACGTCGTCGATTCAGCGTGCGTCGACTGCCGCCAGTGGTTTGGTGCGCGAGATGAGGTCCAAGCTCGACTCGCTCGCCGCGGGAACCGATTCGTTCGCGGCGGCAATGGAGGAGGTCGCGGCCTCGAGCCAAGAGCAGAGCGCCAGCACCGAGGAGATCGCGGCGGCCGCGTCCACCCTGGCCGGTGCGGCTGATCGGTTGAGCCGCCTCATCGCGAACCTGCGGCTCGATGACCGGCAGACGACCGGCGAGAACGAAGTGGCCAGCGGGCCGGTGCTCATGCCGTCGGAGATCACGCTTGGTCGTACACTTCGTCCGGCGGTCGGAACGAAAGTCAGCTGAGCTTAGCGGGCCAGCCTGCGCATCCAGCCGTGAAAACGTAAAGGCGTCCACGTGCTGTCCGGCGCCCCGTTCTCTGGACCAACGGTAGCGATGGCCACCGTCGCGCCGGCAGCGGCGAACTCGTCGAGCAACGAATCGCGCGCGGCCGGCGCAAGCGCCCAGAACGCGCCGATCACCGGCGGCGGCACGTCGGCAGCAATATGCAGGCGCGCCGTCCGCGCCCAGTACGATTCGGCGTGCGGCCCGACGAGCGCGATCCGCGCGCCGGCCGGTACGTCGTGTGCCGCGAGGTCGCGCGCCACGTGCCATTCGACATTGTTCCACGCATCGGCGGCGGTGAGCCGCAGCTGGTCGACATCCTGTTTCATGCGAACGCCCAGTCGCGTGAGCAAGACGATCGCCAACACCGTGGCCAGAGCCGCCTGCCCGCGGTAGGCGAAGCGCAGCGGTCGGCGCGTCACGATAGCGCGGCGCGACAAGAACCAGAACGCGGCGACCAAACACGCCGCGCCGAGCAGCAGATCGCGTCGATTCGACGGCGGAAGGACGAGACGCGTGAGGCCGACGCCGACGATGAGCGCGAGCACCCAGAGCCAACGCTGCTTCGTGGTAACGAGCACGCCGGCGATCGTCCCGCCGACAATCGACGTCACGATCCCCAGGCCGGACACCGTACGATCTTGGATCGCTTCTATGGCGAGAGGGATCATCATCCCCACGAACGCCCACGCCGGACGAATGCGCCGCGCGACCGGCAGCGTGGCGAGGAGTGTCAGCGTTCCGGCGAGCAGGAACGCCATGATGTAGCGCGCCGTGACGATGACGAGCGCGTACGCGGCGAGTCCGGCGAGCATCGGAATGAAGACCACCCAGCCGCGACGCCATGCGACACGCCGCGTACCTGGGGGCGCCGCGGCAAGAACGAACGCCAGGAAGAGCAGCGGCGCCAGATTCTGTATATAGAACAACTCGAAGACTTTCAGCGTCCCGAGCTGATCGTGAAGATTCCAGTGCGGCGACAACGACGCGTTCCAGCGCGCCGGGTCGAACCACATGGGATCGGTGCCCGGGGCGTATCCCGTGACGCCGACACCGGGCAGGATCGCGTCAGTCTGTGGGCGACGCGCGTCGGCCGGGACGGTGTGCAGCGACGGCGGATTCTGCTCGTTGACGTACCACGCGAAGGTGAGTCGCCCGGCGTCGCCAAAGGTGGGACGACCGGCGGCGACCGAGAGCATGAGCGACCACGGAAGAACGAACACCATCCAGGCGGCGACCGCGATCACCGTGATCGAGAGGCCGCGGCGCCGCGTCGCGATCGCCAGCACAACGAAGCACACGAGCGCCCAGGGAACGAGAAAGGACTTGGCGAGCGCACCCAGTCCGAGTGCCACGCCGAGCACGAGCGCGTCGCGTCGAGGCGCGGAGCCGCCTTCGCTCAGTCGAAGCAGCGCTCCGAACGCGAGAAGCGTCGCGGCCGATGCGAGCCAGTCGGGCGTCGTGAGCTCCATTGGCGTCATGGTCAATGCGAAGACGCCGAACAGAGCGTACGCGGCGACCAAGCCCCACGGCCCGCCAAGCGCCGACCGTCGTGTGCTTCGCGCAAGGTTGCCCACGGCGATGAGCAAGTACTCGTACGAAGCGAACATCGCGACGAAGCACACGAAATTGACCGCATGCATCGTGGCGACCTCCCACCGCGGACCAGCTCCGACGATGAGTCGTCCCAAGCCCACGAGCAATGGGTAGAGAGGACTCCAGTAGAGATTCACGAGCCTCGACCAGCGGCCGTCGACGACGGCATCGCTCAGGTCGAGATACGACATGCCGTCGGGCCCGATGCTGAAGCGCTGCGCGTACGCCTGGAACGCCGCCAGCCCGAGGATCGCGACCCACGCCGTGCGGCGTATCGTGCGCGTCACGCGGTTACGGCTTGATCATCGTTCCGCTGATCGGCTGATTCACCGGCCGCTCGTCTTTCTTGAACAGATACACCGCGTTTTCTCGACGCGCCCCCTTCGCATCGCACACGGCGAAGGTGGCGCCTTCGTATGCGCATGATCCGGCGTACTCGCCTTTCTTGTTGACCGCATAGTAGCTGAGATCGAAGTAGGGACGGCCCTTGTCGTTCAGCAGCCGCTTTTCGGTCATGGCGATGACTCGCTCCATGACCTTGATGAGCGCCTGCTCGGGCGACATGCCTTGCCGCATGAACTCGACGGCGAGAAAAGCACCGCACGCTTTGATGTTTGCCTCACCGCGCCCCGTCGAGCCCGCGGCGCCAACTTCGTTGTCGCAATACTGTCCGGCGCCAATGATCGGTGAGTCGCCGACGCGGCCGGGAATCTTCCACGACAGTCCGCTCGTCGTCGTCACGGACGCGATGTCTCCCGAGGCGGTCACGGCGTTCATGTTGATCGTGCCGTAGGTGTACGGCACGCCCCGCTCGTCATAGTAGACGTGGAGCGACGACGTTTGTTCGTCGTCTGGGCGCGCGCGCGCCGGAGGTCTGATCGGCCGCTTGGTGGAGTCGACCGGGTCGAGCCAGTTGTCGTTCGGATTGAGTTTGGACTTCCAGCGAATCCACATCTCGCGGCTCGCATCCGTGAGAAGGTTCTGCTCCTTGAAGCCCATCTCGAGCGCGAACTTCTTGGCACCCGCGCCGACGAGGAAGATGTGGTCAGTGTGATCCATTACGGCCTTGGCAACGGCGGCCGGAGTCGCGATGTCCTCGATCGCACCAACAGCGCCGGCTCGCTTCGTGGGCCCGTGCATGCAGCTGGCGTCGAGCTGGACGACGCCTTCCTCGTTCGGGAGCCCGCCCAGTCCGACGGACTGGTCGTCGGGGTTCAGCTCCACGATCTGGACGCCGGAGATGATGGCGTCGAGCGGATCCTCGCCCCGGACCAGCGCGTCATAGGCGACCTGGATGCCCCGCTTTCCGCTGCTGTCGGGCGTCAGTCCATTGGTGGCGCTGATCACCACCGGCCGACCCGCAAAGGCCCGGGGGAGCTCCTCGGCCCGGTCGCGGACCGTTATCGTGGGCATCGACCCGGCGAGCTTGGGGATAGCGAGGCTGGCCGCCGCGGCGGCACCGGCACCCAGGAAATCACGGCGCGAGACGGACATACAACCTCCACTGGCGGGCGAAAGGACGGACGGTGGAATCTTACTGCCGGACTGAGTCGTCGGCTATCAGTCGGGCGATGCCCGGGCGAATCTCGCACGACCCGCGGTGCCGTCCGGTGGTCTATTATCTTCCCCTTCCTATGTCTCCCTCCCAGGTCCGCGACCAGCTCCGCCAGGCAGAGTTCCTCGAAGGCGTCACCGACTCGGGCCTCCACCAGCTGACCAAGCTCGTCACACCGGTCACGTACGAGTGCGACGAGGTGCTGTTCGAAGAGGGCTCGGCGCGCGAGTTCTTCGCGATTCTCATCTCCGGCGCTGTCGCCATCGAGAAGGGCCTCAACGGACACCCGATTCGTCTCGTGACGCTCGGCGCGGGCCAGGCCGTGGGCGAAGGGCTGTTGCTCGACGAGTTGCCGCACGGCACCAGCGCGCGCGCGCTGCAACGGACGGAAGCGTTGCAGCTGAGCACCGCGCAAGTGCACGAGATGATCAAGGAGTATCCGACGCTTTACGCGGCGCTCGTTGGCCGGGCGGCACGGTCGATCTCGCAGCGGTTGGCGGCGACCGACGCGACGCTCGTTGGACGTGGACGCACACTGGGCTTCACCGGCGCGCGCACTCGCACCGAGCACGACTTGTTGGGCGATCGCGACGTTCCCGAAGACGCGCTTTACGGTGTGCAGACGCTTCGCGCGCTCGAGAATTTTCCGATCACCGGAACGCCCCTGCGCGAATTCCCCGCGCTGATCGAAGCATTGGCGGCGGTGAAGGAGGCTGCGGCCCTCGCCAACACCGAGCTCGGACTCCTCGACAAGCAAACCGGCGACGTCATCGTCCGTGCAGCGCAGGAGATTCGCGCCGGCCGACATCACGAGCATTTCGTCGTCGACATGATCCAGGGCGGCGCGGGAACGTCGACGAACATGAATGCGAATGAAGTCATTGCCAACCGCGCCCTCGAGCTGCTCGGCGCCACCCGCGGCGACTACTTCAAGGTTCATCCGAACAATCACGTGAACCTGAGCCAGTCCACGAACGACGTGTACCCAACGGCGGTCAAGCTCGCGCTCCATCACTCGATCGAAAATTTGCGCGCGGCGATGCGCGAGCTCGTCGCCGCGTTTCTCGCCAAAGGCGAGGAGTTCAGCGCGTTCATAAAGATGGGCCGCACGCAGCTCCAAGACGCGGTGCCAATGACACTCGGCCAGGAGTTCACCGCGTTCGGCCACACGATCTCCGAAGACGTCGATCGACTCGGCGAAGCGCAGGCGCTCATTCGCGAGATCAACATGGGAGCGACGGCGATCGGGACCGGGATCAACGCGCCGACCGGGTACGCGGAGACCGTGTGCCGCGAGCTGTCGCGCATCACCGGCCTGTCGTTGATCACCGCCCCCGACTTGGTGGAGGCCACCGCCGACACCGGCGCCTTCGTGCAGCTCTCGGGCGTGCTCAAGCGGTGCGCCGTCAAGCTATCAAAGATCTGTAATGACCTCCGCTTGTTGAGCTCCGGCCCGCGCGCCGGGCTGGGCGAGATCAATCTGCCGCCCATGCAGCCGGGCTCGTCGATCATGCCGGGAAAGGTCAACCCGGTCATTCCAGAGGTCGTGAACCAGGTGTGCTTCGACGTGATCGGCAGCGACATCACGGTCACCCTCGCCGCCGAAGCCGGGCAGTTGCAGCTCAATGTCTTCGAGCCGGTGATCGCCTACCGGCTGCTCGGCAGCATCTCCATGCTGACCAACGCGTGCACGGTGTTGCGGCAGCGCTGTGTCCGAGGCATCACCGCGAACCCGTCGCGCATGCGGCAGTTCGTCGAGCACTCGATCGGCATCGTGACGGCGCTCGTGCCGGTGATCGGCTACGAGCACGCGACGTCGGTCGCCAAGGAAGCGTTGGAGACCGGACGCGGCGTGTACGAGGTGGTCATGACTCGCGGGCTGCTCACGCGAGAGCAGCTCGATCAGATCTTGGATCCGGACGCGATGACGGGACGATAATGGCGCCTCGTCGTCGTAAGCGTCTCGATCCCGCGGCGTTCAACATTCCTGTCGAGCAGGTCAAGCAGGGCTATTACACCGATGCCTACTTCATGCGGGCACGTGAAATCGTGCGTCAGGACAAGCGGTCGCCCACGACCCTGATGCAGATCACCGGCAAGAACGAAGGCTGGCTCGGCGGAATCGACGAGGCCATCGCCGTCCTCAAGCTGTGCGTCGAGGACTGGAGCGCGTTGACGGTGAACGCGCTGTACGAGGGTGACCGTTACGAGAGCTGGGACACGGTCATGACGATCGAAGGGCCCTATGACGCATTCGGATTCCTCGAGACGTTGTGCGTCGGCTCGCTCGTCCGTCGCACGCGGATTTGCACGAACGCCAAGCTGGTGTGCGAGGCGGCGCAGTCCAAGCCGGTCATGTTCTTTGGCGCGCGCGACGACATCTATGCGGCCCAGCCGGGCGACGGCTACAGTGCCATGGTGGGCGGAGTGAAGATGGTGTCCACCGAGGCGCAGGCGTCGCTGTTTGGCGGCAAGCCGGTCGGAACGATTCCGCACGCGCTGATCGCGGCGTTCGGCGGCGACACAGTGAAGGCGACGAAACGCTTCGCCGAAACGATCGAAGGGGTCGACCTGATCGCGCTCGTCGACTACGACAACGATTGCGTGAAGACGAGCCTCGACGTGGCGCGCGCGCTGGAAGACAAGCTCTGGGGCGTGCGGCTGGATACCGCCGAGCACATGGTCGACAAGTCGGTGCTTTCGCAGATGGGCGTGTTCAAGCCGACCGGCGTCAACCCGACGTTGGTGTGGAACGTTCGCAACGCGCTCGACACGGAAGGGTTCGGCGACGTGAAGATCATCGTCTCTGGCGGCTTCGACGCGGAGCGGATTGCGGCGTTCGAGGAAGACGGCGTTCCGGTCGATGCGTACGGCGTGGGTGCCTCTCTATTTGGTGGGCGCTTCGATTTCACGGCGGACGTCGTCCAGGTGAACGGCAAGCCGCAGGGAAAGGTGGGACGGCGGTTCACCGAAAACCCGCGGCTCGAACGGGTGAAGTAGTGGCGCAGATCAAGCTCGATTCGGCCGGACTCAACAAACTCAAGGCGCTCGACGACGCGCTGTTGCTGCTGCAGCGCATCAACGGGATTGTCGAGCAGTACGCCCTCGCGCTCAAGCGCAACCAGCCTGCTTCCGTATATGTCCAGAACGTTCGACGTCAGCTGCCGACGTTGGCGGAGAATCTCAAGGCGCATTTCGGTTCGATCACCGATCTCGTTATCGGAGTGAACCTCGCCGCCAGCCGCGGCGGCAGTGAACAGGTGCGTCTGCGCGTTCTCCGCGAGGGCGTAGCGCAGATCCGACAGGCAATGGAAATCGCGGTCATCCAGACCAAGACCAAGCACGCCGTCGCGGACACGGACGCGGGCGGGTCGAGTTCCAGTACGTCGTAACACGCTGTCGGGCAAGCGGCTAGTGTCGAGCCACGAGGCTCCGGCTCGCTTGATTTGCCCTCTCCGAGCCGGTAGGTTCCGCTTGCTTCCAACACAATTCGCATCGAGCGTGTTGTGGTAACCGCGCTCAGAACGCCGGTAAAAGGATTCCCAATGCCTTTTCTCACCCGCCTGCGCCGGCCGGGTGCCCGCAATGCGGGCGTGGCCGCGCTGACGGTCGCCCTCGCGGTTCTTCTCGCCGCGTGTGGTCAGGACAAGTATCCCGATTCGATCTTTCACCAGCGGACGGATTTCAATCGGGACGTCGATTTCCTCTTCAAGATTCTGATTTACGCGGGCACGGCTGTTTTCATTTTCGTCGAAAGCATCCTTGTCCTGACGCTGATTCGATTCCGGCGTCGTCCCAACCAGCCCGAGCCGGAACACGTTCACGGCAATACGGCACTCGAGATCACGTGGACCGTGATCCCGCTGCTGATCTTGATCACGATCGCCATCCCCACGATTCGCACGATCTTCAAGACGCAGGCGGCGGCACGATCCGACGCGCTGCAGGTCGAAGTCATCGGCCATCAGTGGTGGTGGGAGTTCCGCTATCCGCAGTTCACGATGGCCGGCGCCAATGGCCGCGTGGACACGGTCGTGACGGCGAACGAGCTGTACCTGCCGATCGGACGCACGGTGAACTTCACGCTCAAGTCGCGCGACGTCATCCACTCGTTCTGGGTGCCGGCGTTGGCGGGAAAGCGCGACGTCGTCAGCAACCACACCAACTATCTGTGGTACACGCCCGATTCGTCGGGCGCGAGCGTGTGGAATGGGGCCTGTGTCGAGTATTGCGGCACGAGCCACGCGAACATGCGCTTCAAGGCGTTCACGGTGAGCGAGGCTGACTTCAATAGTTGGATCGCACACCAGGAGACGATGGCACAGAGCGCCGCGCCCGCCGCTCCAGCCACTGCGCCCGGCGCGCCGAGCGCATCGGGGGCGGTCGCTCAAAACCCTGCGGGTGCTGCGCCGGCTGGAGGCGCCCCGGCGCGCGCGCCGTCGTCACCGGCAGCGAACGCCGCGGGCGTCGGCGTTCCCGCGGCCGTGGCAGCTACGGCACAAGTCGCACAGGCCGGCTTCGTGTCGTTTCCGCGTGAGAAGATACCAGCGTACGCGGTTCCACAGACGCCGCTCCCGGCCAGTCTCCGCTATGACGACAATTTGCTCGCCGCCGGCAATGCGGCGAACGGCGAGAAGCTCGTGGCGAACGGCGTGTGCATCGCATGCCACAGTGTCCGTGGCGAGCCAATGATGGTGGGAACGATTGGTCCGAACCTGACGCACGTCGCGTCGCGCACGACGATCGGTGCCGGTCTCTACCCGAATGATGCGCAGCATCTCGCGCGGTGGGTCAAGAACGCCAACGGCATGAAGCCTGGGATCGCCATGCCGACGTTCGGCATCGGTGAATACGATCCGGTCACGCTCAAGGGCCCGGTGAAGTCCGGCTTCACGGATCAGCAGATCGCCGACATCGTGGCCTACCTGCAATCATTGAAATAACGAACCGCTGAATCGGAGATAGAGACGAATGGCAACCGCCGCCGTCAGCCCGGGCTACGCACACGCTGGTGAGGAGTCGACCAGCGGGCTTTGGAGCTGGCTCACGACCGTCGACCACAAGCGGATCGGCGCTCTCTACATGTATACCGCGCTCGCGTGGTTCGCCGTCGGCGGACTCGAGGCGCTGATCATGCGGTGGCAGCTGAAGGGACCGAACGGCCACGTCGTGACGGCCGAGACGTTCAACCAGCTGTTCACCATGCATGGCACGACGATGATCTTCCTCGTCGTGATGCCGCTGTCGGCAGCCTTCTTCAATTTTCTGATCCCGCTTCAGATCGGCGCGCGCGACGTCGCATTCCCACGACTCAACGCGTTCAGCTACTGGGTGTATCTGTTCGGTTCGTTGTTCATGAACTCGTCGTGGCTGTTCGGCATGGCCCCGAACGGCGGATGGTTCGGCTACGCGCCGCTCACGACGATGCCGTACTCGCCGAACCTGAACATCGACTTCTGGATGCTCGGTCTCCAGATCCTCGGCGTGTCGTCGCTCGCCGCGGCGTTCAATTTCATCACGACAATCATCAACATGCGCGCGCCGGGAATGAATCTGATGCGCATGCCGATGTTCACGTGGATGGCCTTCGTCACGCAGTTCCTGCTCGTGCTCGCCTTCCCGGTGATCACGATCGCGCTCGTGTTCCTGCAGTTCGACCGGTTCTTCGGCACCAACTTCTACACGATGACGGCGGGCGCCGACCCGCTGCTCTGGCAGCACCTGTTCTGGATCTTCGGACACCCAGAGGTCTACATCCTGATTCTGCCGGCGTTCGGACTCGTGTCCGAGGTGCTGCCGGCATTCTCGCGGAAGCCGATCTTCGGCTACCCGGTGATGGTCTATTCAGGAATCCTCATCGCATTCCTGGGCTTCGGCGTGTGGGCGCACCACATGTTCGCGGTGGGCATGGGACCGATCGCCGATTCCGTGTTCAGCGTCACGACGATGCTGATCGCGATCCCGACCGGCGTGAAGATCTTCAACTGGATCTTCACGATGTGGGGCGGCAATCTCCGCTTCACCGTCGCGATGAAGTTCGCCGTTTCGCTCGTCGGACTGTTCGTGATCGGTGGCATCTCGGGCGTAATGCACGCGTCACCCCCGGCCGACCTCCAGCAGACCGACACCTACTTCATCGTCGCGCACTTCCACTATGTGCTCGTCGCCGGCTCGCTGATGGGACTATGGGCGGGCCTCTACTATTACTTCCCGAAGATCACCGGCCGCATGTTGAGCGAGCGGTTGGGCAACTGGCACTTCTGGCTCACGTTCATCGGCGTCAACCTGACGTTCATGCCGATGCACTGGTCCGGACTCTATGGAATGCCGCGGCGCATTTACACGTACGACGCGGGCCAAGGTTGGGACATCTTCAACGCCATGAGCACGTGGGGCGCCGTGATCCAGGCGATCGGCGTCATCGTCGGCTTCTGGAACGTGTGGGTGAGCCGCAGGAATGGCGAGATCGCCGGCAACGACCCGTGGGGCGGTGGCACGCTCGAGTGGTCGATCCCGTCGCCGCCGCCGGACTACAATTTCGAGACGATCCCCAAGGTCACGTCACGCTATCCGTTGTGGGACTTGAAGTCGCCGGAGCTCACGGTCGATGTGCCGCACTCGAAGCACGGCGACGAGCGCAACGACATTGTCGTGGGTGGCAGGCACATGGGCGCATTCCATGATCATATGAGCGCCGGCACGCCCGAAGGTGGAATCAACCCACACTCGAAGCAGGCGTCGAGCAAGGTCCCGCTCAAGACCGCCGAGGAGCTCGGGATTCCAATGCCGTATCCCACGATCAAGCCGTTGTGGGTCGCATTCTTCATGGTGCTCATGTTCGCGAGCTTGTTGTTGATTCACAAAGACAAGACGCAAATGGCCATCACCGGCGTGATCGTGTTCGCCGCGGCGATGACGGCATCGCTGTACGCGTGGTTGACGTCGCCCTTGGAACCAGACCATCACTAGAGAACGACGTTGTCATCCTGAGGAGTGTAGCGACGAAGGATCTGCTTTCATCGGAACCACCAGATCCTTCGCTCCGCTCAGGATGACAGCCAGCCACCAGCAACCCGCAACCAGTCACTAGCAACCAACATGGCCACCGCTGTCGCCAGCCACGCACATCCACCGACCAGCACCGGACTCGATCATCGGAAGATCGCGATTTGGGCATTCATCGGATCGGAGTGCATGCTGTTCGCATCGCTCATCTCGACATACCTGATCTATAAAGGCCGGAGCGTCGTTGGACCGTTTCCGCATGAAGCGTGCGACCCCCCCAGGTGCGCCACGCACCTGAACGCGATCCTCAACATCCCGGTCACGTCCGTCTCGACGTTCGTGCTGCTCATGTCCTCGCTGGCCATGGTGCTCGCGCTGGCGGCGGTCGAGAACAGAGGCAAGCCGGGGTACGAGGGCATTCTCGGGTCGTCCAAGCTGTGGCTCCTCGTTACGGCCATCCTCGGCACGACCTTCCTCGGGTTCCAGGCGTACGAGTTCACGTCGTTCGTCCACGAGGGACTGACGATCCGCACGAACCTGTTCGGCTCGTCGTTCTTCACGCTCACCGGGTTCCACGGCGCGCATGTCACCGCCGGCGTTCTTTGGTTGCTCACACTCCTCGCGATCGACATCAAGCGCGGGCTGCAGCCCAAGGACGCGCTGCTCGTCGACATCTCGGCGTTGTACTGGCACTTCGTCGACGTCGTCTGGATCGCGATCTTCACGCTCGTGTACCTCATTCGCTAGCCCGTGGGAGCGATCGAATCATGACTGACGAGTTCACGCACACGAACCCCGACATCGACGTCCACGCCATGGGCGAGGTTCACGAGCATCCCACATGGCGCGAGTACAAGTGGGTCGCGCTCATTCTGACCGTGATCACGGTCGTCGAGGTGTGGTCCTACTACATCCCGTCGTTCGTCGCCTCGCCGGCGTTCGTGCCGATCCTGCTCATCATGTCGGCGGCGAAATTCGCGATCGTGGTGCTGTTCTACATGCACCTCAAGTACGACCACAGGCTCTTCAAGGCCCTGTTCACCGGGCCGTTGATGATCGCCGTGGCCACGCTCACCTCCCTCCTGTTCCTGTTCGGAAAGTTCGTGAAGCGATGATCGCGATGTCGCTCGCCCTGCTGCATACCGGCGCGCGGATCAGCGTGACGAGCTTCACCGTGCATCCGAGCACGGTTATCGGGATCGTGGGTTTGGCGGCGTTGTATGAGCGGCAGATGCGGGTCGCTGGGAATGCTTCGCGCACGGCGGAACCGAGCCGGACGCAACGCCCGGCGACCCGCATGTTCTTCTATGGCGCGCTCGTCATCATGTTCCTGTCGCTGAACGGCTGGCTGCATGATTTGAGCGATTCCTACTTGTTCAGCGCGCACATGGTGCAACACTTGATGCTCGCACTGGTCGTCGCGCCGTTCATGATCATGGGTACGCCGGGCGAGCTGCTCCGTCCGCTCCTCGCCTTCCCGGGCGTGATGCCGGTGGCCCGGTGGATTACGGCACCCAGCCGCTGCTTCGCGATCTTCACGGTCATCGTTGCCGGCTGGCATCTACCTCCGCTCTACAATTACGCGCTGCTCCATCACCCGGTGCACATCGTCCAGCACTTGATGTTCCTGGCGGCCTCGGTGCTGATGTGGTGGCCCGTTCTGAGCCCATTGCCCGAGCTCCCGCGACTCAGCTACCCGGGCCAGATGCTCTATCTGTTCCTGCTGAGCATCCCGATGGCGATCGTGTCGGTCTACATCTCGTACGCCGACACGGTCCTCTACCCCATCTACGCGAGCGCGCCACGCGTCTTGGGCATCACGCCCATGAACGATCAGATGATCGGCGGCCTCATCATGTGGATTCCGGGCGGCCTGTTCTTCTACACGATCATCTCGATCATCTTCTTCAGGTGGCAGCAACGCGACGGCGTCGAGACTCGCGCTGGCGCGCAGGTGGATTGGCGGCCAATTTGACCACAGACGTCAGCCGGCCGCCGGCCGCACCTCTCCGCCGGGCTCCTTTTCGATACCTCGGCGGTACCATACTAGTCGTTTGACGACGGGCCGGGCTCCAGTCTTGCCCGTCTGTGTTTGGCTCCTCACAGGACGGGTCATGTGAGCACCACCGTTAGAGGATCGAGCGCCACGCTCGACGAGCTTACCGGCCGCGCGCCCAAGGCGCCGCCGGCGCCAGCTGCCGCCCCGGTTTCGACGGCGCCGCGCGAGCGATTGGTATCGCTCGACGTGTTCCGCGGGCTTACGATCGCCGGCATGTTGCTGGTCAATAATCCGGGCACGTGGGACTCGATCTATCCGCCCCTCGAGCACGCGACATGGAACGGCTGGACGCCAACCGATCTCATCTTCCCGTTCTTTCTGTTCATCGCCGGCGTCACTACCCATCTGTCCCTCACGGCACGACGGGCTCGGGGCGACGACGAGGCGGCCATTCGCCGGCAAATCATTCGCCGAGGGCTGCTGATCTTCCTCCTCGGCTTTCTCGTCAACGGATTCCCGTTCTTTACATGGGGCGACATCGCGGGGATCGCGCATCCGAGCTTCCTGCAACGCGTGATCGACCGGCCGGCTCACTGGCGCATCATGGGCGTGCTGCAGCGGATCGGACTCGCGTACCTGTGTGCCGCATTGCTCTCGCAGGGCAAGACCGTGAAGCAGCAGGTCGTTACCATCGTCGTGCTGCTGTACGGCTACTGGTTCGCCATGACGCTCCTACCCGTGCCAGGCTCCAGCTCGATGGGTCAGCTCGTACTCGGCGACCCGTCACGCACGATGGCCGCATGGTGGGATCGTCTGCTTCTCGACTGGTCGCGCTTCGGCCTTGGCAATCACACGTGGGTCAACAGCGTGACGTGGGACCCGGAGGGAATTTTTTCGACGATTCCCGCGATCGGCACCGCGATGCTCGGCAATCTGGCTGGACAGTGGATCGCCACGAAGCGGCCGCTCTCCGACCGGCTCAATGGAATGTTCGGCGCCGGCGCGCTCGGCATGATGGCCGGTTTGATGTGGAATTGGTCGTTTCCAATCAACAAGAGCATTTGGACCAGCTCGTACGTAGTATTTTCAGCGGGCATGGCGGCGGTGGCGATTGCGACGATCATGTGGATCGTCGACGTCCATCAGATGAAGCGTTGGACGAAGCCGTTCGTCATCTACGGCATGAACCCGATGGTCGCCTTCGTCGGGTCGGGCGTGATGGCCCGCTGCATCTACTCGATCTTCAAGGTCAACTACGGCGGCAAGCCTATCGCGCTCGAGACGGCGATCTATCAAAGCGCGTTCGCGTCGTGGCTCGACCCGGTCAACGCCTCGCTGGCCTTCGCGCTGACGTTCGTCCTCTTCTGGTTCGGCATCCTGTACGTACTCTACAGAAAGAGAATTTTCTTCAAGGTTTGACAAACAGGTATCAATGTTGCCCGGCTCTTCCGCATGAAACAGCAGGTACTCCGCTCGACGACGAGCACCCTTGGGCTCGTCGCCCTGATTTTTTCGGTCGCCCCTGGTCGTCTGGCCCACGCATCGACAGCACAACCGGGCATCGCCTCTGAAGTCGCCGATCCTATCGTCAGCAAGAAGCCCCTTCCCCGGCGCAAGCCGGCGGTCAGGGTCAGACGAAGGGCGTCAAACGTCGCCAAGCCTGCGGCGGGACCGACCTGGAGTTCGCCTCGCGGCGTCGATGCATTGGCGTCGGCCGTTGGAACCGCGCTGGCGAGCCATACGCGGAACGGCGGCTGGGGCGCGATCATTGTCTCGCTGACGCGCGGCGATACGTTGTTCGCGCAAAACGCCGACGCCATGATGCAACCGGCGTCGACGATGAAGATGTACACCTCGGCGGTGGCGCTCGATAAATTCGGACCCGACTTCACGTTCCATACGCCGGTCCTTCGCGACGGTGCAGTCGGTTCCGACGGGACCCTCGCCGGCAACCTCTATCTTCGCGGCGTCGGAGATCCGTCGCTCAGCTCGCGATTCTGGCGCGACGAAGAGCCGATGGACGCGCTGGCGAAGCAGATCGCGGCGGCGGGAATCAAGCACATTCGCGGCGACATCATCGGCGACGCCACCGCGTTCGACGACAAGCTCGTCCCCGACGGTTGGAAGACGAGCTACCTCGGCGCCTCCTACGCGGCGCGTGTGTCGGCGCTGTCA
>DASVYG010000066.1:0-7051 GCA_036392315.1 Gemmatimonadaceae bacterium
GCTCGCCCGACGCAATTCGTCGACAACCCGGCCGCGCAGCCGATGAGGAGAGCGACGATCTTTTTCACACCCGCGTCGATGGCAAAGCTGTTCGACACTCCGTTGGCTCAGCTCAAGGCCGGCGACGCCGGCAAACCGCTCTCGTTCACCATCCGCTCCAAGACCGAGCCCGTTCCGTTTCCCGCGCGCAACGTCGTGGCAATTCTTCCAGGCAGCGATCCCAAGCTCAAAGGGGAGTACGTGGCGGTCGGGGCACACAACGATCATGTCGGCTTCAACCACGCGCCGGTCGACCACGATTCACTCCGGATCTTCAATCACATCGTCCGGCCCGGCGGAGCCGAGAATCAGGGCGCGCGGGCCACGCCCGAGCAGCAGACCCAGGTCAACACGCTGCTGGCCGACTGGCGTTCGTCACATCCCGGAACGAGCCGCCCCGACTCGATCTTCAACGGCGCGGACGACGACGGCTCGGGCTCCGTGAGCGTTCTCGAAATCGCCGAGAAGCTCGTCGCTCAGAAGCCGCGGCCCAAGCGCTCGGTGCTCTTCGTCTGGCACGTCGGCGAGGAGAAGGGACTCCTCGGCTCGGCGTACTTTACCGATCATCCGACAGTGCCGCGCGACTCGATCGTCGCCCAGCTCAATATCGACATGGTGGGTCGTGGCGACGCGTGGGACATGACGGGAACGACCAAGGAAGGCGCGGAAATCCACGGCAAATCGAACTATTTGCAGGTCGTCGGCTCGCGACGGCTGTCGACGGAGCTCGGAGACATCATCGAATCGGTCAACACCGAGGGGAAGCACGGCCTCGCTCTCGACTACGCGATCGACGCGAACGGACATCCGGCCAACATCTACTGTCGTAGCGATCATTACGAGTACGCGCGGTACGGCATTCCGATCGCGTTCTTTACAACTGGGGGTCATTCCGACTATCACCAGGTGACCGACGAGCCCGAGTACATCGATTACGATCACATGGCGACGGTCGACAACTTCATTGCCGACCTCGCGATGCGCGTCGCGAACCTCGACCACCGAGTCGTCGTGGATCACCCAAAGCCCGATCCGACGATGGCCTGTCGCCAATAGGCGGTTTCCGACCTGAGGGAGCGGCGGGCCGCCGGGGAGGGTTGCCGGCAACGCCCGCCGCGTTCGCGGTGTCAAACGAGCCATGAGCCTCGAGAGCCTGAAGCAGGACCTGAGCTACGCCATCCGCGGCCTGCGCATGAAGCCAGGTTTCACGATCGCGGTGGTGGCGACCCTCGGCCTCGGCATCGGCGCGAACGCCGCGATGTTCGGCATCGTCGACCGGCTGCTTTTCAGGCCGCCGCAATTGATGAAAGATCCGGGAACGGCGCATCGGGTGTACTCGTACCAGACGTTCCGCGGAACCGAGCACTTGTGCTGCAACCAGTTCGCGCGGTACAAGGATATCGAGCGGTGGACGACGAGCTTCTCGAGCATCGCCGCCTATTCGCAGCGCGATCTTGCCGTGGGCGTCGGTGAGGCTGCGCGCGAGATGCACATCGGCGTCGTGAGCGCGAGTTTTTTCGGATTTTTCGACGCACCCGCCGAGATCGGCCGTTACTTCACCGCCGCCGAGGACTCGACGCCCGACGGCACGCCGGTAGCCGTATTGAGCCACGCGATGTGGGACACCCAATACGGCCGTCATCGCGACGTGTTGGGCTCGAAGATTCAAATCGGGTCGGTGCTGTACACGGTCATTGGCGTTTCGCCACCGGGATTCGTTGGTCTGTGGCCCGACAAGCCGCCCGCGGCGTTCATCCCGATCACGACGTTCGGCGCGGCGCAAGCGCAGTCGATGAAACTCAAACGCAGTTGGTGGACGACGTACAGTTGGGGATGGATGTCGGTCATGGTCCGTCGCAAGCCGGGTATCTCGATCGCGACGGCGAACGCCGATCTCACACAAGCATCTCAAAAGAGCTATCAGGCGCAGCTCGAGGAACAAACCCGCTCGTCGCCGATAAACGTTGCACGCCCGCGCGGCATCGTCGGGTCCATTCTCGCCGAGCGTGGGCCGAACGAGTCGAGCGTGGCGAAGGTCGCGACGTGGATCGGTGGTGTGTCGGTGATCGTGTTGCTCATCGCCTGCGCCAACGTGGCGAACTTGCTGCTGGCGCGCGCGATCCGTCGTCGCCGAGAGATCGCGCTGCGCCTCGCGCTCGGTGTGAGCCGTGCGCGATTGCTCTCCCAGCTACTGACGGAAAGCCTCGTCCTGGCGGTGGCGGGCGGAGCGGCCGGCATTCTGATCGCTCACTGGGGCGGTGCCGCGCTACGGGCGGGACTATTGGACAAGAGCGAGGCCGCGGCGGGATTTCGGGATCCGCGCACCGTGTTGTTCGCGGTGGCCGTCGCTGTTGCCGTGGGACTGTTGACTGGGTTGGCGCCGGTCCTTCAGGCAACTCGGTCGAATCTGACGGCCGACCTCAAAGCGGGTGCGCGTGAAGGATCGTACCACCGATCGCGCGCGCGAATTGGGCTGCTGCTGCTCCAGGGCGCACTCTCCGTGGTACTGCTCGTGGGCGCTGGATTGTTCGTACGCAGTCTTCGAAACGTGCGCGACGTTCGATTGGGCTACGACGTCGACAAAGTCATGCTCGTCGATCTACGAATGCGCGGCGTGAAGCTCGACAGCGTGCAGACGGTTGCGCTGCGCCAGCAGCTTCTTCAAGCAGCCAAGTCGATTCCCGGCGTCGAGAACGCGAGCTTGGCTTCGTCCGTGCCGTTCTGGAGCATGTGGAGCACGAGCCTCTACGTCGCGGGAATCGACACGGTGGGTCGACTCGGTCAGTTCGATCTCAACGCCGTGTCACCCGAATATTTCGCCACGCTCGGAACGAGAATCCTTCGCGGTCGAGGGATCACGGATCAGGACGCAGAGCATGCACCACGCGCGATGGTCGTGAGCCAGGCCATGGGCAAGGTCCTCTGGCCCGGACAGGACCCGATTGGGCAATGCATTCGAGTGAACGCCGACACGATGCCTTGCACGTATGTGGTCGGTATTGCCGAGAACATCAAAGAGAAGAGCTTGAGCGCGGATTCGGGATATTACTACTATCTGCCGGCTGCGCAGTTCAGCCCGCAGAGCGGTGGTTTGTTCGTGCGTGCGCGCGGTGAGGCCACGAAGGTGCGCGAGGCCGTACGACGGCGCCTGCAGCGCGAAATGCCGGGTGCATCGTACGTCGTCGCGACGCCGTTCAGCGAAATCATGGGCTCGCAGACGCGATCCTGGGAGTTGGGCGCGACCATGTTCGTGGCGTTCGGCGCATTGGCGTTGGCACTGGCCGCGATCGGATTGTATAGCGTGGTCGCGTACAACGTCGCGCAGCGGACGCACGAGCTGGGCGTGCGTGTCGCCCTCGGCGCGCAGTCGCGGGACGTAATCCGGCTGGTGGTCACCGACGGTCTTCGATTGGCGGGTGCGGGTGTCGCGATCGGTTCCGTGATTGCGTTCGCGGCGAGCAAGTGGGTCAAGCCGCTGCTCTTCGACGTGTCGCCCAGGGATCCGCTGGTGTTCGGGCTCGTCGTGGCGATCCTGGTGGCGGTCGCGATGGCGGCGAGCTGGGTTCCCGCCCGCCGCGCATCGCGTGTCGATCCCAACGTCGCGTTGCGCGCCGACTGAGAGCGCGGGATAGGGGCGGCGCCGAGCCGGCGCCGCCCCGACGAGGTCAGGGTATGATCGGTCGCGCCTGTTGCGTGATCACGTGCGGGGTTCCCGCCAGCGCCTGATTGATCTTCAATACGCGATTTTGAATGATGCCATCGAGTCGCGCCTGCGCTTCGTCCGCCTCGACCTTGAGCTCACCCAGGCGTAATGTTTCGCCGGCGGTCGGCGGCATCATCGGCCGGCTGACCATGCCCGACACGGTTTGCACTTCCTCGCGCAAGCGTGGGTATTGTCGATAGCCGAGTCCGGGCAACGGACGCGCGAGCACGGAGTCTCGGAAGTGCCGTAGCTCTTTGACGGTCGTATCGATATTGGCGAGCACCGTCGGCGATCCCCGTGCGCGGCGCAGCTGCCCTTGCAGCGACGTGAGCTGCGCGAGCAAATCGTCCGTGCCGGTCACTACGCGATTCACACGTGCGGCAAGGTCATTGAGCTGCGTGGCAGTCTGAAATTGCGCGGTGAGCTGCGCCGGCGTCATGTCCGAGCGAGGGTCGAGCTCGACTTGCACCGGTTTCGTGAGCTGCTTGCCGTTCACAGAAAGCGCGACGGTGTACGTGCCCGGCAGCACCTCGAGTCCGCCACCGCCGCCTCGGCCGCCACCACCGCCGGCTTCTTCGCCTTGCGGTTGTTCTTCGGCGAGCGCCGCCGCCGCCGCGCGACGCGCGCGCTCCGCGGCAAGCGACGTATCCGCACCGGCGCCTTCCGCCGCGGGACCGGCGCCACCGCCACGTCCACCACGGCCACCGCCGGCGCCTGCCGGCGCGTCATAGCGCAGATCCCAGACAACGCGATTGAGGCCCGCGTCGTCGGCCACGCGTCGCATGCGTCGCACGGGACGACCGTCTTTGTCGGAGATCGTGATGTTCACTTCACCCGGCGGCTGGGACTTGAGGTAGTACGTGATCAGCGCGCCCTGCGGTGGATTCTCGCCCGTCCACTTCTTCTGGCCGAGGTTGCCGTCTCGATTCCACTGGCTCCAGCGAATTGCCGGACGAATGTCGAACAGCGTCGCGTCGCTGGTCTCCGCGGTGTTGAAGTTCTGGAGGGCGGAGATGTCGTCCATGATGTAGAGCCCGCGACCGTGCGTGGCGAGCAGCAGGTCATTGTCACGCGGATGGACTTGGATGTCGCGCACGGGCACGATCGGCAGATCGCCACGCAGCGACGTCCAATGCGCGCCGCGATCCCATGACGCCCACACGCCCATCTCTGTGCCCATGTATAGAAGGTTGCGGTTGCGCGGATCCTCGCGCACGACGTGCACCCACGCCGCGCTCGTGGGAATGTCTCCAGTGATCCGCTTCCACGTCTTGCCGTAATCGGTGGTCATGTACGCATACGGCGCGTAGTCGTCGTCCTGGTGATGATCCGCCGCGACGTACGCCGTCGCCACATCCGAGTGCGATGCGTCGACCGTGGGGATCCACGCGTTGGGCTTGAGCCCGGGCACGTTGGTGAAGACGTTGCTCCACGTCTTTCCGCCGTCGCGCGTGACTTGCACGTTGCCGTCGTCAGTGCCGACCCAGATCACGTTCGAATCGAGCGGCGACGGTGCGATGGTAATGATCGTGCAGTGGAACTCGGCTGCGGTGTTGTCGACGACGATCGGTCCGCCCGAGCTCTCCTGCTTCTTGGGGTCGTTCGTGGAGAGATCGGGCGAGATCACCTGCCACGAGAAACCGTAGTCGGTCGACTTGAACAAGACATTGCCGCCGAAGTACACGACCTTTGGGTTGAGCGGCGACAGCGCGATGGGCGAGTTCCAGTTGAATCGATACTTGTGCGAGATCATCGCGTCGCCGACCGAGCCGACGCGGTTGGGATATGGATAGATCGTCTTCTGCGCTCCGGTGCGTGTGTCGGTCAGGTTGAGCATGCCACCCTGCGCGTCGGAGTAGACGAGCCAGGGCTTGTCCATCACCGGCACGGTGAAGAATCCGTCGCCGCCCGATACCGTGTACCAATCGTTCTTGCGATTGCCCTGACCCGAGAGCGTCTGGCTCGGCCCGCACCAGTTGCCGTTGTCCTGCAGTCCGCCGCAGGTCATGTACGGCCGCTGCATGTCGAAGTTGATATGATAGAACTGGGTGAACGGGAACGTGTTCACGACCTCGAAGTTCTTGCCGCCGTCGTAGCTGACCTGCCAGCCGCCGTCCGATCCGCTCAGGATGTATTTCGGGTTGAGCGGGTCGATCCACAGCGCTTGATGGTCGCCGTGCACGTCGCGCGCGATCGTGCGGAAGTTGGCGCCTCCGTCTTCCGACATGTACAACGATCCGGAGAGCGAGAAGACGCGATTCGGATTCTGCGGATCGACTCGAATGTCGGAGTAATAGAATGGACGGAAATTGATGTTCGGATCGCGGTTCACCATGCGCCAGTGATCGCCGGCATCATCCGAGCGCCAAAGCTCACCTTCGGTCTTGGTTTCGCTGACGACGTAGACGACGCTCGGATCGCTCGGCGCGACTGCGATGCCGATGCGATCCATCTCGGCTTTGGGCAGACCGCGCTCGCGATCCTTGCCCGAGAGACGCTCCCAACTGTTGCCGCCGTCGACCGAGCGATACACGGCGGTGTTGCCGCCACCGGACTCGAGATGCCACGCCCAGCGGCGATACGTGTACATCCCGGCGTACAGGATGTTCGAGTTGCCCGGATCGGCGGCGACGTCGGAGCACGCTGTCTGCGAGTCGACGTAGAGAATCTTCTTCCAGCTCTTGCCGCCGTCGGTGGTCTTGAAGACGCCGCGCTCTTCGTTCGGTCCCCACTCGCGTCCGAGTGCGCAGGCGTAGACCAAGTCCGGATTCTTCGCGTCGATCACGAGCCGCGCGATCTTGTCGCTCTTCTCGAGACCAATGTGCGTCCAGTGCTGGCCCGCATCGATCGATTTGTACATGCCGTCGCCGATCGACGCATTGTTGCGCGGATTCTCTTCACCGGTGCCGACGTAGATGATGTTCGGATCACTTGGAGCGATGGCGATCGCGCCGATCGAGCCGACGTCCTGCTTGTCGAAGATCGGTCTGAAGGTGACGCCACCATTGGTGGTCTTGATGATTCCGCCGTTGGCGCCCGCCACGTAGTAGACGTCGCGGTTGCCGGGAACTCCGGCTACGACCGAGACGCGGCCGGCGTTGTTTGCCGGACCTACGGAGCGCCAGCGCAGGCGCTTGATGGTCGATGTGGCGGTCGACGTGTCTGTCGCCGGCCGCGCCGCGGCAAGCTTCATTTGCGGGGTTGTCGACGTCGAGCGCTGGCCGGACGCGGTTGCGACGGCGATCGATGTAAGGAAAACGGTAAGGGTGGCGGGGCGGATCATACGCACAGGTCTCCGAGAGTGTCTCG
>DASVYG010000067.1:0-9435 GCA_036392315.1 Gemmatimonadaceae bacterium
TGTCGAGAAGCTCGGCATCATCTTCCTCGACGAGATCGACAAGATTGCCGGCGAGCGATCGCAGATGGGCGGGCCAGACGTCTCGCGTGAAGGCGTGCAGCGCGACCTGCTGCCGATCGTCGAAGGCTCGAACGTGCAGACAAAATACGGCATGGTGAAGACCGATCACGTTCTCTTCATCGCCGCCGGCGCGTTTCACGTCTCGAAGCCGAGCGATCTCATTCCCGAGCTGCAGGGTCGCTTTCCGATTCGCGTCGAGCTCAAGCCGCTCACCGAGCAGGACTTCGTCCGCATCATGACGGAGCCGGAGAACGCGCTCACCAAGCAGTACGCCGCGCTCGTCGAGGCGGAGGGGGCGAAGCTCGAGTTCAGCACCGACGGCATCGCCGAGATCGCGCGCATCGCCGCGCTGGTCAACGAACGGATGGAGAACATCGGCGCCCGCCGCTTGCACACGGTCATGACGACGCTGCTCGAGGATGTGCTGTTCGACCTGCCCGACCGGGGAACCGACACGATTTCGGTCAGCAGCACGGTCGTCCGCGACCGCCTCAAGGTGATCGTCGAAGATGAGGATTTGAGAAAGTATATTTTGTAAGACACCAGCGTAGCCGCGGAATCCGCGGAGTGAACTGAATACCGCGGAATCTTTCATTTCTTCAATCGTTGACGTTTGATGTCGTTTTGAATTTCCGCTCCCCGACGCTTTGCTCAGAATTGTCCACCTGATTAATTCATTCCGCGACACTCTGTCATTTCCGTGTCATTCCGCGGCTTGCTGTTAACGGCCCAGCACCGACCAACCAATGACGTCCGACTTTCTCGCCATCCCCGACCTCTCCCGCGACCAGCTCGACGCTCTGTTCGTGCTGGCCGACCGCATGCGCGCAGGCAAATACGACAAGAAGCCGCTCGCCGGAAAGACGCTTGCCATGATCTTCATGAAGGCGTCGACGCGAACGCGGGTTTCGTTCGAGGTGGGGACGTTTCAGCTCGGCGGACACGCGCTCTTTCTCTCTCCGCGCGACGTGCAGCTCGGCCGCGGTGAGCCGATCGCCGACACCGCGCGTGTGCTGTCGCGCTACGTCGACGGCATCATGATTCGCACCTTCGCCCATCAGGATGTCGAGGAGCTGGCCAAGTACGCCGACGTGCCGGTGATCAACGGGCTCACGGACCTGCTCCACCCCTGTCAGGTGCTTGCCGATCTGCTCACGGTTCGCACGGAGTTCGGTTCGGTGGCGGACAAGAAGTACGCCTGGATCGGCGACGGCAACAACATGGCGAACTCGTGGATCAACGCCGCGTATCGGTTTGGGTTCGACCTCGACATCGCCTGTCCCCAGGGGTACGAGCCGGCGGATCATCTCCTGGCGCGCGCGCAGAAGGTCGCCAAGGTGCGCGTCGTGCGTGATCCGATGGAGGCGGCGCGCGGCGCGCACGTCGTGAACACAGACGTGTGGGCATCGATGGGCCAGGAACAAGAGCAGAAAGAGCGCGAGCGCGCGTTCGCGGGATTCACCGTCAGCCCGACACTCATGACGCAAGCCGACCCGAAAGCAATCTTCCTTCATTGTCTTCCGGCGCACCGCGGTGAAGAAGTGTCGACCGATGTCATCGACGGCCCACAGAGCCGCGTCTGGGATGAAGCCGAGAATCGGCTGCACGTTCAGAAAGCGATCATGGCCGCCCTCATCGGCGGAGAAAAGCTGTGATTCCCGCCACCGGAAAGCGCGCCCCCGATTTCACGGCAACGACGGATGCCGACGAGACGCTCAAACTCTCGTCGCTGCGCGGCAAGCCGGTCGTCCTGTTTTTCTATCCGAAGGACGACACCGCCGGCTGAACCATCGAGGCGTGTTCCTTCCGGGACACCCTCCCTCGGTTCGAGGGACTCGATGCGGTCGTGCTCGGAGTGAGCCCCGATTCGCCGAAATCGCACCGCAAGTTCAAGCTCAAGTACGAGCTGCCGTACACGCTCATCGCCGACGAAGATCACGCCGTCGCCGAGAAGTACGGCGTGTGGGCGGAGAAGTCGATGTACGGGCGAAAGTATTGGGGCGTGTTGCGCACCACGTTCGTGATCGATCGCGACGGCCGCATCGCGCGCGTGTTCGAGAAGGTCAAGCCCGAGAACCACGCCGCCGAGGTCGCCGATGCGGTTGCGGCGTTATGAAACAGGCCCGTCAATGCGGCATCGGTCGCGTGTCACGGGTCTGTCGAACGCTGCCCACTCGACACGCGGCGCTCGATTAACTCGCGATCAGCCGTGCGATGCTGTCCGCGATAGCCGTGAATGGTTAGGCGACGAACGCCTTCCGCAGCCGTCAGGGTGTCGAGCGAAAACGAGAGACATGTCGCTCCGTCGCGGCCAAGTCGCCGGGCAAAACAGATGGCTCGTTTCGAAGAATCGGTTATCGCGCCGGCCAGATACCATGACGCGTACCGCTTCTGGCTGCGAGCGAAGGTCGCGACGCCCGCGGAGTCGCGCAGCCTGACGATGTGCGCCGACCCGTCATAGCCGTCCGCGCGGAGTACCCACAACGCGGTGTCGCCGGGGGTCGTGTGTGACAAATCGATCCATTCCCCCACGAGCGCGGGCGGGCGGGCGAGCGACGGCCCAATGTGCAACGGAGTGCAAGCCGCCGCGAGAGCGACGAGAACGAGCGCGGGCCTGGCCATTCGACGCAGATCACTCATGTCGCGTGTGCCAACTCCTCGCCGGCCAGCGCCTGATGCGCGAGCTCGTCGTCTTCCTGCGCGAACACGACATACAAGTTCGGAAGCAGAAACACGCCGATGATCAGATCTAGCACGAGCCCACCGACGATGACGATCGCGAACGGCCGCTGCGAGTCGGAGCCGATGTCGTGCGACATGGCCGCCGGTAGTAGTCCGAGCGTCGCCACGACCATCGTGAGCAGGATCGGTCGCAGTCGGCGCACGGCCCCCTCGACCGCCGCGTCGGCGATCGGCATGCCCGACGCGCGAAGCTGATTGATGTACTCGACCATGATCACGCCGATCTGCACCGAGACGCCGAACAGCGCGAGAAACCCGATTCCCGACGACACGCTGAAGTGGGTGCCGGTCGCCAGCAACGCGAGGAACCCTCCTAACGGCGCGAGCGCGACGCCGAGCAGAACGACGCTGGCCCAGCGAAACGAGCCGAACATCGAGTAGAGCAACAAGCAGATGATCAACAGCGTGATGGGAATGATGATCTCGAGCCGTCGGTTGGCGCGTTGCTGGCTCTCATACTCGCCGGCCCAGTCGAGATGGTAGCCGGTGGGAAGTCTTACGTCCCGCCCGACACGCTGTATCGCCTCACGTACCGTGCTGCCGAGATCGCGACCGCGAACGCTAAAGGCGATCGCGATGTAGCGAGACTGGCCTTCGCGATAGATCATCGACGCACCGTCGGCGATCCGAATGTCCGCGAGTTGTCCCAACGCGACGCGCTCGCCACTGGGCCCCAGGATGCGAATGTTCGCGATGTCGTCGGGCGTTCTTCGGAACGGCTCCTGGTACCGGACGACGACGTCGAACCGGCGCTCCCCGTCGAGAATCTCCGTCACCGCTTTCCCGCCGGCGGCAGTCTCGATCGCGTCCTGCACGTCGCTCACGTCGATGCCGTACCGGTCCGCCCGGGCTCGATCGACGACGAGATTGACGTTGGGTTGACCGAGAACGCGGAACACGTTCAGATCTTCGACGCCAGGCACCGCGTGCATGCTGCGTGCGATCGCGTCCGCGATGCGCTCGAGCGCCGGAAGACTGTCGCCGAAGACCTTGACCGAGAGCTCGCCCTTCACGCCGCTGACGGCCTCTTCGACGTTGTCGGAGATCGGTTGCGAGAACTCCCACGCCGCGCCCGGAATGTGCTCCAATGTCGTGTGCATCGCGTCGATCAGCGCGTCCTTGTCGCCGTGAAATTGCGAGCGCCACTCGCCGCGTGGCTTGAGGTCGACGAAGTACTCGGTGTTGAAGAACCCGGTGACATCGGTGCCGTCGTCCGGCCGGCCGATCTGCGACGTCACCTGCGTCACTTCGGGGAAACGCGCGAGCATGAGTCGCGCTTCGTGCGCTACGCGCGCACTCTCGGCCGGGCCCGTGCTTCGCGCGAGCGTTCCGCGCGCCCAGATCGCGCCCTCATCCAAATGCGGCAGAAACTCCGATCCCACGATGCCGCTCAATCCGATGTAAAGCATCAACACTACCAGCGAGGCCGCGATTCCGAATGTGACCCGCCGATGCGCCAACGACCATGAAAGCGCTTCGCGATATCGAGCGTCCAACCAGCGGATGACCGGATTCTCCCACTCCTTCATCCCCGCCTTGAACACGAAGCTCGTGAGCACTGTGGCCAGAAGGAGCGCAAAGACGAGCGCGCCGAGCAGCGCGAACGCGACCGTCCACGCCATCGGACGAAAAAGACGTCCTTCGACACTCTGCAGCGTGAAGATCGGAACATAGGCGGCGATGATGATCGCGACCGCGTAGAAGACCGGGCGTTGGACTTCGTGCGCGGCCGCGGCGATCAAATGGCGAAGGTTGTGGCGCTCGCCTCGCTCGCCCACATGGCGGAGAATGTTCTCCACCATGAACACGGACCCGTCGACCAGCATCCCGAAGTCGAGCGCGCCCAGCGACAGCAAGTTGGCCGGGATGTGCCGTAGGTCGAGCAGAATCGCCGCGAACAACAATGCAAACGGCATCGTGGCCGCAATGATCAACGCGCTCCGAACGCTCCCCAACAACAGGAACAGAACGAGCACGACGAGAAATATGCCTTCGCCGAGGTTGTGCAGGACCGTTCGCGTCGTGTGTTGGACGAGATCGGTGCGGTCGAGGAAGGGAATGATCTTTACTCCTCTCGGCAGCAGGCGATCGTTCAGGTCCGCGACCTTGGCATGAAGTCCCGCCAGCATGTGATCGGGTGCGGCGCCCTTGCGAAGGGGTACCCACGCCGACACGACGTCGTCGTTGTCGACGATTAGTGAGTCGCCGAACTTGGTCACGCGCGCGAACCGGCCAAGGCGAATCTTTGGACCTTGCGTCACGACCGCGACGTCGCGCACGCGCACGGGCGTTCCGTTCACGACTCTGAGCAGCGTGGACCCGACGTCGTCCGTGTTTTGCATCTGACCGATCGCACGGAGATTGAACGCCTGGTCTCCATGCTCCAAGAAGCTGCCGCCAGTGTTGACGTTGTTCGCCGCCACGGCTTGCTCGACTTGCGCGATGCTCACCCCGTGTGCCACCAACTGATCGGGATTGACCTGGATCTGATACTCACGCGTGCTGCCGCCGAAGGTCGCGACGTCGGCGACGTCCGGCACGGACTTCAGTTGCTTGGCAATGGACCAATCTTGAAGCGCCTTCAAATCCATCACATCGAAGCGGGGGTTCGTGTTTTGTAGCGTGTAGAAGTAGAGTTGGCCGGTCGGGCTGAAGTCCGGACCCAGCTGTGGCGCGATTCCCGCCGGCAACGCAACTTGAGCCAGCTTCTCCATCGTTTGCTGTCGGGCAACGAGATTCTCGGCGCCATCGTCAAAGATCAGCGTCACCGACGACAGTCCAGGAATGGAGATCGATCGCAGGTGCGTCACATGGGCGACCCCATTGAGCTGCGCCTCGATCGGGACGGTGATCTGTTGCTCCACCTCCTCCGCGGCGTGACCGGGCCATTGCGTGATCACGTTTGTGTAGACATTGGCGACGTCCGGATACGCCTCGACCGGCAGGTTGTGAAACGAGATCACACCCCACACGAGCATCCCGATGCCAAGGCTCAACACCAAGAGCCGCCGGCGAAGCGCGAAGTCGACGAGTCGACGAATCATCGGTCCCTACTGCTCCATCGTCTGAACGAATTGCAATGCGTTGCGCACCACTACCTGCCCGCGCACGACGCCGCTCAGAATCTCCTGCAGCCCCGGCGCGACTTCCCTCCCAGCACGGACCTGCGTGCGGCGAAAGGCGTTCGGCCCGACTCGTACGAACACCCAGTCGGCGTCATGGAGTTGCACGAGCGCCGTCGTCGGCAGCACGAGACGCTCCTCGGATGCCGGTGACTCCAGCTCGGCCACCGCGAACATGCCCGGTCGCATAAAGCCGTCACGATTCTCCAACTCGATCCGGACCTTTGCCGTCCGCGTGCTCGGGTCGAGCATCTGCGAGATGTTACCGATCTGCCCAGTGAAGGCGCGCTCCGGGTAGGCGTTCAAGGTGATGCGCGCCGACTGGCCCATGTGGGCGCGAGCGAGGTCGTTCTCGTACACGTCGCAAAGCACCCATACACGCGATAGGTCCGCGATCGTGAACAGGTTGGGCGCGCTGTCGGGCGACTTCACGCCGGCGCTGCGGGTGACGTTCTGCTCGACGATCGTTCCATCGATTGGCGACGTGAGGTCGATGACCGGAGTCGTTTGTGCGGGATCGCCACCGAGCATGCGGACGCGATCGAGCGAGGCACGAACGTCGACCTGTGCCTTCTGTTCCACATCCTCGGCCGACTCGAGATCCTTTTGCGCAATCGAACCGTGGTCGAGCAAGAGCCGCGCGCGGTCGAGCTGTCTGTGCGCCAAGGCTTCGTCGGCAACCGCTTTGAGATGATCCGCGAGCGCGCTCGATAGATCCGGACTGCTGATCGTCACCAGCGTCTGTCCTTTGTGTACGCGATCCCCGAGACTCGCCCTCACATCGACGACACGACCGGCGCCGAGGGCATTCACCGGCACCGTGCGATTGACGTCGGGTCCGATCACGCACGTGCCACTCAGCCGGTCGGGAACGCGCAGCGTGTCGACCGGCGCGACGGCGAAGCGTTCCGCGCGCGGCACCATGAGCAGGGAAGTATCAGAGATCTCTTCGACCTTTGCCTGCAACACGCTCTGCTCGGGATGCGCCGCGGCGTCACGGCTACACGCGCCCACGGAGGCGAGACAGCCGGCGACGCAGGCGCGGCGCACGCGATCGACCAGGCGCGACTGCCGACGATGATGTGGATTCATCGACGCGCCCTCATGGTGTGAGATCGCGTCCGACGGCGCGAACCATCGCGTATGCGGCCACCCAGTAGTCGCGCAGGGCGGTGTAGTAGTCGGTTTGCGTGTCGCCGAATGCGTTGATCGCGGTCAGCAAATCGAGCAGGGACGCGCTCCCGTGCTCGTACGCGAAGCGCTGCATCTCGAGTGCGGCACGCGCTTTCGCGAGAAGACCCGAGGCATACCGAGCCGAGAGTGCGCGAGCTGCAGCGAAGTTGTTGGCGGCCACTGCGATGTCACCCTCGGTCGCCGCGATCGCGCGTTGCTTCGACACTTCGGCCGACTGAACGCCTGCCGTCGCCCGCGCCCGCTCGCCGCTGAACCAGTAGACAATCGGTAGCGACAATGAAACGCCAAGCGCGTAGTTCGAGCCGGTCGAAAATGGCGCCGACTGGCGCACGGCGGTGACGCCGGGAACGGGAAGAATGAGTGAGCTCGCCAGCGATCGCATGGCTCGGCTCTGTTCGACGCGTTCGCCGGCCGCGGCAACGTCGGGGCGGTTCGCGAGTGCAACACCCATCGCCGAGTCCAGCGGCAGGTCGAGCGCGCGGTATTCGAGTGCGCCCGTCACGCGAAAGGCCGTGTCCGGATGTTGCACGCCGATGAGCACCTGGAGGTTGATGCGAGCGCCACGCGCTACTGCCTCCGCGCGGGCGAGATTGGCTTCGGCGTGTGCGGACTGCAGCTCCGTCGTGTACAGGTCGCGCTGCGCCAGGTCGCCCTCGAGAAAGCGAAGCGAGTCACTCTGCAGCAGGCGACGCATGATCGTATCCTGCTGGAACGCGATGTCGCGAGTCGCTTCGGCTAACTGCAAGTCGAGAAAGCTCTGTCGCACCGCGAAGACCAGCTGTCGTTCCACGTTCTGCTCGTCGAGTCGCGCGGCCGTGATTCCGCGAGCTGCCGCGCGACCGCGATACACGCGACCCGGACCGATATCGGCAGGCTGCGTGACGCTGTACTGAAACGGATTGCCCGGCGTCACTGAGAACGTCGGGTTCGGAAGCGCACGGGCAATTGCCCGCTCACCCTGGGCCGAATCGACTTGCAGTCGAGCGATCGTCAGCTCTGGGCTGAAGCGCAGCGCAAATGCAACGGCCTCGGCCATCGTTGGCCGCGCAGTGACGGTCTGTGCGGGCAGCAGTGCCCCGATGGTGACCAGGGCGACCACCGGTGTCGACCATGGACGCTTCCGAATCGATTGAATCATCGGCACATACTACGTGGCACGGCATTAACGCGGGATTAAGCGTGGTGCTCGCGCCGCTAAGTTTGAGTTAAACGGTGTCCTCGCCCTAGTGCACGTCGGTCACGCCACGCAACGTCAGTAGTTGAGTGACTTGTTGTCCAACGCGCACGGACCAGATGCCCGACTGCCCACAAACGATTCTCGTCATCGACGATGAGCCGCAAATCCGGCGCGCCGTTTCGAATGCGTTGACCAGTTGCGGACATCGTGTCCTCGAAGCCGCAACCGGGCGGGCCGGCCTGGATCTCGCCGCGACACAGCAGCCGGCCCTCATCGTACTCGACCTCGGCCTGCCTGACATGCAGGGGATTGACGTGTGCCGCGACGTGCGACTGTGGAGTCGCGCTCCCATCATCGTTCTCTCGGCGCGCTACGCCGAGGACGAAAAGGTGAGTCTGCTGGGCGCCGGCGCTGACGACTACGTCACCAAACCATTCAGTCTTCGTGAATTCGAGGCGCGAGTCCAAGTGCAACTCCGTCGCGCCGAGCGATTCGCCAACGGCCACACGCTCGGACCCTTGGAGATTCGCGGCGTCCGCATCGATTTCGCTGGGCATCGCGTGACGCGCGATGGCGAAGACATTCGGCTGACTCGCGTCGAATGGAAGCTGCTCGCCGCGCTCGCCGCCGAAGCGGGGCGAACGCTGACACATCGTCAGATCTTCGACGCGGTGTGGGGACGACCCTTCGGAAATCCGCAGCAACACCTTCGCGTTCATATCACGCACCTACGGCGGAAGATCGAGCCTGACCCGTCGCTGCCCATGCTCATCGTGACCGAGCCAGGCGTGGGCTACCGCTTTCAATTGGCGACGGGTGAGTCGTGAGCGATCGAGTCGCCGTACACGACGTGCCGCACGCGATCCAGCGATGGCCCGTTTGGTTGATGAGTCTCGGAGCGCTCGCGGCAGCGACGATCGGACTTCACACCATCCGCGGCAGCCTGCAGCAGGCGCACGTGGTGCTCGTGTATCTCCTCATCGTACTCGCCGGCAGCGCGTACGGTGGGCGAGCGTTGGGCCTCGTCCTGGCCGTTCTGAGTTTTCTGTCGATCGACTACTTCTTTCAGGCTCCGTTCGATCGATTCACCGTCGGAAATCCGCTCGACTGGTTTGTGTTGGTCGCGTTCGTGCTCACGGC
>DASVYG010000068.1:0-3597 GCA_036392315.1 Gemmatimonadaceae bacterium
TGATCGTGCTGGCGGTGCTGTCGATGGTGCAGGTGTTGCCGGCCAGGCTGTTCGGGCCGTTGGCGATCGTCGTCTTCGTTGGCTTCCCGGTGCTGGTCGCGCTCGAAGGCATCGTCGCGCCGATCGAGTTCTTCTCGACGCTCACGAGCGTGCTCTCCTACGTCCGTATCATGGCGCTCGGCACGGCGTCGGTGCTCCTCGCCACGGCGGCCAACGGCATGACCGGCGTGTTCGGCAGCGCGATCGTCGGCGTGCTGGTCGGACTGCTGTTCCACCTCGTGAATTTCGCGATGGGCCTGTTCAGCCCGACGATTCACGCCATTCGTCTCCACTACGTGGAGTTTCTTCGAAACTTCTACAGTCCGGGCGGGCGCTCCTACGAACCATTCAAGCATCGTGGGCCGCACGCTTCGACGATCAGAGGATCATCATGACCGTGTTATGGGTTCCAATCGCCGCCGCCCTCGTCATGAGCGTTGCCGCTCTCGCGACGGCATGGGCGCAGTCGCGAATCGGGGCGGCGGGCGCGGCCGCCCTCGCCGAGAAGCCCGAGATCAGCACGACCGTGGTGATCATGCTCGCCATTCCCGAAACCGTCGCTGTGCTCGGGTTCGTGATCGCGGTCATGATCCTCACGCGCGGCGGGAGTTGACGCATGGCCGACGAGCATCTCGAGCGGCTGCTCGCCGAGCTGGGTGAGCGCGCCAAATCCGAGATCACGCAGGCGACCGCCGCCGGCCAGGCCGAAGTCGGGCGCATCCTGTCCGCCGCGCGCGCGAGTGCGCGCGAGCGAACGGCGAAAGCCCTAGCCGACTGTGAGGCGGAGCAGGCGCGGAGCCGTGCCACCGCGATCGCCGTCGCGCGACGGCGTGCACGAGGCGCGTTGCTGGAAGCTCAACACGCATTCGTGAACCGCGCCTTGGCGTGCGGAGCACAGCTCATCACCGAACGTCTGCGTGCCGCCGGCCCGCAAGCAATGCAGACGCGCGTCGACGCGCTCATGTCCTACGCGTCGGAGAGCGACGCGGAGGTGCGGCGCGGCGACGACGGCATTCGTCTCACGGCCGACGGCGGTCGCCTGCGTATCGATGATACCGTCAGCACGTGGCTCGAGCACAACCGCTCGGAGTTGGCGATCGCGATCTGTCGCGCCGCCGAGGCCGAGCGCATCTCCGGGCCAGGATGATGCCGACATCCTGGCACGACGTCATCTCGCGGGTGCGCGGCCTTGCCTCTCGACTCATCGGACGCGCGGCGCTAGAGCGCCTCGCGGCATCGCGCGACCTCGGCGCGTTCGTGAACGGCCTCGAGACAACAGCATACGCATCACTCGCCAACGTCACTTCACCTACCGGTCGCACGCTGGAGCGCGAGACGCGGCGCGTGGCTGGTCGCAACGCCGGCATCATCGCCTTGTGGTGCGGGGAGCGCGTCGACGCGCTCGCCCCGCTGTTCGAGGACGAAGATCGACGGAACCTTCGCTCGCTCGCGCGCGGAATCATGGCCCACGAAGGAGCCGATCAGCGCCTCGCGGGTCTGCTGCCAACACCGGCGCTGCCGAACGCCGCGCTCGAGGAGCTGTCACACTCGGTGCGACTCGCCGATCTTGCCGCAACGCTGAGCGCGTGGGGCAATCCGTACGGGCCGGCGATGATGCCGGAGGCGGCGCGCGAGACGCCGAACCTGTTCGCGCTCCAGTTGGCACTCGATCGCGAGTATGCCGCCCGCTCGCTGAAAATGGCGCCGCGGGCCGGCGATGCCATCGTCAGATATGTCCGCCTCGTCATCGACGAAGAGAACGTTTCGACCGCGCTTGCGGTCGCCGCAGGCACGGTCGAACACGATCCCAAGACGTTGTTCATCGCCGGCGGCGACCTGATGTCCGCGGACCAGTTCGCCGAGCTCGTTGGTCTCGGCCTCACGGATCTCAGGGAGCGACTCGCACCGATGTTGGCGGCGACGCCGCTCGCGCCTCTCGCCAACGCCATGCCGGAGACGCACGAGACAGCGACGCTCACGGCGTTGCTGCGCGAATTGCGTCGAACGGTTCGACGCAACCCGCTCTCCACCGAAGTAATCCTCGAGTACCTGCTCCGGCTGCGCGCCGAGCTGCACGATCTCGCGCGGATCATTTGGGGCATTGCCCTCCACGTGCCGCGGGGGCGCGTCACCGAACGCTTCGTGACGCCATGAGCAAGCTGCGCGTCGTCGCCGTCGGCCAATTTCCCATGATCACCGGGTTCGCGCTCGCTGGGGTCTCCGTGATCGAGGCGGACACGCGCGCCGAGGCCGTGTCGCGAGTGGCCGACGTGTTGCGCCGCGACGACGTGGGCGTAGTCGTGGCCGAGCAGGCGACGATCGACGCGCTGCCGGTAGCGGTGCGCCAACAGATCGAGCGTCGGTCTATTCCGGTTCTCTTATCGCTTCCAGCCATCGATTGGACCGCCGCTGCACCACGCGCCGCCGCGGATACCCTTCTCGATCTGCTCCAGCGGGCGATCGGTTACCGCGTGCGACTCCAATGACGATCACTCAATGACGACGCCGGTCATCGTTCGCATTGCGGGAGCGGTCGTCGAGGCGCGACCCATGCCGGACGTCTCTCTCTACGAGCTGGCCTTCGTCGGCGAACGGCGCTTGCTTGGCGAAGTGATTCGCGTGCTTGGAGAGACGGCCGTCCTCCAGGTGTTCGAGGACACGACAGGCCTCTGTCTCGGAGAGCCGGTCACCGCCGCCGGCGCACCGCTCGGCGCACAACTCGGGCCCGGCCTCCTCGGCTCATTGCTCGATGGAATTGGACGTCCGCTCGATCGACTCGCCATGACAGCAGGGGATTTCATGCCGTCCGGATTCACCGCACCAACGCTCGACCCGCAGCGGCGATGGTCGTTCACGGCAAGCGCGTGTGTCGGCGATCGAGTGGAGCCCGGTGACGAGTTGGGCGTGGTGATGGAACAGGCGGACTTTACGCATCGTGTGCTCGTCCCGCCGAATGCGCGCGGCGTGATCGCGTCGCTCCAAAGCGGCACGTTCACGATCGAAGATTCGATCGGCGCGCTGGATGATGGCACAGCACTGCGCCTTGCACACCAATGGCCACTCCGAATCGCGCGGCCATTCGCTCGGCGTCTGCCGTTCGATCGTCCGTTCGTGACCGGGCAGCGCGTGTTCGACTTTCTCGTGCCCGTGGCCGAGGGCGGGAGCGCGGCGGTTCCGGGCGGGTTCGGCACCGGGAAGACAGTCGTCGAACATTCGCTGACGAAGTACAGCGACACGGATCTCGTCGTCTACGTCGGCTGCGGCGAACGCGGGAACGAAATGGCCGAGGTCGTGCGCGAGTTTCCGAAGCTCGTGCATCCCGCCACCGGTCGCTCGGTAATGAGCCGCGCCGTGCTCATCGCAAATACTTCGAACATGCCTGTGGCGGCGCGCGAGGCGTCCATCTATCTCGGTGTCACGATCGCCGAGTACTACCGCGACATGGGCTATCGCGTGGCGCTGATGATCGACAGCATCTCGCGATGGGCCGAGGCGTTGCGGGAAATCGCGTCGCGTCTACAGGAGATGCCGGGCGAAGAAGGCTACCCCACGTCGCTC
>DASVYG010000069.1:0-43644 GCA_036392315.1 Gemmatimonadaceae bacterium
CCACGCCGGACGGAGGTCCGCGCTAATGCGCACCGCGCATCGCGCAGTACTCACCGGGTTTCTCGCCGTGCCGTTCGCGGTGAGCGCGGTCCCTGGGCAAATCCCAGAGCGCGAGTACGCCGCGCGGCGCGATTCTCTGGCCAGGCGCGTCGATAGCGGCGTGGTCATCGCCTTTGGCGGTCGGACGCCGATCACCGACTTCGGGCCGTTTCATCAGCTTCCTGCGTTCCACTATCTCACCAACTTCGACGAGCCGGACGCCGCGTTCGTGATGGTCATTCGGCACGGCGTGGGTTCGACGACCCTGTTCATCACGCCGGTCGAGCCGCGATCTGCGTTCTACTACGGGTGGCGTCCGGACTCGGCGGCGGTCCGCCGACTGCACGCGTTGACGGCGCGATCGTTCGGTACGCTTGGGTCGGTCGTCGATTCGCTCGCGGCCAGCGGATTGCCGTTCTACACGCTGAACGATTTCGAAGACGCCGACTTCGCCCGCGCCGATTCTCTCACGCGCGGGCGCGCGTTCGTGCGAAGCGTCGCCGCGCGACATGCGGGACTCGTGGTGAAGGATGCCCATCCCATCGTCGACGAGCTCCGCGCCAGGAAGAGCGCGGCTGAAATCGCGCTGCTGCGACGCGCGGCGGAGATCAGCTCGGAGGGTCATCGGGCGGCGATGCTCGCCCCGGTTCCGCAACACGAGTACGAGCTGCAGGCCGTGTTGGAGTACAACTTCACTCGGCTAGGCGGCACGCGGCCGGCGTATGGATCGATCGTCGGCTCGGGGCAAAACGGGACACAACTTCACTACATGAAGGATCGCGGCGTCACGAAGCCGGGTGATCTCGTCGTGATGGATGCGGCCACCGAGTATGAGGGCTACGCGGCCGACATCACGCGGACGATTCCCGTGAGCGGAACGTTCACGGCGGAACAGCGGAAGATCTATCAACTCGTGCGAGACGCGCAGGCGGCTGCCGAACGAAACGCCAAGCCGGGACGCTCGGCGCAGGCGGCGCAGGATTCATCGGTCGCGGTTCGCGCCCGCGGGCTGGCGGCGCTCGGCCTGATCGAGAGCGAGAGCGCGACGTTCGATCCGCCGTGGCAGGCGAACTGCGATCGCGTACCGGCGTCGTGCAAACAGGCCAACTTCTGGATGATTCATGGCATCAGCCACGGACTCGGGCTCGCCGTGCACGATCCGGCGCAGTTCTCGTTCGGTGACCGAGTGTACAAGCCTGGCGATGTGTTCACCATCGAGCCCGGGATCTACGTGAGCGCGCGAATGCTCGATGCGCTCCCCGACACGCCGAAGAACCGCGCGTTCATCGCGAAGGTGAAGCCGATCGTCGCACAGTACGAGAATACCGGCGTGCGCATCGAAGACGACTACATCATCACGGAGACCGGTCTCGAGCGAATCAGCTCCGCGCCACGCGAGATCGCCGAGATCGAAGCGCTGATGAAACGGCGCACGCGAACGATTCCATAACGATTCTGTAGCGCGCGCCGCACCGACTCCGATCAGCGGCCGCGTTGCGGTCGGCGCTGTGCGGCCGCCTTCTCCACGAGCCGACGCAGCTCTTTGATCGGCTCCGGGCTGTCGTCGACTTGCAGGCGCAGCACCGTGTCGTTGTGCAGCCAAACGCCACCGTCCTTCTTGACGATCAGCATCGCAGCGGATTCCATTCCCCGCGAGTCGCCGCCGGCGAGTTGGCCGCCCTCGAGCGCGGCCAGCAAGCGGAACGACAGATGTCCCGGCGTGCGCTCGAAGAACGCGACCATGCTGTCGACGACGCCGGGGCCGGTAAGGATGTTGCCCTGCGCCGTGCAATGCGTGTTCGGTGCGCTGCACGATTTGTTGCCGGCCCACGGCGACGCTTTGGGTCCGGTGTACGCGTAGACGTTGCCCTTGGCGTCGATCACCGCAAACTGCCGGCCTTCCTTCGACCAATCCTGGGGGCGTGGATCGGGATCGCGATCCCAGATCGTCTTCACGACTTGTTCGGCGTCCATACCCTTGCGAAGCAGCTCGAGCGCTTGTGGCCCGTAGCTCACGTCGACGATCGCCTGCGTTGCGGCGGCGCCAACACCGGCCTCGGCCCACAACACGCCGTTGCCGACGGAGAACACACGCGATTGAACGGCAGCGCCGATCTCACCCGTCTCCGGGTCGTAGGCGAGAATCGAGAAGGTACCGGTCGGCCATGGTCGGTCGGTGGTGTCGCCTCTCGTCGGCATGCGAGACTGGGCCGTGAGATGGGTGGACACGAGGGCGGTGAGTAGTACTGCTGCGCGAAGACAACGCATCGAGTCTCCCGGGGGAAAAATTCGTGGTGGAACTGCAACCTTGGCTCATCGGCGGCGATCAATGCGGCGCGATACCGGGCGAATCTCGTCGCCGGTAGTTGACGTCGAGCGCATCGAGCCGCGCGAGATGCGCCGGGAGCCGCGCGCTGAAATCGGCGAAATCGCGCCGCTCGCGGGACGTCCATAAGACCTCGGAGAGCGCACACATTCGCGGGTACGCCATGTATTCGACGTTCTTGGGTCCCTCGATGTATTCGGTCCATACCTGACCCTGCGCGCCGAGAATGTGCGACGCGAACTGCGGCTCGAGCTCGGCCGGCACCGGCTCGTACGAGTACACCGTGTCTATCGGAAGAAATCCGCCGATCGCGAGCGGCTCCGAATCTTGGTTCGCCGATTGATAGTGGTCGAAGTAGGTGTGACTCCCGGGCGTCATGACCACGTCGTGGCCAGCGCGAGACGCCGCGATCCCGCCCGCCGTTCCGCGCCACGACATGACGACCGCGTTGGGCGCGAGCCCGCCGTCGAGAATCTCGTCCCAACCGACCAGCCGCCGGCCGTGCGCGGTGAGAAACGAATCCATCTGCCTGATGAACCAGCTCTGCAGCTCGTTCTCATCCTTGAGCCCGAGCTCCGCAATGCGAGCTTGTGCGCGGGGGCTCGTCTTCCATTGCGGCTTGATCGCCTCGTCGCCGCCGACGTGAATGTACGGACCAGGAAAGAGCGCCATGACTTCCGTCAGCACATCATGCATGAACGCGATCGTCGTCTCGGACGGATTGAGGATGTACGGGCTCACGCCCCACATCGTCCACGGCTTGACCGTGTCGCCGAGGTTTCCGAGGCTCGGGTATGCCGCGATGGCCGCCTGTGAATGACCCGGCATCTCGATCTCGGGCACGACGGTGACGAACCGCTCGCCGGCGTACGCAACAACCTCGCGAACGTCATCCTGCGTATAGAAACCGCCGTGCCGCTTGTTGTCGAACACATCGGCAGCGGAATCACGTTGCGGCCGACCGACGAGCGTTCGATCTCGCCACGCGCCCACCTCCGTCAGTCGTGGATATTTCTTGATCTCGATGCGCCAGCCTTGGTCGTCCGTGAGATGCCAGTGGAAGACGTTCATCTTATGCAATGCAAGGAGATCGATGTACTTCATCACGAACTCCTTCGGCATGAAGTGCCGCGAGACATCCAAGTGGCCGCCGCGCCATTGGAACCGTGGGCGGTCCTCGATCGTGACGGCCGGAATCGTCCACGCCGCGCCGGCGACGAGCGCTGAGCGGAAGATCGCGGGTGGAAGCAGCTGTCGAAGGGTCTGCGTTGCGTAGAACGCGCCGGCCGGCATCGACGCAGTGACCGTGACGACGCCCGGACGCACGTCGAGACGATAGCCTTCGGCACCCAGCGTCGTATCGCGAGCAGCGGCCCGTCGAAACACGATCCGATTTCCTGACCTGGCCGGCCCCATTTGAATGGGGAGATCGAACCCCGTCGCCACGGCGAGCCCGCGAACGAATCGGCGCGCCACAGCCGAGTCGGCCTTGTCGGACCAAATCGTGGTGCGGGCGGTGAGTGCAAACGAGCCTCGTCCCGAGACAACGGACTGCGGCCGCGGGATGACGGCGATGCCGCCAGCGCCCTGCGCCGTCGCGGTCGCGCGCGTCGAGAGCGTCATGAGCGCGGGAACCAGGATGTGGTGCATGAATCGCATGAGGCGGGCGCGGTGGGGAGGCGAGAACATACGGCTGCGCCGGCGAATTGCCCAGTCGGACCAGGGGCGTCATGTTCCGGTATGCGACTACTCATCATTCGCCACGGGATTGCTGAAGACAAAGAGGCCTGGGCAAAGACCGGCCATAGCGACGACGAGCGCCCACTCACCGACGAGGGTCGTCGCAAGATGGCACTCACCGCCAAAGGACTGCGGCGCGCCACCGACTCGATCGATCTTCTCGCCACCAGTCCGCTCGTGCGTGCGCGGCAGACGGCGCAGCTGGTCGCCGACGCGTTCAAGGTGACTCGCATCGAGACGACGAAGTCGCTCGTTCCCGACGCGCCGATGCGCGAATTCGTCGAGTGGCTCGGGCGGCATGCGGACATGAAGGTCATCGCCGCCGTGGGACACGAGCCGCACCTCGGCATTCTCGCCACGTGGCTGATGACGGACATCGAAGACTCTCGGGTCGATCTCAAGAAGGGCGCGGCGTGTATGCTCGAGTTCGAGGGGAAGCCGGAGTCGGGCAGCGGCCGGTTGTGCTGGTCGATCGCGCCGGGGCAGCTGAGAAAGCTCGGCGGCGAGTGACGCCGTTCTGAGCGGGCGGACGGCGGGAGGGGACGCGGCGCCACGCCTCCTCCTCTTGACAACCAACATGAAGTGGCCCATCGTGAGGCACCTTCCAGTTGGCGGCCAAGTGGAACACGCGAGGACATCGTGAGCGATCCGTCGACCGACGTCATTCAGGGCACGCTGGACATGCTGATTCTCAAGAGCGTGAGCCTCGAACCGATGCACGGCTTTGGGATCGCTCGGCGCATCGAGCAGATCAGCAAGGGCGTGTTCAAGGTCAACCCCGGTTCGCTGATGCTCGCGTTCAAGCGAATGGAACGCGCCGGCCTCATCGCGTCGGACTGGCGAACGACGGAGAACAACCGGCGAGGCAAGTTCTATCGGCTGACCGAGAAAGGCAGGCGTCAGCTCAAGGCGGAGACGCAGGAGTGGTCGCGGCGCGCGGCGGCGATCGCGCGCCTTCTCGAGGCGTGACTCCTCAGCCGGATTCACGATGTCACTGAGCGCGATTCGGAGCGGGCTGCGCCGCTTATTTCGAAAGGATGCCGTCGAGCGGGATCTCGACGACGAGATCGCCCAATACATCGAACTGGCGACACGAGAATACATTCGCGCCGGGCTCTCGGCCGAGGCGGCGAGGCGCGCCGCACGCGCAGAATTCGGTGGCGTCGAGGCGGCGAAAGAAGACATTCGCTCGTGGGGCTGGGAGTCGGTCGTCGAATCACTGATCCGCGATCTGGGATACGCGTGGCGTGTGCTGCGCGCGTCGCCGTCATATGCAATCGTTGCGATTACGACACTGGGCATCGGGATCGGGTTGACGACGAGCGTGGTGACCGCGTCGCACGCCGTGCTCGACCAACACTGGCCCGTTGCGGACCCGACGCGAGTCGTCACGATCGTCGGGCGCGGCGGCCCTGGTTTCTCGCCGGCTGAAGCGCGGTACGTTGCCGCTCACTCGACGACGCTGAGCGGGTTGGTAATCGTTCGGTGCCTGGCCGGGACGAACGATGAATGCCAGCTCCGTCTTGAAGACAGTCCCGCGCGCACCGATCTCGTGAGCGGCAACTACTTCGCCACAATCGGCGTCGGAATGGAGTTGGGGCGAGGGTTGTCGTCGGACGACGATGAGCTGTCGGCACCGCGCGCCGTGGTCGTTCTCAGTGACGCGACGTGGAGAAGCCGGTTCGGCGCGGACAGCACCATCATTGGTCGTCGGGTTCGAATCGACGACGTGCCGTTTACGGTCGTCGGTGTGGCCCCGCGCGGATTCCCCGGAACGCGAATGGAGCGTGAGGACGTTTGGCTTCCACTCTCGGCAATGGTGCTGTTGCGTCCCGGCCGCCAGGACGTACGAGACCAACTCACCGATCCGTCGTCCGATCACAGCGACGCGTCGATCGCGGCACGGCTCGCGCCGGGCGTCTCGATCGCGCGAGCGGAATCCGAGATCACGACGCTCAATCGGCGCTACCGCGCGGAGCATGCTCTCGACGACCGCGACGTCCGATTGACTTTGGCCACGCTGTTTCCGAACCCCGCCAAGCTTCGGACCGCAAAGGCGGAATTCGCACTGATGGTCACGGCCGTGGTCCTGGTGTTGATGCTCGCGTGCGCCAACGTCGGCAACCTGCTGCTGGCGCGAGCCGCTGCGCGACGCCGGGAGATCGCCGTTCGATTGGCGATCGGAGCAAGTCGTAGCCGCGTCGTGCGTCAGCTTCTCGCCGAGAGTCTGCTGCTCGCCGCGATCGGTGGACTGATCGGCCTGGTCATCGCGCTCGTTCTGCCCGGAGCGTTGATGACGCAAATCAACGGTCCGCTCTCACTGCGTTTGATGCCCGACGCGTTGGTGATCGGCATCGCGCTGGCGCTCGTAACGCTCTCTTGCTTGGCGTTCGGTTTGGCGCCTGCGCTCCACGCGACCCGGGCCGGCGTCTCGGCGGCGCTCAAGTCTGGCGCGGAGCCAATGCGCCGGTCGCCGTCGCGTCCGTCGTTGCGAGGCAGCCTCCTGGCAATTCAGATCGCGATCAGCCTTCTCTTGCTCGTCAATGCGGGGGTTCTCATCCGCGGCATTCAGCGTGGACGGGGGAGCGACCTTGGTTTCCGATCACGCGACGTCAACCTCCTCTACTTCGATCTGCCGCCATCGGATATTCCGTCTCGGACCCGGTCATTCTCGCGGCAGCTGGTGATGGAAAGCCGATCCTCGGCCGGGGCGGCGATCGCGTTCGCCAGTAGCGCGCCTCTCGGCGGAGCACAGTATGCTCGATTCCGACTGCCCGGCGAATCGGCGAAAGAGAGCCACGTGACGGCGACGCTCGACATCTCGAAGGGATTTCTCGATGTACTCGCGATTCCAGTCGTCGCGGGCCGCGATCTCATCGAGTCGGACGGCGATGACGCCGTTCTGGTGAACGAGTCCATGGCGCGCGACGTCTGGCCTGGGCAGAGCGCGCTGGGAAAGATTGTGATCGATACCATCGAGCGCCGTGTGGTGGGCGTCGTGAGAGACGCCAACCTGATTCACATCGATCGCGTCGATCACCTGATGATTCGCCCGGTCGGCGCCCGCGGCGTACCGGTAATGCTCGTTCGGGGCGCGTCCCCGGCGATCATCCAATCGGTGGCCGCGGTCGCCGAGCGACTGGATTCGCGAGTCCATGTTCGCGTCGATTCGGTGGCCGCGAACGTCGATCGCCAGCTCGGCGACTTGGGAGTGATTGCAACGCTCGCGGGCGTGTTGGGACTGATCGCTCTGGTGCTGGCCTCCGTGGGCGTGTTCGGCGTGTTCGCGTACGTCGTGCAGCAACGAACGCGGGAAATCGGTATCCGAACCGCGTTGGGGGCGTCGCCCAGGCGTGTCATCACGCTGATGGTGCGCGACAGCGCTCGCTCCATCGTGGCCGGAATCATCACCGGATTTGCCGCAGCGGTCGGCGTGTCCCGGCTGCTCCAAAGTGAGCTCTTCGGCGCGACGCCATTCGATCCGGTTGTGTTCGGCGCAATCGCAGGTGTACTGGCCGTCGCTGGAGTGTTGGCGACGTTCGTTCCGGCCCGCCGGGCAGCCCGAATCGATCCGACCATAGCGCTGAGAGACGAATAGCGAGACGTCGGTTGCCGCCTCTCTGAGCGAACGCCATGTTTCCCGAGTCTTCGGCCCACGGGACATGTCAGAGACTCGACGCACGTTTCTCGCAACGCTCGGCGCTGCGACACTTGGCCTGGCGACTGGTCGTCGCGCGCTTGCCGCGCTGGCTGCAACGCGAACCAAGCTCTCGCGAATCGGCATCGAGCTGTACACGCTCCGGCGCGAAGCCGCGGCCGATCTCGCCGGCACGCTCGCCCGGGTTGCCAAGATCGGGTACAAGGAAGTCGAGTTCGCCGGCTATCACAACCATACGCCGACCGAAGTTCGCGACCTGCTCAAGCAAAATGACTTGACCGCGCCTGCGGCGCATATCGCGATCGATGCGATCCAGCACACGGCCGACACGACATTCGAAGACGCGCGCACGATCGGCCATGAGTGGATCGTTGTCCCGTCGCCGCCACGGGGCAAATACGAAACGGTCGACGATTGGAAGCGACTCGCCGAGCAGTTCAACGCTGCCGCGAAGCAGGTGAAGGCGGCGGGGTTTCGCTTTGGATTTCACAATCACAATGATGTCTTCAGGAAGATCGGCGACGTCGTGCCGATCGACGTTCTCATGAAGGAGACCGACCCGTCGCTCGTCTCCTACGAGATGGATGTCTATTGGGTGGTCAACGGTGGCGGCGATCCGGTCGATCTTCTCACACGGTATCCCGGGCGGTTTCGTCTGCTGCACCTCAAGGACAGCATGGGCCCGCCCGATCACAAGATGGCCGACGTCGGGAGCGGCACGATCGACTTCAAGGCGATCCTCGCGCGCGCCAAGGGGATCGAGCATTACTTCGTCGAGCACGACAATCCGCCCGACGCGTTCGCCGACGTGGCGGCGAGCTATTCGTATTTGTCGAAGTTGGAATTCTAGAATCACAGCGTGTCATCCTGACGAGTGCAGCCGCGAAGGATTTGTCGTCATCGGCGTCTGACAGATCGACGGCTCCTTCGCTTCGCTCAGGATGACAGTCAACAACCAGCAACCAAGAATGCAGCGTCCAACATACGACGTCGCAATCATCGGCTCCGGGGCGGGCGGCGGCATGGCCGCGTACGCGCTCACGAAAGCCGGCGCGCGCGTGGTGATGCTCGAGGCGGGCCCGAAATGGTTCGCGTCGCGCGATTCGAAAATGCTCATGCCGGCGTATGCGACACCGCATCGCGGCGCGTCGATCCATGGGCGACCGTTCGGTGAGTTCGACGCGTGCGACGGCGGTTGGGAGATCGACGGCGAACCGTACACCCGCGCGCCGGGCACGCAGTTCAGCTGGTGGCGCGCCCGAATGCTCGGCGGGCGCACCAATCACTGGGGTCGAATTTCGCTGAGGTTTGGACCGGACGACTTTCGCGGCAAGAGCATCGACGGATTGGGCGACGACTGGCCGATCGGCTATGACGACGTGAAGCCGTACTACGACAACATCGATCGTTTCATTGGGCTCTACGGCAGCAACGAGGGTCTCCACAACCATCCGGATGGAATCTTCCAGCCGCCGCCCAAACCCCGCTGCTACGAGCTGCTGGTCAAGAAGGCATCGGACAAGCTCAATATCACCTGCATCCCGGCGCGGCTGTCGGTCATCACGAAGCCGCTCAACGGCCGATCGGCGTGCCACTACTGCGGCCAGTGCAACCGCGGCTGCACGGTGAAGGCGAACTTCTCGAGTCCCGACGTGCTCATCGCGCCGGCCCTCGCGACGGGAAAGCTCACGCTCATTACCAACGCGATGGCGCGTGAAGTCACGGTCGGATCGAACGGATTGGCAACCGGCGTGTCGTACATCGACAAGAACACCGGCGCCGACGAGCACGTGCGTGCCCGAGTCGTCGTAATGGCCGCCAGCGCATGTGAGACGGCACGGCTGTTATTGAACTCTAAATCGTCACAGTTCCCGAACGGCCTGGCCAACTCCGGCGGCACGGTCGGCAAGTACTTGACCGACACGACCGGCACGGGGGTCTCGGGCTTCATCCCGTCGATGGTCGACCACGTTCCGCACAACGACGACGGCGTTGGCGGAATGCACGTCTACATGCCGTGGTGGCTCGACAACAACAAGCTCGATTTCCCTCGCGGCTACCATATCGAGGTGTACGGCGGACCAGGCGAGCCGTCGGCGGGCTTCGGCGGCGGCGTCCAACGCTACAACGGCGGCGGCTACGGCAAGCAACTCAAGGCCGATTACCGAAAGTACTACGGCGCGACGATCGGCTTCGACGGTCGTGGCGAGATGATTCCCAATGAGAACTCATACTGCGAGCTCGATCCGACGACCGTCGACAAGTTCGGCATTCCTGTGCTCCGCTTTCATTGGAAGTTCGACGACCACGAGATCAACCAGGCGAAGCACATGCAGGAGACTTTTCGTGCGCTGCTCACCGAAATGGGCGCGACGATCTTCTCGACCATGCCGACGCGCGAACAGAACTACAACCTCGCCGCGGGCGGAACGATCATCCACGAGTTGGGCGGTGCGCGCATGGGCAACGATCCCAAGACGTCGGTCGTCAACGGCAATTGCCAGGCGCACGACGTGAAGAATCTCTTCGTCGCCGACGGCAGTCCGTTCGTGTCGCAAGCGGACAAGAACCCCACGTGGACGATCCTGGCCTTGTCGTGGCGCACGAGCGATTACATCACGCAGCAACGCAAGGCGGGTGCGATATGAGTGACTCCGACCACAAGGAGACTGACGAGACGCCGCCGTCGCCGGTAATGACGCGGCGCCGCGCCCTTCAGGTGCTCGGCGCGGTGCCGGTCGCGGCGGCGATCGGACAGCAGCCGACGGTTCCGCAGCAGCCGCTCACGCCCCATGTCACGTCGCAAGTTCCCACAAAGCCCGGCCAAACTCCCGGCGCCGCGGCCGGACCGCGCTTCTTCAATCGCCACGAGTGGAAGACCGTTGCGCTGCTCGCCGACTACATCATTCCGCGCGACGAGCGGTCGGGCAGCGCGACGGATGCCAAAGTCCCCGAGTACATCGACTTTCTTCTCTCGGAGAAAGACGCCAACGTCAACACACAGATCGCGATGCACGGCGGTCTCGCCTGGCTCGACACGGAGTCGCGGAAGCGCTTTGGCAAGACCTTCATCGACGCGGCGGACGCGCAGCGCCGTCAACTCCTCGACGACATCGCGTATCCGGCCAAGGCAACGCCCGAGATGAGGTACGGCGTCACGTTCTTCAATCGCTTTCGCGACATGACCGCATCGGGATTCTTCTCGAGCGCGATCGGATGGAAAGACCTGCAGTACCAGGGGGGCGTGTTCAACCCCGCGTACGACGGTTGCCCGCCGGCCGCCCTGGAGAAACTCGGGGTGAGCTACGACCTGATGCAAACACGAGTCGCCCCACAGGAGAAATGAGCGACAACGGCAAATCCCGACCGCACCGGCGCCTGGGCGTCGGCTTCATCGGAAGCGGATTCAACGCACGGTTCCACATGCAGGGTTTTCGCGGCGTGCGCGACGCCGACGTACTCGGCGTGTGGAGTCCGAACAAGAAGAACGCGGCCTCGGCGGCGCAGCTGGCGCGACAACTCGACGTCGGTTCCGCTACGGCGTATGCGTCGATCAGGGAGATGGTTGGCGATCCGGCGATCGACGCCATCTGGCTGACCGGGCCAAACCACGCGCGCATCGAGAACGTCGAGGAGATCGTCGACGCGCTGGAGCGCGGGGTCGGGACGCTCAAGGGGATCGCGTGCGAGAAGCCGCTGGCGCGAAACGTCGCCGAGGCGAAGCGGGTGCTCGAGCTCGTGGAGCGCGTGGAGCTCGCGCACGGGTATCTGGAAAATCAAGTCTTCGCGCCGCAGGTCGAGACGGGTCGTGAGTTGCTCTGGGCGCGCGGCGCGGCGACCACGGGTCGTCCGTATCTCGCACGAGCCGCCGAGGAACATAGCGGGCCGCACATGCCGTGGTTTTGGCGCGGCGAGTTGCAGGGCGGCGGCGTGCTCAATGACATGATGTGTCACTCGGCGCTCGTCGTGCGGCATCTGCTCACGAAGCCGGGCGCGCCGCTGTCATCGGTGCGCCCCGTGCGTGTGACCGCACACATCGCCAGCCTCAAGTGGACACGGCCCGCGTACAGCAAGCATCTCGCGAAGACGATGGGCAGCGAGGTCGATTACATCGCGCATCCATCGGAGGATTTTGCCAGCACGACGATCGAGTTCGAGACCAACGACGGACACACGGTCATCGGCGAGGCCTCGACGTCGTGGAGCTTCGTCGGCGCCGGGTTGCGACTGTCGGCCGAGCTGCTTGGGCCCGAGTACTCGATGTCGTGGAACACGCTCGACAGTGGGCTCAAGCTCTTCTTCTCTCGCGCCGTGCGCGGCAAGGCGGGCGAGGATCTCGTCGAGAAGCAAAATGCCGAGGTGGGGCTGATGCCGGTGGTGGCCAACGAGGCGGCGGCCTACGGTTACGAGAACGAAGATCGCCACTTCGTGCGCGTGTTCCTCGGCAAGGAAGAGCCTCAGCTCACCTGGCACGACGGGCTCGAGGTTGTGAAAGTGCTCATGACGGCATACCAGAGCGCGGAGCAAGGCAAGACGCTCGCCTTTCCGCCACGGGGATTGGACAAGTTCGTTCCGGCGGTGGCGCAGGGAACGTGGAAGCCGGCGGCGTTGTCGAGGTGAGGGATGTCAGTCGTCATGAGGAGCACGGCTTCTCGTGACGCAGAGGAAATCTTCTTGGAGACTCCTAGAATGTCACATAAGAAAGAGATCACTCGCCGCGATTTCGTCGCTGATGCGGGCAAGCTTGCGATCGGCGCCATCGTCGCGCCGCACGTTCCGATGATCGTGCCACGCCACGTGCTTGGCGGTGTCGGCTATCAGGCGCCGAGCGATACCGTGAACTTTGCCGTGGTAGGATTTGGCGGGCAGGGTTCCGTGAACGCCACCGAGCTCGCGACCACCGAAACGTTGGTCGCGGTGTGCGACGTCGATCAGGCTTTCGCCGAGAAGAACGCCAAGGACAAGCTTCGGCCCGATCGCAACGAACAGGTGCGTCCGCAAGCCATTCGTGTGAACGATCAATTCGGCAAGGCGGCCAAGTACGCGGATTTCCGCGAGATGTTGCAGAAGGAAAAGGGAATCGACGCGGTCGTCGTGGCGACGCCCGACCATTTACATGCCGTGGTCGCCAAAGCGGCGATGGACATGGGGAAGCACGTCTACGTACAAAAGCCGTTGACCTGGTCCGTGCACGAGGCGCGCGTGCTGCGTCAGACGGCGCTTGGCAACAAGAAGCTCGTGACGCAGATGGGCAATCAGGGACACTCGAGCGATGGTGCCCGGCTGATCAACGAGTGGATCGCCGCCGGAGTGATCGGCCCAGTGCACGAGGTGCACGTATGGACGAATCGTCCTGCCGGTTATTGGCCGCAGTTCGTTCCGCGACCGGGCGCGACCGTCGCGCTACCGGCGCCGGGCGCGCTCAATGGATTCGGATCGACGTGGGGACAGAATGTCGTGAACGGAACGCTCGCGCGTTCGATGGGTGAGGTGCCGGTTCCGCCCGGGTTGCACTGGGATCTCTACCTCGGGCCCGTCGCGGAGGACATTCCGTATCACCCGATCTACCATCCGTTCAACTGGCGAGGATGGCTCGACTTCGGCATGGGCGCGCTCGGCGACATGGGCGCGCACCTGATCGATCATCCATTCTGGGCGCTCGGGCTCACGTATCCGACGAGCATCGAGGCGACGTCGTCGCCGTTCGGCACGATGACGGTGCCCGGAGATCCGAGCGCGCCCGAGGGATCGCCGGCGCGTCGCAATCGGAGCCGGCCCGTCTCGTATCCGCTCGCGTCGACGGTGCACTACCAATTCGCGGCGCGCGGGAGTCAGCCGCCGGTCAAGCTGATGTGGTATGACGGCGGACTGTTCCCACCGCGCCCCGACGTGTTGCCGGACGGCGGCCCTGACGCGGTGCTCAAGTCGGAAGGCGGCGTGATATTCGTCGGCGAGAAGGGAATTCTCATCAACGATACCTATGGCAGCAATCCACGCGTCTATCCCGAGTCGCTCCAGCAGCAGGCGATGCAAGTACCCAAGACGATGCCGCGAATCACGTGGAGCCACGAACAGAATTGGGCCAAGGCCATCAAGGGCCAGGCGACTGCCAGCTCCCCACTGGAGTACGCGGCGCAGCTGACGGAGACGATGCTGCTCGGCGTGGTTGCGCTCCGGGCCGGACAGGGAAAGAAAGTGCTGTACGATGGTGAGAAGATGCAGATCACCAACGTTCCAGAAGCCAACCAGTTTCTCACGCGCGACTTCCGCGCAGGATGGGCGATTTGATCAGTCGATTTTCTCTCGCGCTCGTCGCAATCTCGCTCGCGGCTGGTTGCGTGCATCGAACCAGCTCGACGACGACATCGGTCATCAGCGTCGGCGCGGCGCCGAGCGCCGCAACGGCCGGCGGATGGCGCACGCTGTTCGACGGCAAGACGTTGAGCGCATGGCGTGGCTACAAGTCGAACGACCTGCCTGCCGGTTGGCGTGTCGTCGACGGCATCATCGTCAAGGAGAAGGGTGCCGACGACATCATCACGCGCGACCAGTTCGCGGACTTCGAGCTGGATCTCGACTGGAAGATCGCCAAGGGTGGTAACAGCGGCATCTTCTATCGCGGCACAGAGGAGTACGATCACATCTATTGGAGTGGGCCGGAGTACCAGCTCCTCGACGACGCGAATGCGCCCGATGGACAGAATCGCCTGACGTCTGCCGCAGCGGCGTACGCGCTGTACGCCCCGCCCGCTGGAGTCGTGAAGCCGTTCGACGAATGGAATACGACGCGCATCATCGTCAACGGCGCGCACGTCGAGCACTGGCTCAACGGGCAAAAGGTCGTCGAGTACGAGTTGTGGAGTCCCGACTGGAAGGCGAAGGTCGCAGCGAGCAAATTCGCGGCGTATCCCAACTACGGGATGGCCAAACGCGGATACATCGGAATTCAGGGTGACCATCCTGGGACGCTGTCCCTTCGCAACATCCGGATTCGGGAGCTGCCATGATCGGCGTGCGCACGAAGCTGTCGGCAATGATGTTCCTGCAGTATTTCGTGTGGGGCGTGTGGTTCGTGACCATGGGCACGTACCTGGGTCAGACGCTGCATTTTACCGATCCGCAGATCGGCGCCGCGTATGGCGCGATGGCGATCGCCGCGATCGTGACGCCGTTCTTCCTCGGGATCGTCGCCGACCGGTTCTTCGCAAGCGAAAAGCTGCTCGCGCTGCTGCACATCGTCGGCGGAATCGTGATGTGGTTCGTGTCCACACAAAGCCACTGGGCCACGTTCTATCCGCTGCTGCTGCTGTACGCGCTGTGCTTCATGCCGACGCTGTCGCTGACCAACTCGATCTCCTTCCACAACGTAGAGGATCCGGCGCGCGACTTCCCGATCATTCGCGTGCTCGGCACGATCGGGTGGATTGTCGCCGGGATCATCGTCGGCAAGGTTCTGCATGCCGACGCGCTCGCGTTGCCGATGCGGCTCGCGGCCGGCGCGTCGATCGTGCTCGGGCTGTATTCGCTCGCTCTACCGCACACGCCGCCCAGAGCGGCGGGCCAACCCTTCAGTGCGCGCGATGCGATCGGACTGGATTCGCTCAGTCTCCTGAAGAACAGAGACTTTCTCATCTTCGTGCTCGGATCGTTCCTGCTCTGCATTCCGCTCCAGTTCTATTACACGTTCACGAATCTCTTTCTGAACGAGATCAAAGCACCCGAGCCGGCGTTCATCCAGACGTTCGGCCAAATGTCCGAGATCTTCTTCATGCTGTTGCTGCCCCTCGCCCTTCGGCGTTTCGGCATCAAGATCATCATGCTCGTCGGCATGCTCGCCTGGGCGCTGCGCTACTTCGCGTTTGGTAACGGCAACATCGGGTCGGGCATGTGGCTGTTGTACGCGGGCATCCTGCTGCACGGGGTCTGCTACGACTTCTTCTTCGTGAGCGGGCAGATCTACACCGATCAGCGAGCCGGCGAAAAGATCCGGGCGGCAGCTCAGGGTTTCATCAACTTCGTCACCAACGGTGTCGGGTATTTCGTCGGTGCAGCGGTGTCGGGGCGCGTGGTCAACCAGTACGCGACAACGAATACCGCCTGCACCGCCGCGGCCGCGGCCGCGCGCGAATGTGTGCAGGTGACGCACGACTGGCACGCGATCTGGATCGTGCCCGCCGCCGGCGCGCTCGGAGTGTTCGTTCTCTTTGCACTGCTCTTCCGGCCCGCGAAGCAGCGGCCGACCCAACCGGTCGTCGAGCCCACGGCGGCGAGCCTTCCCGCCTGAGGGCGGTAGCGTAACTCGAAGTCGTTGCTCTGGATGCGCCCAGTTGTAACTTCAATGGGCGCCGCCTCGTTGTATCTGCTCGTAGATGCCTGATCTCTAAAACCTCTCTCCTCCGATGGATCTCTACAGTACGAGCCTCTTGCTTGGTGCCGCCGGCCTCGGCGCCATGGCACTCGGCGGTCTCGGACATGGGGGACACGCAGGGAGTGGGGCGCACGGGCATGGTGCCGCCGGCGGACACGGACATGTCGCTGGCCACGGACATGTCGCTGGCCACGGGCATGGCGTCGCGCATCCTGGCCACTCCAACGGCTCGACCAACGGGTCGACGGCGCGCGACGCCATGAGCAATACGTTCTGGACGATGACGTCGCCGCGCTTCTTGTTCAGTCTCGTGCTCGGCTTCGGCACCGCCGGCGAACTGCTTCGACCGGTCCTCGGCGGACCGCTGCTTCTCGTGGCCGCGCTCGCGGGCGGACTCCTGTTCGAGAGGATCATCGTCTCGCCACTCTGGAATCTTGCCATGCGCTTTGCGTCGGCGCCGGCCGTGACGCTCGAGAGCGCGGTGTCGGATGAAGCCACGGCGGTCACGGCGTTCGATGCGAACGGACAGGGCATCGTCTCACTGGAAGTCGATGGGCAAGTCGTTCAGATCCTCGCCACATTGCGACCGGATGATCGCGCGCTCGGCGCGGCTCGCGTGCGCGCGGGACAGCGCGTTCGTATCGAGGACGTCGACGCCGAGCAGAATCGCTGTACGGTCTCACTCATCTAGCTGCTGTCGCTGGGCCCTTTCTCCCTTCAGGAGTGCTGGTATGTCGAACATGCTTTCTGGCGGCGTTTTGATCGCGATCGTGGTCGGTTTCGTCATCATCGTCGTACCGATGATCGTCGCCAGTTTTCTGCGCAACGTCGAGGCTGGCACGATCCGCCTCGTGAGCTGGTTGGCCGGCGGTACGGTCATCTACCGCGGGCCCGGCAAGTCGAAGGAGATCCCGCTGCTCACCACCGGCACGACGATCTCGAGCAAGGTGATCAACATCGACCTGGACATCACCGACCAGACGGCCGACATCGACGAGAACGGCACGCCGCGGCCGATCAAAGTGCGCGTGCTCGCGAGCGCGATCGTCTCCGTGGGCGAATCGGACGCGCTCATCAAGACCGCGGCGAATCGTTTCTTCTCCAAGAGCGACGCCGATCAACTCAGCACCTTGACCGACTTGCTCTCGAGCTCCGGACGTCGCGCCATGAACCTGCTGACGCACGACCAGCTCTTTTCGGCGAAAGCGTCGCCGGGCGCGTCGCGCGCATTGTTGCCGGCGGGCACCGGCGGCACACTACCGGCGCGCGTTCAGCACGAGCCAGCGGCAGTGATTCCCGCCGAGTCGACGGCGCTCGAGGACGAAGACGATCCGCTCGCGGTCATCATCCGCAAGGCGTGCTCGCGCGAGCTCACCGACCTGGGACTCATCTTCAATTCGCTCAACATCAAGGTCGTCCAATCGGAAGTCGCCGAGGCCCGGCGCCGGCAGTCGGCGGCCGAGGCGCAGGCGAACGCGGACATCGTCGCGGCGAATCAGTCGCGCCGCGCCAAGGAAGCTCAGCTCGAGGCCGAACGCGCGATCTCCGACAAGCAACGCGAGCTGGAGCAGACCAAGGCATCGAACGCTGCGTTGGTCGCGCAAGCCGAAGCCAAACGGCAAGAAGCGGCCGGACTGCAGCGCACCGCCGAGCTGGACGCGACGCAAATCGCGCAGGCAAAGGCCGATGCGGCCAAGGTCCGCCTCGCCGCCGAAGCCGCCGCCGACGCCGAAGCGATTCGCATTCGCAGAATCGCCGACGCGACTGCTGAGAGCATTCAGAAGGTGAATCAGGCGATCCAGTCGGGCGGCGAGTCGTACTTCCGCTATCGGCAGATCGAGATGCTGCCACAGATCGCGCCCGTTATCGCCGACGCGCTGAGCCAGGCGAAGCTCGTGACGATCTCCAACGACGGCACGGGCGCGCCGGAGACGACGACCAACAACATCTCGAGCGTCATTCAAACGGTGCTCGCCGCGCAGCTGGTGTCGCGAGGGTTGCTGGACGGACAGTCGCCGAATGGTCAGCAGTCGCCGACCGCCTCCGAGGCGCACCTTCCGAGTACACTCACGCCGCCCCTGCCGCCGGCCGGCAAGCGAGTGTAAGCAAGCTCGCATGCAACGTTGACGGGAAGGCGACTGTACGGCAGGTCCGGTCGCCCTTCCCGCCACTTGGCATTCGCTAGGGCTCTGCCACCTTCGGCACGACGTACGTCTTCTTCAGGTCCTCGAGGTATTGCGTATGCAACGCGCGGATCGTGTCGAACTCGCGCTTCACCGTCGCGCGATAGTCGGCCCGCGTCGCGAAATCGAATAGCAGCGCCGCCATCGCCTGTGCGTCGACGACGAAGCCTTGGTGCCCGACGGGACCGAGTGCGTCCTGCTCCATCTCGTAGGTGTGATTCGGCGCGTTCGATGACTTGGCGCTGAACCCGATTCCCGGGATCGCGCTCGACACGCTTCCCGTCTCCTCGTACCCTTGCGGCTTACCCGGCTCCGGCGCAATGCCTGTGGCGCCGTACTTCTTCATGTACGCGAACGCGACTTCGTTCAGCGAGCCGACTCCGACGCCGTCGCGGTTCTCGCCGTAGTGATCGATCTTGACCTTCGTGCCCGTGGCGAGTGCGGCGGCCCGCGCGGCGTCGTCGACCATCTTCGAGACTTGCGCGAGATATACCTCGTCCGGATAGCGAACGTAGAAGTCGGCCGCGGTGCGATCGGGCACGACGTTGGGCGCCGCGCCACCCTCCGTGATCACGCCTTGAATGCGCGCCTCGGGACGAATATTGCTGCGCATCGCATCGATGTTCTCGAACAGATGCACGACGGCGGTGAGCGCATTGCGCCCGTTCCACGCCGTGAGTTGATGTGCGGGCGCACCGCTGAACGTGAACTTCACACCGTCGATGTTCATGCAACAGGTGCCGAACCCGGGCGCTGGACGGCTCGTTGCGCTCGTCGAATGGCTGCGCATCAATACATCCATGCCGTCAAACACCTTCGATTCGAACATCACGGTCTTCGCGTTCGGGGGCATCATCTCTTCGCCTGGCGCGCCGAACACCACCACCGTGCCCGGCGTCTTGGTCTTCGCGAGATACTCGGCGATCGCGATCGCGGCGGCGATGCCGATAGGCCCTTGGGTGCTGTGTTGATCGCCGTGGAAGGCGCCCTTCGTCCCGCGCAGCGCGTCATACTCGGTGATGACGCCGAGGTGCGGACCGCCGCTGCTCTTCGTGTAGCGAGCAACGAACGCGGTAGGAAGATTGGGCGTCCCCATCTGCACCGTGAAGTCGTGCTTCTTCAGGTAGTCGGTCAGAATCTGTACCGATCGCTTTTCTTGAAAACCGATCTCCGGGTGGCGCGTGATGTCGTCGCCCATGGCGAGGAGCTCGGTATCCATCAACTCCTTGGCGCGCGCGACGACCTGCTCGCGCGCCGCGTTGGGCCCAGTGAGCTTGGTGACGAGCGCCGGCAAGTCGAGTGAGCGCTCGAGCGAGTCGAGCTTGCGCACGACGTCGCGAGCGGACTCGCGTTCAGTCGGCGTTTCCTGCGCGAACACGACGAGGGGAAAGAGCAGCGTGATCGAGACGAGCGATGAGGCGCGCATGAGTCTGAGGGGTAGGGACGACGAATAATCCCCCACGCGCGGCGACGCCGCTAGTCCGATCGCAACGCCAGCAGCGGATCGACCCGCGTCGCACGGCGCGCCGGCAGATAGCTTGCCGCGGACGCAACGCCGCACAGTAAGCCGGTGACCACCGCAAACGTCATCGGATCTCCCGGACCCACACCGTACAAGAGCCGACCCATGAGGCGGGTGAGCGCGAGCGCTGCGACGAGCCCCGCACCGGCGCCGACGAACACCAGCGTCATTCCCTGCCGGACGATGAATCGCAGCACCGCTCCAGGCTCGGCGCCCAGGGCGATGCGGATCCCGATCTCGTGCGTGCGTCGAGCGACGGCGTAGCTCATCACGCCGTAAATGCCGACCGCGGCCAATGCCACCGCGATCGCGGCGAACGCGCCGAGCAGCACCAAATAGAAGCGGGATTCGGCCGTCGCTTGCTCCACGACGGCGGACATCGTCTGCACCTCGGAGATCGGAATATTGCGATCGATCCCGCGCACCGCGCGGACAATCGGCGTCGCCAGAGTCGCTGCGTTGCAGCGACCACCGGTAGCGCACTGCATGCGCGCGACCAGTGTGAGGTACGCAAACCGCGACGCGCGGCTCGTCTGAAATGCCCGCTCCTGTGCGTACGGCAAGAAGACCTCGTCCTCGGGAGGGGCAGTCCACTGTTCACGCACGGCATTCTTGGCGATTCCGACGACTGTGACCCACGTCGAGTCGTCGAGCGTGATGCGTTTGCCGATCGCATCCTCACCGCGCCACCGCGTGGCCGCCATGAACTCGTTGATGACGACGACCCTCGGCGCGTCGGCGCGATCCGATTCGCTGATGTCCCGCCCGCGGAGAATCGGGATTCGCATCGTATGGAAGTATCCCGGATAGACGACCCGATACGTGGCGACCAGAGAATTTCCGGGCTTCGGCTTCGGCCGTCCTTCGATAGCGTACGAAAATCCCCATGCATCGCCCGCGATGGGCAAATGATTGATGAAGCTCGCGGACTCGACGCCGGGAATCGCCTTCACACGCGACAGCGCATCGGTGAAGAACGCGCCGCGCGCGCTCGGTTCGCCTTCGCTCATTCCCGAAGTCGAGATCGTCATCGTGATCACGTTTCGCGGATCGAATCCGGGATCGACGCGCTGCAGTGCGGCGACACTCCGGATCATGAGCCCCGCGCCAATGAGCAGTACCAACGCGAGTGCGAACTCCGACGCTACGAGAACGCCGCGGAGTCGATGTCTCCCGTGCCCTTCCGTCGACCCCCGATCGCCGTCTCGGAACGTCTCGGCGAGATCGACGCGAGCGGATCGGAGCGCTGGAAGAAGTCCGAACACGATCGCCGTCGCGCCGCTGATGCCAAGGGTCATCAACAAAACGCGTGCGTCCACGCTGACGTCGGCGGTGCGTGGAATGATCGCCGGACTCGCGACGATGAGGGCTCGCACGCCCCACAGCGCGAGCAGGAGTCCCGCCACACCTCCGGCCGCGGCGAGCAGCGCGCTCTCGACGAGCATTTGCGACAAGAGTCGACCGCGCGTCGCGCCGAGCGCCGTTCTGATTGCAAGCTCCTTTTGGCGCGACGCGGCGCGCGCGAGCAACATGTGCGCCACGTTCGCGCAGGCGATCAGCAGCACGAACGCCACGGCGCCGAGTAGGATGAACAGCGGCGTCTCGATGGTGCCAACCACCTTGTGCTTGAGCGATTGAACCGTCACGTCGCGATTCGTGCCGGGAAACTCACGCTCGAGCCGCGCCGTGACGGTGGCGACGTCGTTTTGCGCCTGCTCGAGTGTGACGCCGGCTCGCAATCGCGCGAAAATTCGAAGGCTCTGGCCCGTTCGACTCGCCGCACGGTCGCCGAGCGCCAGCGGCGCCCACAGCTCGGCATGAGTCATCCAGAATGGCGCGAACTGGAAGTTCGCCGGCATTACGCCGATGATCGTGAACGGTTCCCCGTCGAACGACACCTGTCGCCCGATGACGCCGCGATCGCCGGCGAACCGCCGTTGCCAAAGACCGTAGCTGATCACGGTAACGTGTGCGCTGCCGGGCATTTCCTCTTCGGGCGTGAACACACGACCGAGCAGCGGACGGATGCCGAGCAGCGGCAGCATGCTCGCGGAGAGCCGGAGCGCGGCGACGCGTTCGGGCTCGTCGGTGCCCGTGAGATTCACCGACCACGCCTCAGCGGCGGCGACATCGGTGAAGCTGCGAGTTTGCGCTCGCCAATCGAGGAAGTTGGCCGGCGCCACCGGGTTGCGGTCGTTGTGAAGCAGCACGACGAGGCGATCGCTGTCGGCGTACGGCAATGGACGCAGCAACACGCCATTTACGACACTCAAGATTGCCGTCGTGGCGCCGATCCCCAGGGCGAGTGCCACGGTCGCGGCCACCGTGAAGGTGGGCGTCTTGAGCAGGGAGCGAGTGCCGAACCGCACGTCCCGGCGCAGGTCGACGGCGCGAACCGTGGCGGTCCCTCTCGAAAAGAACATACGGAAGCCCTGGCTGGTGTCTCCTACAGACAGAGGTTCCGCGAAAACCGTTGGCTAAGCGCGCTCCATCAATACGAAGCCGTTGATCCGACGGAATTCCTCGCGCACCTTTTTCGAGCGCATCCGCGCCAGCAATCGCCAGAGCCACATCATCTTCATCTCACGATGGAGCCGCTGCGCTGACTCCATGGCCGGGTGATACTCCGCTTCCGTCCAACCAAATGCTTCGAAGAACTGCGTGCCATCGGCCGGGGCGAACTGGAAGGGCGCGTTGCCGGCGTTCACGCTGCGTCCCCACATCTTCTGCATCATCGCGAGAAGCCGCGGGCTGGCCAGGTCGATCACCCACCATTTGAAACTGGGCGGGGCGTGGAGGTCGCGTGCGAGCGTGGCCACCTGATCCGCGGTGAGATAGATGAGCAGACCCTCGGTAACCACGAGGACGCGCGACGAGCTCGCACCGATCTGAGCAAACAGCGCCTGCCGCCTGGAGACGTCGGTGAGATCCAGCTGAACGGGCTCGTACCGGCAGACGGTCCTCTCGTTCTCAAGCATCGTGGTCTTGTACTCGAGAATCTCCGGAAGATCGACGTCGATCCACCGCAGCGTCGGCGGAACGGCAAGGCGCCAGGCGCGAGCATCGAGTCCCGCTGCCAGGTTGAGCACGGTGTCGACACCGCCGTTCCGAACACGTTCGAGAATGATCTGGTCGAACACGGCCGTGCGGACGATCATCGCCCACGCCATGTCTCTGCCGCGCTTCATCGTATCGACGATCGCGTGACCTCTCTCGCCGGCGAGTCGGTCGGCGAACGGATCGCGAAAAATGGCATCGGGGCGTCCCGATTCCATCGCGCGGTAGACCGCCACCCATCGGGCCGTGTCCGAGATGTTCTCGATTTGTGTCATGCGTGTACTTATGACGCCTTGGGTTTTCCGTCAATCCAAGGCAGCCGGGACGGCATCCCTAGCCTGGCGACCCTAGCAGAACGATGCTCCTTGGGTAATGCTCAATGAGCCACTCCCCGGCGGAATATCGGGGTGACGTTCGTCTCACACTGGCCCATTCCATTCCATGTTACGACACCGCGCGCCCATCACACTCGCCGCCATTCTCGCGGTTCCCTTCGTCGCAGCAACAGCGCAGACGCGTATGTTGCGCACGCCAACGGTCAGCAAGAGTCAGATCGCGTTCGCGTATGCGAACAACATCTGGACGGTCGATAAGAGCGGGGGCTTGGCCCGCCGCATAACGAGCTTTCAAGGCGTCACCGAGAATCCGAAGTTTTCGCCCGACGGAAAGCTCATCGCGTTCAGCGCGCAGTACGCCGGCAACGAAGACGTCTACGTCGTCGCCGCCGAGGGCGGAGAGCCCAAGCGTCTCACGTGGCATCCCGGAGCGGATGTCGTTCAAGGCTGGACGCCGGACGGGAAGTCGATCGTGTTCGCCTCCGCGCGCGCGACGGCGGCGCCCACTGCGGCGCCGCGATTCTGGACGGTCCCGGTGGAAGGAGGTGTCGAAACGCCGATGCCGCTTCCACGCGCCTACCAAGGGAAGATCTCGCCCGACGGCCGCCGCATCGCCTACCGAATGAACAACTCATGGGACGAGGAGCGCCGCAACTATCGTGGCGGACAGAATCGCCCCATCTGGATCGTCGATCTCAAGACGTTCGATCTCGAGACGACACCGAATGGCACGAGCGACTTGGTCGTCGCGCAGGCGGGGTCACCGAGCGGCTCGTCGCACTTCTCCGCGCCCACCACGCCGGAGTCCAAGAACATGGACCCGGTTTGGATCGGCAACGACGCGATTGATTTCATCTCCGACCGCGACGGCGTCGCCAACGTGTGGACGTACGACACGAAGACGAAGAAGATCGCGCAAGTCACGAGCTTCAGCGACTTCGACGTCAAAGCGCTCGACGCGGCCTCCGACGGCAGCGCGGTCGTCTTCGAGCAGGCGGGTGACGTCCATCTCCTCGATCCGAAGACCGGCAAGGAGCACGTGGTCAACATCACCGCAGCCGGCGACTTCCCGTGGATGATGGCGCAGTGGAAGGACGTGACGGCGAACATGAGCAATCTCGCCTTGTCGCCGACGGGCAAGCGCGTCGCCGTGGAAGCGCGCGGTGAGATCTTTACCATCCCCGCCGAAAAGGGGGACGTCCGAAACATCACCAACTCGAGCGCCTCCGCCGAGCGTGAGCCGGCGTGGTCGCCGGACGGAAAGATGTTGTCGTACTTCAGCGACCGGTCGGGCGAGTACGCACTCTACATCGAAGCGCAGGACGGATTGACGCCGCCGCGCGAGATCAAGATTCCAACGACGGGCCACTTCTATACCGCAGCGTGGTCGCCCGACGGCAAGCGGATCATGTTCCACGACACGAATCTCAAGCTCTGGGTCGTCGATGTCGCGACGGGCCAAGCCAAGATCGTCGGAAACGATCCGTGGATGGTGCCGACGCGCACGATGAATCCAGCGTGGTCGCCCGACGGCAAATGGATCGCGTACGCGAAGCATCTCAACTCGCTGTACCATGCGATCGAGGTCGTGAATGTCGAGACCGGCGTCTCGAAGCAGGTGACGGACGGACTCGCCGATGCCGTGTCGCCCACGTGGGATGCCAGCGGCAAATACTTGTGGTTCTTGGCCTCGACCGACTTCGCGCTCAAGTCGCAATGGCTCGACATGTCGAACTACGATCACACGGAGACCTTTGGTCTCTACGCGGCCATGCTGCGTAAGGCCGATCCGTCGCCGTTCCTGCCGGAGAGCGATGAGGAAGGCGTTGCGGCGACGACGGAGCGACCCGGCGGCGGCGCCGGCGGTCGGGGTGGTCGCGGTGGTGCAGGTGCGCCCGCCGACAGCGCGATGGGTGGCGAGGCAACACCACGTCCCGCGCCGCGGGCGCCGCTGCCCACGGTCACGATCGACTTCGATGGGCTGCAGCATCGCATTCTCGCGGTGCCCAATGTGCCGGAGCGTCCATACTCGAAACTTCACGCCGGCGCGGCCGGCATGATCTATTTCCTCGAGCCGGCAGCGGACGGCGGTGGCGGCGGACGTGGTGGCGCGGGCGGTGGTGCGACGCTCCATCGATACTCGCTGCGCGATCATCGCGACACGCCATTCGTCACCGGCGTCGCCGACTACGACGTGAGTCTCGACGGGCACAAGCTGCTGTATCGAGCGGCCGGCGGCGCGGGGGGACGCGGCGGTCGTGGCGCCGCGCCGGGTGGTGGCAATGGTCCGGGACTCTTTGTCGTCGACGCCGATCGCACGCCGCCGCAAGCGGGACAGGGCCGGCTCAATGCCGATCTGCGCGCGTACATCGACCCCAAGCAAGAATACAAGCAGATCTTCAACGAGGCGTGGCGCAACCAGCGCGACTATCTCTACGTGCCCAACGAGCAGGGCGCCGATTGGCCCAAGATCAAGCAGATGTATGGCGCGTTCCTGCCGTACGTGAATCATCGCGCCGATCTGAACTATCTCATCGACATGATGGGCGCCGAGATTTCCATCGGCCACTCGTACGTGCGCGGCGGCGACATGCCGGAGGTCACCAACACCGCGCCCGCCGGACTGCTCGGCGCCGACTTCACGATCGAGAACGGTCGCTACAAGATCACGAAGATCTACGACGACGAAGAATGGAACACCGATCTCCACGCGCCGCTGTCGGCGCCCGGCGTCGACGTGCGCGTCGGTGACTACATCCTCGCGATCAACGGGCAGGAGCTCAAAGCGCCCGACAACATCTATCGTCTGCTCGACGGCACGGCGACCAAGCAGACGAACCTGGTCGTGAACGCCACGCCGACGATGGATGGGGCGCGACACGTGACGGTCGTTCCGGTGGCGAACGAACAGACGTTGCGCACGCGCGCGTGGATCGAGGACAACCGCCGGCGCGTCGACTCGATCTCACACGGACAACTCGCATACGTCTACCTGCCCAACACCGGACAACCGGGCTACACGAGCTTCAATCGTTATTACTTCGCGCAACAAGACAAAAAGGGCGCGGTCATCGATGAGCGGTACAATGGCGGCGGACAAGCAGCGGACTACATCATCGACGTGCTCCAGCGCGACTTCGATGGCTACTTCAACAACGTCGCCGGCGACCGCATGCCGTTCACCAGTCCCGCGGCGGGCATCTGGGGTCCGAAGGTCATGATCATCAATGAAATGGCCGGGTCAGGTGGCGACCTGATGCCATACATGTTCCGTTATCGAAAGATTGGAACGCTCGTCGGCAAGCGAACGTGGGGCGGCTTGGTACACACCGCCGACACACCGACGTTCGTCGATGGCGGCTCGGCGATCGCCCCGCGTGGCGGCTTCTTCGCCCGCGATGGCAAGTGGGCTGTGGAGAACGAAGGCGTCGCCCCGGACATCGACGTCGAGAATACGCCGAAGGAAGTCATCGCGGGACACGATCCGCAGCTCGAGCGCGCGGTCGAAGAGGCGATGAAGCAGCTGCAAGCGCATCCGGTGGTGCGCGCGACGAAGGAGCCGCCGCCGCCGACATGGGGCAAGCGCGCCAAGCCGCCGATGTAATCGAGACCGGGGCAGAGCTCCGATACGAAGACTCAGAGCGGCCGTCCGAGTTTGGGCGGCCGCTTTCCGCGTCGAATGGCGCCGAGCACGGGCTGATACTCGAGCTCCCGTCCCGCGCGCGCGTGTCGCAACAGCAAGCCGCCGCGACTCATGTCGCCGCGCCCGACGAACTCGATCGGGAAGAGCAGTCGATCCTCGAACACGCCGGTGAGGATGTCGGCATACTTGCCGGTCGCGATGCTGCCGAGCAGAATGACGCGCGTCTTCGTGCCAATCGTCGATGCGAGCTGCTCGGCGTCGCGACGAAGCGGCGCGACATAGCGCTCGTCGCCCGAAGCGATGTCCACTCGCGAAAACGCGACGAGGTCGTCGCGTCGAACCGCCCGCTCGGGCGGCACGAGTCCGCGGTCCGTGGTAATGATCCACGAGGCCGGTGTGTCGCGTGAGTCCCGGCCGAACGCGCCGGCGTACGCCAGCTTGCCACGGAAGTACAAACCGCTGAGAAAGCTGAAGACTTCACCCAGTGGCGCGCCATCGCCGACCTGAAGTCGCTCGGCGAGAGCGAACGTTGCCAGAGGATTCATCAACAGCCGCGCTCGCGCACCATCACAACGCGCGGGAGACAGCAGAAATACCTGATCCATGCTACCGACTATGATACGTGATCCATATTCGCGAAAGGACGGCACGTGGCGCTGACGGCAACCATCTACAATTTCGACATCGAGCTCTCCGACGTCGATCGCGGCGTGTACGAGACACTCGCGTTCCGCGTCGCACAGCATCCGTCAGAGACGCCGGAATTTCTGGTGACACGAGTCCTCGCCTACTGTCTCGAGTACACCGAAGGAATCTCGTTCGGCAAAGGCCTTGCCGAGCCCGACGAGCCGGCCATCAGTGTGCGTGATCTCACCGGAGCGCTGCGATCATGGATCGAGGTCGGGTCGCCTGACGGCGACCGGTTGCACCGCGCGAGCAAAGCGTCACCGCGCGTGGCGGTGTATTCGGTGAAGGACGCGTCGCAACTCGCTCGCCAGCTCGCCGGCAGCCGAATCCATCGCGCCGACTCGATCGAAATCTATGGAATTGCACGGCCGTTGCTCGACGACCTCGTCGCCTGCCTCGAGCGACGCACGGCGTTCGCGCTCGCCGTGACCGATCGACATCTCTACATCACCGTCGGGGGCAGAACGCTCGACGGAAACGTGGAGCGCCACGCGCTCGTCCCTCTGTCCTGAGCCACAGCGGCCTCCGCCGTTACATGCCGAGTTCGTAAGTCGTCGGATTTCTGTGGCGTCGAGGTTCGTCACAGGGGGCTCACATGCAACGTGGAGCGGGTGCATTCATCGCGACGGCAGTTGCTGCATCGACCGCGTGCGTGGCGCTGGGCGGAAACGCCGGCCACGGTGCCGAGTCGCGGCTCGTGCTCTCCGGTTCCGCAACGTCGGATGGCGCCGGCGAGTCGCGCACGCCGTCGACCGCGCTGGACCGCATGACCAAGCGCGAGCCGCGGCTCGACGGCACAGTGCTACGCGCCGGGACCGGTCGCGGCGTGGCGATCTACGTGTTCGATGGCGGGATCAGCGCCGATCATGAGGAATTTGGAAAGCGTGTGCGCATCGGATTCGACGCCTTCCCGAGCAAGCCGCGCGTGTGCAACGACCACGGTACGGCAGTGGCTGGCGCCGCCGCCGGCGCCACGCTGGGCGTTGCTCCCGGCGCCGAGATTGTCGATGTCAAGATCATCAATTGCGATCGCATGCGCGGCTCGACTGACGCTATCATCGCCGCGGCGCGCTGGACCGTTGAGGATCATGCGCGCCATCCCGGGCAGCCCGCGGTCGCGAACTGGTCGTTCGTCGTCGATACGACGCGTTCCGTGCCGGAGATCGACAGCGCGGTGACGATGCTGCGTGATGCCGGTATCCTCGTCATCGTCGCGGCGGGGAACTTCGACATCGATGCATGTCGCGTGTCGCCTGCGAGCGCACCGGGAGCATTCGTCGTTGGTGCGAGCTCGCTCGTCCGCGGCGCGAATCGCGGCGCTTGGCTCGACGCCCGCAGCGACAATACCGCGAGCGGATCGTGTATCGATGTCTACGCGCCCGGCGATTCGGTGCTGCTTCCCGGGTTCGACAACGGCCGCTCGATCTTTACCAGCTGGAGCGGCACCTCCATGGCCGCGGGCTATGCCAGTGGCGCGGCGAGTCTCGTCCTCGAGCGTGTGCCGAGTGCGACGCCCCAGTTCGTCGCCGAGACGATCGTGCGCACCGCGACCCCCACCATGGTCGATGAACGCGTCGACAGTACGCACTCGGCACGCGCACCACTGCTGTACGTGGGGCCCATTCGGAAGTAGCTCGCAATTCTTTTCGCTTCGTACACTCGACGAGACCAACCCGCGGCGTCGCGAGCCTACTGAAGGCTCGAGCCGGCGGGGTTCCAGCGCAACGAGGTTCGAAGACGGAGCTTCGGCGCAGTCACGCCGCCCGCCGTCGCCGCCTCCGTCGTGAGTCCGGCGACCAGCCACACACCCGGAATGACGCGCCATTCGCCGGCGCCACCGGGCTGGAGCTCGCGCGACCGACTGTCGTACGACAGCTCGAATCCGAACTCGGCGGCGGTGAACTTGGCGCGGGCGCCAAGGCCGAGACGCGCGCTCCAGTCGACGGTCGACGAATCCTGCAACTGCGCGATCATGAGTACTTCCTGATGCCTCCCCCAGGAGTATCCGCCCGAGAGCCAGAGCCGCGCGCGCCGATCGCCCAGGCTGTCGTTGGAAACGATGGAGCCGTGCAACAAGCCGCCGAGGCCCGCGCCGGCCGCCAGCGACCATCCTGAAAACAAAAGCGCCGCGTCTTTCGCCGACTGCACCGAATCGGCGAGACCCGCGCAAACGTGCTCCTTGCCGATGTCTGATCCCGGCGCCGCGGCTTCGCTGGCCGTCACGGGTCGCACCGCGGAGCACGCCGTGAGGGCGGCATCGACGCGGTCCAACAGTCCCGGGTGCGTCAACACGTCGTGCGCATCGGCAAACACCATGCGCAACCCGAGCCCGAACGATACCGACGCCGTGTCTTTCTGATCCTGCACCGTCGCGAATGAGAGCTGGGTGTTCGCCAACGCGCGCCGAAACGGATTCGTGCGATAGGCTTCCGCATTTCCGACTTTGCCGCCGTAGAGAGAGTACGGCGCAACGTCGATGGCGACGCCGCCTTTGAGACGACCTCCGCTCGTCACCTGACCGAGCAACGAGGTGACGACCGGTTTGGCCGCGTTCCCGCGCAGTACTTTCGACGGCGTGACGCCGAGCGTCGCGAAGCCCGGAGACTCGGGCACGTCGTAGTCGGTCGAGAATTTGTACAACGGCTCGGTTGCCGAGCTCGTGGAGCTCGTCACCGCTTTGCCGGCTTGCGCCTGAGCGCTGGCGGCGATCAGCGGCAGCACGGTCGCGATCAGCCTCGCGCAGCATCGAATCGACATGGTCTCGTCCGATCAGACGGTGTGAAACTGAACGCCGCGACGAATCGGAATCGTCGATCCGGCCGAGCAGCGGGGCAATCCCGTCAAGTCCCACCGCTGAGGCTTTGTGATCGGACAGGAAACGCCGTGTTGGCTGATGATCACCTCCACCGTTCCATTGTCCTGCGCCGGATGAACGGAACAGACCTCGATGTCCCACGTGAGCCATCGGTGATTCAACGATGTGGACGCGCTCGCGACTCCATGGTCCGCGCTCCCTGTATCGCCCGCCGCGAGCGGCCAGGTTTCGACCGCTGTCGCACCGTCGTCGCCGAGCACCCAAAAAGTGGCGGCGGCACGAATCAAACCGGTCGCTCTCAATGTCACGACGATCGGCTCGTCACTCGGCGCGATCATGCAGAATACAATTTCATTGTCTGGCATGCTGACCTCGGGACTCGGGTCACGCAGCACTGCGTAGCGAGCGAGATTCGCAAGCTCTCATCATCGATCGGGACCGACGGAGAGGTGCCGATCATTGGATCAGACCCCTCACAACCGGTTCTCTTGCGTCCCGTCGGCGCGGCCCTGTTCTCGACGTCCGGGCCGCGCACGCCGTGTCGAAGATAACGCCGAATGCCGGGCCGTGAGGACCTCGTCGTCGACGAACAGGATTGGGCGCGGTCCGCAGGGTGCGTCCGCGGCCACGGTCGCCTTGCCCGATGGCATTCGGGCCCCGTTGCAGTAGCTTGGTCCCGTGCGCGATGCCGCCGCACGCGTCCCGCCGAAACCCGTACCACCCATCGTCCGTCGTTCTTCATGGACGCCCTGCCCGCATGAGGACCCATCGTGCAATTGTCGATTCTGGCGCTCAACCTGATCTACGCCGCGCTTGGCGTTGTGCTCATGTATCTGAGCTATCGCATCATCGACCGCCTCACGCCGGAGGTTGATTTTCCGGCGGAGCTCAAGCGGGGAAACATCGCCGTGGCGATTTTCATCGCGGCGCTGTTCATCGCGATCGCCCTGATCGTCGGCCGAGCCATCGGATGACGCCGATGCTGCGTGTGGCGTTCACGCTCGTGGTCGGGATGGCGCTCGCGAGTCCACGGTCCGTCTCGGGCCAGACGTCGACGTTGTCCAAGACGGGCGTCGCCCTCGAGCGCGCGGCGCAAGCACGCGCGGCGAAGAAAATCAGCGAGCGATACGATCCGACGTTCCGCAAATACACCAAACGCTACTTCGGTCCAGCCTTCGATTGGAGGTATTTCAAGGCGCAAGGTTTCGCGGAGAGTGGGCTCAAGGCCAACGCCCAGAGTTGGGTCGGCGCCCGCGGCGTGATGCAACTCATGCCGTCCACCTATCACGACATCGCGTCGCACCGTCCGGAATTCGGCACGATCGACCAGCCCGAATGGAACATCGCGGCCGGCATCATGCACGATCGCTATCTCTGGCAGCTTTGGGAGCACGGTGTGCCCGAAGGCGAGCGGCATCACTTCATGTTCGCGAGCTATAACGCCGGCGAGGGCACGATCACGCGGGCGCTCGCGGTGGCCAAGGCGAAGAACGGCGATCCGGTCTGGGCGAGCATCGAGCAGATCGCGCCAACGGTCCAGCGTTGGCGCTACTCGGAGACGCTCGGATATGTCCGGCGCATCGATTCGACGTACGCCAGACTCGCCAATCCCTACCCGTAACGTCGACCGCTACACCGGTTTTTCGATCGACGGGCTTTGCGGCGTGAAGAATTTGGGACCCGAGTCGGTGATGTGCAGGCAGTCTTCGAGTCGGATTCCGAATTCGCCGTAAATCGCGATCGTCGGCTCGTCGCTGAAGCACATGCCGGGTTGGATCTTCGTCGTGTTGCCGCGAACGAAGTTGGTCCATTCGTGGCCGTCGAGACCAATGCCGTGGCCCGTGCGATGAGGCAGCCCGGGCACCTTGTAGTCGGGACCGAAGCCGGCCGCGGTGATCACCTTTCGAGCTGCGGCGTCCACCGACTCACACGTCGCGCCGATTTGCGCGGCGGCGAACGCGGCGCTCTGGGCGCGCTTCTCCGTGTCCCAGACGTCGCGCTGGCGCTGCGTCGGCTTGCCGAACACCGTCGTTCGCGTGATGTCCGACGTGTAGCCGTCGACCGTGCAGCCGGCGTCGATGAGGACCGTGTCGCCCTCGCGAAGCTTCTGCGGTTGGATACTGCCGTGCGGGAACGCCGTGTATTTGCCAAAGATCACGAGCGCCCCGTCTCCGACACCGCCGAGTTTCGTCGTAGCCGCGCCGACATTGGCCGAGAGTTGCTGCTGGGTCATGCCTGCCTTCAACGTCTTGAATGACGCGCCAATGGCCTGCAGCGTGATGTCGTTTGCCCGTTGCATGAGCGCGATCTCGGCAGGCGACTTGATCATGCGACAGCCGGCCGTGACCGGTGTCGCGCTCACGAACTGCGCGTTGGGCAACTCCTGGCGCACGCCGTCGTAAATGAAGAAGCGCACACGTTCCTCCATACCGATCTTCGCGGTCGCGGCTCCGCGATCGCGGATGATTTGCGCGATCACGCGGTACGGGCTCTCGTCTTCCTGCCAAATCCGCACGTCGTTCGAGAACTTGATGAGCTCACGAGCCCGTTGTTCCTCGAACGCGGGCGTGACCCACGCGAGCTCACCGCGCGCGGGGATGACCACCGCGAACGTGCGCTCACTGTTGCCCCAGCGCACGCCGGTGTAGTAGAACATGCTGCTGCCGCCCTCGAGAACGATCGCGCCAATGCCGTTCTCGGTCATCAAGCGGCGAGCCTTCTCGATTCGTGCGCGACGCTCGTCGTCCGTGATCGGCAGAACCGGCGGCTCAATCGGCCGCAACGCCGCGATCGGCGAAGGCCCGCCCTGCGCTTCCGCCATGGCCGCATCAACGAGCGTAGAGCCAATCGCCGCCGCTCCAAGAAATCCGGCCGAGCGGCCAACGAATCGTCGTCTGTCCATTCAATCTCCGTTGGATGTCATCGTGAAGAGCGGACGCGACGACTTACTTCGCCAGCGCCAAGTACTTCGGGTCGATGCCGGTGAAGCCCCACGTCTGAAGCTGACGCGCCCACGTCCCCAGGTTGTCCTTCGACACGCGGATCAACGGCATCTCGATGCGGTCGGGAACGTCCTTCTTGAGATAGACGTGGTCGAAGATCGTCTTCACCGAGACATAGCCCCACAAGTACGGCTGTTGCGCAATGAGTACCGGCGCAAGCCCGGCTTCGACGTACGCGAGCTCGTCGGGGAGCGCGTCGACCGCAACGATCTTCACACGCTTTGGGTCGAGATCGGTCAACAAGGATTTCGTGAACAGCGGCCAACCGCCGATCATCGCCCAACCGCTGATGTCGGGATACGCGTTCTGCACGCGGATCACCTCGGCCGCGGCATCTTGCGGAGTCTCGGGGTGATAGAACGTGTTCACGATCTTGATGCCCGGATACTTCTTCGCCGCCTCCTTGGCTCCCTCGACGCGCTTTTGAAGATTCGGCGCGTTTTGGTTGCCGGCGAGAATCGCGACGTGACCCTGACCGTTCATCTGCTTCGCGAGCTCGTCCATCGTCTCGCGGCCTATGAGCCCATCGTCACCGCCGTAGAACGAGAAGCGCTTCGAGTTGGGAACGTCGCTGTCGAAGGTCATCACGGGCACGCCACGCGCTGTCGCGTCGTCGATGGCGCCGACCACCTTGCCCGCGTCGCTCGCCGAGAGGAGGACCGCGTTGTCGCCTGCGTTCACGGCCTGGCTGATGCGCTGCGCCTGCACGGTCCCATCCTCGGTCGGTGGCGTGAGCCAATCGATCTTCACTGTGACGCCGCTGCTCTTCGTCAACTCCGCCGCCGCTGCCTCGGCCCCTTGGCGTCCGGACAGAAATACGGGATTGGTCGAGCTCTTGGCGATCATCGCGATCGTGAACGTCTTGCCGCCGCCCGTCGCGGCGCTCGGCGAAGGCGAGGCTTTGGTCGTGTCTGCGGCTGGCCGGTCCGATTTGGCGCAACCAAGCGCGGCGACCAGCGCCAAAGCGATCCAATGGTGAACGGCGAGGAAGCGGGTCGATCGCATCGATGTTCCTGGCGAAGGTTGCAGAGAGTCTGAACGCACGAAAATGTAAGCGCTTAGAACATATGGATGGGTCCAGAAGTGTCAACGCGCTTGTGCACGTCTTCGCGGCGACGTGATACTTGGGCATGAACCTCGTCGATGTCGCCCGACGCGCGCGCGTCTCCACCGCGACGGTCTCGCGCGTGCTGAATCAGCTCGACGGCGTGCGACCAGCGACGCAGGCGCGCGTGCTCAAGGCAGTCGAGCAGCTCGGCTACACTCCCGACCTGAATGCGCGCCATCTCGCCGGCGGCCGGACGCGATCGCTCGGAATGATCGTGTCCAACCTCGAGAATCCATTCTTTCTCGACATTTTCCGCAGCGTCGAGGCGCACGCCAGACGTCACGGGCACGAAGTCCTCGTCGCCAACACCGACTATTCCGCCGAGCGATTGGCGACCAGCATCGCGATGATGGTCGGTCGTCGTGTGGCCGGACTCGCGCTCGTCGTTTCCGAGACGGTGCCCTCCACGCTGGCAAAGATCGCAAGCGCGCTCCCGACAACGGTCTACGATGGCGGCGGTCACCGCCTCAAGCATGTCACCAACATCCGGGCCAACTATCGCGCCGGAATGCAGCACATCATCGAGTATCTCGACGCGATGGGACATCGACGCATGGCGTTCGTCGGCCATCACACCAGCCTTGGGCCGCTCCACGACCGACGCGAAGCGTTTCTCGAGGTCACGCGCGAGCTTGCTCCTCGAGTCAAGGTCATGACGGTCGCCGACGATGACGGGTTGGCCGGCGGTCAACACGCGGCGCAGCAGATTCTGGCGTCGGGGTTCAAGCCGACGGCCATCGCCTGCGTCAACGACGTAATGGCGATCGGCGTGCTGCGCGAGCTCCGCGCGAACGGTCTCTCGGTGCCGACCGACGTCTCGGTGACCGGCTTCGACAACATCACGCTCGCGGAATATGCGTTTCCCGCGCTCACGACGGCCGACATCCCGCGCCAGGAAATCGGCCGCTTGATCGTCGAATCCCTCATTCCCAATCGCGAACGCGGCCGGCAACGGGGCGGCGAGATCGTCATTCGGCCCGAGCTGATCGTGCGGGGCTCGACCGCGCCGCGAGCGGTCGCCGCGCGGCCGAGTAGTGCGCGCACCCGTCGCACGTCACGCGCGCGGTGACCGCGTCACCCTTCCGGCGTCGCGCGTCGTCGAATATTCTGTAAGCGCTTACACCCAACGAGAGCGGGCCATGCGGATCCATCAAATCGACTCGAATGCCGGCGGAAAGCTCACCGCGAAACGTGCTGCGAAGCGCGCCGCGAAACCGTCCAGGGCGCCGGTGCAGCAGCGGCAAACCGAGCGCGTCACCTTCGGTGTGCTCGTCGGCAATCGTGGCTTCTTTCCCGGGCACCTCGCGCGAACGGGTCGCGACGAGATGCTGCGGGTGCTCGAGGCCGAGGGCTTCGGCTCGGTCGCTCTTGGCCCGACCGATTCCGTTCATGGCGCCGTCGAAAGCCGCGACGAGGCCAAAGCCTGCGCCGCACTCTTCCGTGTGCATCGCGACGAGATCGCCGGGATCATCGTCACGCTGCCCAATTTCGGCGACGAACGCGCTGTGGCCGAGACACTCCGGCTCGCTGGGCTGAACGTTCCCGTGCTCATCCACGCCACCGCCGACGATCCAGCGCGCATGGGAATCGACGCGCGGCGCGATGCGTTCTGCGGCAAGATGTCGGTGTGCAACGTGCTCACGCAGTATGGAATTCCTTATACGCTCACGTCACTCCACACACAGCGTCCCGAGTCCGAGAGCTTCCATGCCGATCTGCGGCAATTCGCCGCTGTGTGCCGAGTGGCGAGAGGCCTGCGGCGCGCACGCATCGGGGCGATCGGCGCGCGACCGGCGGCGTTCAAGACGGTTCGCTACAGCGAGAAGATCCTCGAGGCGAGTGGCATCGCCGTCGAGCCGATCGATCTGTCCGAGATCCTGGGCCGCATCCAACGACTCACCGATGACGAGCCCGAAGTGCGCGCCAAGTTCGACGCGATGCAAAATTACGTCTCCACCGACGGCATTCCCGATGCCGCCCTCACCAAGATGGCCAAGCTCGGCGTCGTCGTCGATCGGTGGATGAAGGAAGCCGACGTCACCGTCACCGCGATCCAGTGTTGGACGTCGCTCGAGGAATTCTTCGGCGTCGTGCCGTGCACGATCATGAGCATGATGAGCGACATGAATCTGCCGAGCGCGTGCGAGGTCGACGTCTGTGGAACGATCAGCATGTACGCGCTGACCCTCGCGTCGCAAACGCCGAGCGCGCTGCTCGACTGGAACAACAATTACGGCGAGGATCCGAACAAGGCCGTCTGCTTTCACTGCAGCAACTTGCCGAAAGCCTTCTTCGACGACGTACACATGGACTATCAAGCCATCATCGCGGGCACGGTTGGCCGCGAGAACACCTACGGCACGTGCGTCGGCAAGGTGAAGCCGAGCCCCATGTCGTTCGCGCGCTTCTCGACCGACGACCGCACCGGTCGGGTTCGCGGGTACGTCGGCCAAGGCCGCTTCACCGACGATCCGCTTACGACGTTCGGTGGGGCCGGCGTCGTCGAGATTCCGCGGCTCCAGGAATTGCTTCGGTTCATCTGTGTCAACGGGTTCGAGCACCACGTCGCCGGGACCATGGCAACCGTGGCCGACGCCGTGCATGAAGCGACCACGCGCTACCTCGGCTGGGACGTGCTGCGGCACGCGTGACACGATGGCGATTGTCGCGGGCGTAGACTACGGCACGCAGAGCGTTCGCGTCGCGATCGTCGACAGCGAGCGCGGACCGATCGGGGCCGGCATCGGCGAGTATCCGGTGCTCCGCGACCGCACGGATCCGGATTTCGCGACGCAATCGCACTCCGCGCACATGGAGGCACTCGTGGTCGCGATGCGGCTCGCGCTCGCCGACGCGGGCGTCGATGGCCGCGACGTCCTCTCGATCGCCATCGATACCACGGGCTCCACGGTGATTCCCGTCGGAAGAAATCTCGAGCCGCTGGGCGACTATTATCTCTGGGCCGACCACCGCGCCAAGGATGAAGCGGCGCGGATCACCGACATCGCGCGTCTCGAGCGTCTTCCGGCGATCGACTATTGCGGCGGCGTGTATTCATCAGAGTGGGGATTCGCCAAGCTCCTGCACTGGTTGCGCCACAACCCCACTCGCCGGCACGAATTCGTCACCGCGCTCGAGCACTGCGACATGGTCGCCGCGGTCCTCTGTGGCATCACCGATCCGGAAGACGTTCCGCGCTCCGTCTGCGCCATGGGCCACAAATGGCTCTGGAACGAAGCACTCGGTGGGTTGCCCTCGGAAGAATTCTTCTGCTCCGTCGATCCGCTGCTCGGCGGCATCCGCGACAAATTGTCGGGTCGCTATCTCACGTCGGATCACATCGCCGGCCGACTCGATCGAGTCTGGGCCGACCGGCTCGGCCTTCGCGCGGGGATTTCGATCCCGGTCGGCGCGTTCGATGCCCACTGGGACGCGATCGGCGCCGGCATCGGCGAGGGCGACGTCGTCAACGTCATCGGGACGAGCACGTGCATCATCGCGATCGCCAAGGACGCCGAGTGTGTACCCGGTGTGTGTGGCGTCGTGAACGGCTCGGTCCGTCCCGGCTACGTCGGCGTCGAAGCAGGACTGTCGGCCGTCGGAGACATCTTCGAGGCGATCGCGCGACGTTCGAGCACGACCGTTAAAGAACTCTCACGCGGGTTGGACGAATATCGCGCCGGGCAAAGCGGGCTGCTCCGCATGACATGGGACAACGGCGATCGCACGGTGCTCGTAAACCCGAATCTCGGCGGCGTCACCCTCGGCTGGACACTGAGCCACGATGCGCGTGACGAGCTGTTCTCCGCCATCGAGGGCACTGCGTTTCACACGCGCATTGTCCTGGAGCGAATGGCCGAGCACGGCGTCCCGATCCACCGAGTGATCAACGGCGGTGGCGTCCCGCAGAAGAATGCCGTCTTGAATCAGGTTTACGCCAACGTGCTCGGAAAACCCGTGCTCGTTCCCGAGCGCCCGATCACGGGTCTGGGCTCGGCGATCTTCGCGTTTCTGGCCGCCGGGGTTTTCGATTCGATCGATGATGCGCAGCGCGCACTGTGTCCGCCATATCGCGTCTTCCAGCCCGATGAGCGAGAGGCGGCAACGTACGAGCGTCTCTACGCAATGTACAAATCTCTGTACTTTGCGATGGGCGATCCGCATTCGAGCGCGGTGCACGTGGGCCACGTGCTGCCGGAACTGCGACGCATCGCCGCCGAGGCGCGGCGCGCTCGCCCGTCATGACACCGAGCTGGCTTTACGACGACGGGTCTTTCTCCTGCCCGTAGTACGCCGCCGCGCCGTGCTTACGAAAGAAATGCTTGTCCAATAGCGACGACGAAATCGGCTCCGCGGCGGCGTTGAGAATGACCGTGTGATACGCCATGCGCGCGACCTCCTCGAGGACCGACGCTGTCTCGAGCGCCGCTCCCACGTCCCGCCCCCAGCAGAAGCTCGCATGCCCAGCCACCAGCACCGCAGGCATTCGCAGCGGATCCACACCGGCGAACCGCCGCTCGATCGCGTGCCCGGTGTTGGCTTCGTAGTCGCCATGCACTTCGTCGTGCGTCAAATGTGGCGTGATCGGAATGGGCCCGTGAAAATGGTCGGCGTGCGTAGTTCCGAGACAAGGGATCTCCCGGCACGACTGCGCCCAGGCCGTCGCGAAGTGCGAGTGCGTGTGCACGATCCCGCCGATCGACTCGAACGCGCGGTAGAGCACGAGATGTGTGCGCAGATCGGACGACGGCCGCAACGTTCCCTCCACGACCGCTCCGGTCAGGTCGGTCACGACCAACTCCTCCGGCCGGAGCGCCTCGTACGCGACGCCGCTCGGCTTGATCACCACCAGGCCGCGGGCCCGGTCGATGCCGCTGACGTTGCCGAACGTGAATGGCGCGAGACCCCGACGCGCAATCTCGCGGTTCGCCTCGAGCACGGAGGCGCGGAGCGCCGCGAGCGAGTCGATCGTCATGTGATACCGGCGCGTTGCTTCGCGCGTTGGATGATCGCCGCCATCACGTCCCGGTGATCGCGGAACGTGTCGTCGACCACCTGCAGCGTCGGGATCGCGTTCGGCGACAGTGACAACGTCTCCGGGTTGAAGCGACCGAACCCGGACTCGTGTACGCCGCTACTGCCGCGGCCGGGCGCGGGACTGCTCAAATGTTGGAAGAATCGGCTGTACGGTTGCCAGCGCGGACCTCCACCGGCGTGGTACATCGGGATGAAACCGTGCAGCGCGTCATACGGCATCTCGCCAACGCACGCGACCTTCGGGTGTTTCGCTCGCAAGTCCAGCACGAGCCGGCGCGTACCTTCGTGCATGTCGCCGTTGGTGCTGTTCACATGCCCGCCGGCGATGTCGAGGAAGTATGCATCGATTCCGTATCGCTCGATCATCTCGCCGATGCGCCCCTCGAGCCAATTCCGCCACGAGTCGACGCCGAGGTTCATGTACGCAAGCCATCCGTCCTGATGTCGATCGTTGTTCCAATCGACCCAGTTGAGGTTGTACACGTCGCCATCGATCTTCGCGGTCGCACCGTCGGCGATGGCGGACCATGAGGAGAGTTTCCGGTTTGCCGCGTTCGTGCCGAACATCGGCATCACCTTGAAGCCCAACGACTGCGTCTCGCTAATCAGCTTCCGAAATTCTGCCTCGCCGCCCATTCGATCGGAGACGCGATAGTTCGGATAGTCCCAGTAATACCGCCCGTCCCACGCGGAGAGAAACAACAACACGCGCTCGGCGGGAATCTGTGTCGCGATCCACCGCGCCGTCTCGAGCATCTTCGCGTAGTCGTTGAACATGAAACCGGTGTAGTGCATTCCGTGGAGCGTCGTCACCATCGCGAGGTGTCGCATCCAATCGGGTGCATCGGTGCGCGCGTCCCACTTGGTGAGTGAGAAAGCGCGTTCGATATGCTTCATGTGTTGATCGATCGCGTCCTCCGCTCTGCTCGCGTGTCCGAGTCGCCACCTGGGCACAGCAACGCGGTTGTCGTTGCGCCAGGCGTCGTGTTCGTAAATCGCCTCGACACGATACGTCGAGTCGCCTGGTGCTAGGTAAAACCGTTTGGGTCGCACGCGTTCGTCCAGCGACGAGATGAACAGCACGTCGTCCGGCGCTGATTGAATCATGAGCAGCGGCGTGCTCATGCCGTTGGCCGAGCCCGGACCGTGCAGATCGCCGCCGCCGAACGGATATCCAGCGAGCAGCTCGTTGTCGCGCGTGTCAGTAAATGGCCCGGCGCCGAACGACACCTGGCCGCGCGGAATTCCACGCACGATCGATGTGACCGTCTTGATCGGACGGTCCATCTCGACCACGGCGTCCCACTCGACCGTCGATCCGTTCCGATGCAGTGTCGCAACGAGTTTCCCCGGCGCGCGTTCCTGGCCACCCGCCCAGACGAAGCCGTCGCACACGATGCGCAGCTCGCTCTCACTTCCCTCGGCGCGCAGCTTCGTGCGGTCCAGACCATAGGTGTTCTCGTCCGTGAAGACGAGAAAGCCGAATCGCAAATTGCCGAACACGACCGACGGCTCGGGGAAATCGAAGCTGAACTTCATGAACCCGCGGCCGCGCGGCGGGATGAAGATCTCGCTCGTGGACGTCAGCTCGATGATCTCGCCCGTCGCGTAGCTCGGCGTCGGCCCGATCGCCGCCGGCGGGGCCGCAGGCAGTGCGGTCGCAAGCGATTCGAGTGGCACGATGGCTCCTGCGCCCACGACGCCGACGGTCTTGAGCCAGTCGCGACGGGAAATGTCATCAGTCATGGTGAGGCCTCGGCGATCGATCGACGAGAAATACTAGCACCGGACGTCTGCGCCGCCAGATGAAAGCGCTTACAACCGCTCGCGGCGTGCGACGGGCGCCCAACTCGCGCGCGACCGCGCCGCGTGACATTATAGAACACAGCCCCATCGGAGACTTCCGTGATTCGCAGCCCGTTCATCCTCGGCGCCGCAACGGCGCTCACCCTCAGTGCAGCGGCCGCCGCCCAGACGCCACGGCCGATGACCTTCCTCGATGCGCAGAACATGCGGCAGACGAGCGGCTTCGATCTCAGTCCGGACGGACACTCGATGCTGTACGCGCTGAGTGTTCCAGATTGGAATCAAGCGCGCCGCCAGACCGACCTCTATTTGGTCGCGCTCGACCGCGGTCTACCGAGCACACGCCAGCTCACGTTTACGAAGGAAAAGAACGAGACGAGCCCCAAGTGGTCGCGCGACGGCGCCTTCATCGCGTTTCTCTCCGATCGCGACGCACCGGCGTCACCAACCGGTGCCGCGGGCGGTCGTGGGGGGGCCGCCGCGGCGGGCGGTAACGCGCGCAATCAACTCTACGTCATGCGGCTCGACGGTGGCGAGGCGAAGCGCGTCACCGACGCGCGCGAAGGCGTCTCGAACTTCTCGTTCAGCAAGGACGGAAAGTCTATCGTCTACGGCGCTGGACGCGCGGGCGACGAGCAGCTATTCGCCATCGCCACGGCCGATCTGTGGCAAATGGATGTCCCGAAGGCGACGCAATGGACGCGTCACGCGACCGGTGTCGGCAACTGGCAGTGGTCGCCCGATGGCAAGCGCATCTACTTCGTTACGCCCGACAGCATCGATCGCGACGATCGCGCGCGAACCGACAGACAATTCACCGTCCGTCCGCGCAACCCCGCGTCCTCGGTGTCCAGCCTCTGGGCATTCGACGTCGACACGAAGCAGGAACGTCGCCTGACCAACGATCCGAGCTACAGTGTCGGCGACATCACGATCTCGAGCGACGGCAAATGGATCGGCTATCACGGCCTCTCGGCGAATCGCTACGAGCGCGGGATTCTCGAGCAGAACGACTACGCGGAGCTGTATCTCCTCAACGTCGCCAGCGGCAACATCGAACGCCTGACGAAGAACACCGACATCGGCGAAGGGCCGGTCACGTTCTCGCCGGACAGCAAGCTCGTCGCCTTCTCGGCGCCCGATGATTTCAAGTTCATGCACAACGAACGCATCTATGTGCGCCACGTCGATCAACCGTCCGAGCCATGGAAGAAGATCGGCGCGAATTTCGACGGCGACGTCCGCGCCGGCGGGCGCGGTGGTGGCGGTGGTGGAGAAGGCGGCATCGAGTCGTCGTTCTGGTCGGCCAACAGCGACACCATCTACTTCACGACCGGCGTCCGTGCGACGACGCAATTCTTCGCCGTCGCCGTGAGCAGCGGCCAAACGAAACAGCTCACCGACGTGAAAGCGACGCTGTCCGTGTCGCGCGACGGCGAGACGGGCCGCGTGCTCATCAACTACTCCGACCCCAAGACGCCCCCCGCCACCTACACGGTGGCTTCGCTGCGTGACCTCAACGATCGCGCGAAATGGACGCAACTCACCGACCCGAATGCGTGGGTTCGTCGCGAAGTCGCTCTCGGCGACGAGGAAGAGATCTCGTGGAAGTCGACCGATGGCAGAACGGTGTCCGGAGTCCTCATCAAGCCAGTCGGCTATCAGGCGGGCAAACGATATCCACTCATCGTGGCGATCCACGGCGGACCGGCCGCCGCCGATATGCTGAGCTTCAACGGCGGATACAACGCACAGGTGTACGCGGGCGCGGGCTACGCCGTCTTGATGCCGAACTACCGACAGTCGACGCAGTATGGCGAGAAATTCAAGATCGAGAGCCAGGGTGACTACTTCACCAAGGGCTTCCAGGACATCATGACGGGCGTCGACTTCCTGGTCTCACAGGCGATCGTCGATAGCACACAGATGGGCGCGTTGGGTTGGAGCGCGGGTGGTCATTACTCGAACTGGATCGAAGGACATACGAGTCGCTTCAAGGCCATCAGCTCCGGCGCAGGCGTCGCCAACTGGATCTCGATGTGGAGTCAGAGCGACACGCAGCGCCTCCGCCAGTGGTACCTCGGCGACAAGATGTACTGGGAGCCGGGGCAATATGAGAACTGGTGGAAGCAATCTCCGATCGCCTATATCAAGAACGCCAAGACACCGATGTTCATCCACGTCGTCGACGGCGACCCACGCGTGCCGCGGCCGCAGAGCGAAGAGATGCATATGGCGCTGTCCAAGCTCGGCGTCCCCAACGAGTTTTGGGTCTATCCCGGCACCACGCACGGCATTCCCGATGCGCGCAATCAATA
>DASVYG010000070.1:0-7740 GCA_036392315.1 Gemmatimonadaceae bacterium
CGATGTACCACTCCTGTTGGATGTCGCTCGGAGTGGCGGAAAAAGTCTTCATGACCTGGTCGAACAAAGGGGTCCTTCGCCTCACCGGTGCGGAATGCAACCCGGGTTTCGGCAGCCATCGAAGGCGTTTTTTGACAGACCTATAAGCTATGTAATCACTTGCAGTGTGTCAACTTGAAGCGTGCGTCTCGAGCAAGACATCCCGAGCCAAAAACAGCCCGGCCGTCGGCCGGGCTGTTCTCGTCCTCTACACCGTTGACACGGCCCGCAACCGCGAGGTGCGCTCCGACCTAGAACGAGACGTTGAAGTGGAGGAACAGCGTCGTCTGCTGCGGCGTTGGCCGGACGTTGGTTCCAGTCGGCGACGGGAAATCGGTCGGTGACTGGTTCTGATAGTCCAACGTAAACGTCATGCGCTGGGTGAGATCGTAGGAGGCGCCGAGGACATAGAAGTCGTACGCGGGGGTGGTGCCCGCATAGTTGGTCGACGTCGGGCTGGTGTTGGGCGTAAAACGGTCCCAGCGTGCCACGATGCTGAACGGCGACCTCTGAGATGCGTCGAACCACTCCGTCGGGCGCGCGACGATGAATCCGTCGATCACCCTGCCCGTCGAATCGTGAACGACGCGGGGACTGGCCGTCGTGTTCGCGCCGGTCTCGCTCTCGTCTTTCCGCTGGGCGAACTCCGCACCCGCTGTCAGGCGCCGCTCCTTGAGGCCGGCGAAGATACCGTATCGGTCGCGAGTCAGACCGTCCGTCACAGCGCCGTTGGTTCCCGATCCCACTTGCCCGGCCCCGCCCGACGCAAAGTTGCTTCCGACGAGCCCCTTATAGACCCAGGGAGAGATGGTGAAGCTCCTCAAGATGGGGCTCAGACCGTTCTCGTTCGCCAGCGGCGTAAACGAAGCGCGGAGGGCGAAGTCCTTGAACCGATCCTTTTCGTACGAGGCGTAGCCAGGGCCGTTGGTAATCGTTCCGTAGATTTCGCCCCACGTGTTGGGACGCGGGCTGCCGGTCGCGGCGCCGATTGGCGAGCTGGCAGAGCTTCCGAGGGTGAGCTGGGCCGCGACGCCGACGTCAGCCGACGAGAAGAATCCATTCTTTTCGATGGCGGTCTGTTGGAGGTAGCGCGGCCAGAAGCCCTCTTCGTGATCGATGACCACCGTGTGCAAGATGCCGATTCGCCCGAGCAGGTTCGAGCCAACGCCGAAGGCATCCTTGAACCCAGTGTACTGCAGGTAGGCGTACTTCACCCGTACCGCCCAGCCCTGGTAATAGGCGTTCTGGGCGGTATTCGTATTCTGAAATACATCGGTTGTTATGCGGATTGCGCCGTTGGCTCCGGCCGGCATTTTGAACGTGAGGTACGCCCGATCGAGGCCGAATTGATTCGGGTTCTGGCCACCCAGTCCGGCTTTTGCGGCAGAATCCGTTCGATAGCTGTAGCTGCCGAAGATGACGCCGGAGAAGTCGAATGCCGGCGTGACGACGCTCGGAGCGGACGGAGCCTGCTGCGCGACAGCGATGGCGGGGGCGATGGCGATCGCCGTGACGGCAGCGATCAATCGCACGAAGCGAGAGGTCATGGAGGGCTGTGTCTTAGGGAAAAGGTTGGGCGTTGGCATCAATCGACTCCGACGTTAGCGCGAGGCGCGAACGTCACTCAACCGTCGCTCGAGCTGCGCCACCATGGATGTCGGCAGCGGCGCGTAGTCCAGCGAGCCGGCCACCTTCTCTCCATCGCTGTATGCCCAGCGCAGGAAATCCACGAGCTTCTTGCCTTTCGCCGAATCCTTCGGGTGCGAGTAGACGAGAATCCACGTGAACGACGAGATCGGATACACGCCCCGTCCAGCCGGATTCACGATCGAGATTCTGTAATCGGTGTTCGCCGGAAGCTTGGCGACCGCGCCAGCCGCTGCCGCCGTCACACTGGACAAGGTCGGCGCCACCCACTCGCCGGCGGCGTTTTGGATCAACGCCGACGGCAGATGATTCTGATTCGCGTACGACAACTCGACGTACCCAAGGCCCCCGGGTGTCGCCTTCACAATTCCCGAGACGCCGTCGCTTCCTTTGCCGCCGAGGCCAACCGGCCAGTTGATGGACGTTCCCTTCCCTGGTCCCGTCGCCCAGTCTTTCGAAACGTTCGAGAGATAGTCGGCGAAGATGTACGTCGTCCCACTGCCGTCGGTGCGGTGCGCCACGATGATGTCGCGACTCGGCAGCTTCACGCCCTTGTTCAGTGCGGCGATCGCAGGATCGTTCCATTTGGTCACTTTACCGAGGTAGATCTCGGCGAGCACCGGTCCGGTGAACTTGAGCGGAGTCGTGACCTCGGGAAGGTTGTACGTAATGGACACGCCGCCAAGAACGGTTGGGAAATGTAGGATCGGGCCGCCCTTCGCTTGGGCGAGTTGCTCGTCGGTCATCGGCCCATCGGTCGCGCCGAAGTCCACGATCTCGTCTGAGAGTTGTTTGATACCGCCGCCGGATCCGATGGCCTGGTAGTTGATCTTCACCCCGGCCTTCTTGGCATACATGTCCGCCCACTTCGAGTAAATCGGTTGAGCGAAGGTCGAGCCGGCACCGGTCAGATCTTGCGCCGCAGCTGGAACGGCGGCGACGAATGCGCCGACCGCTGCCAGACCGACGAACATCGAAACGCGTGCGATCACGTGTTGCTCCTGGATGAGGTGTGGAAGCCGTGAAGCTCACCGCAACTCGTAAAGGAGACGTGCATCTCGCGTAACGCTTCGGTCACCGCGTGTGGTCGTGACTCAGCGGCTTGCCCTGGAGAGGCGCCGTTACACGGTCGTTACACGACGTTACCCCGAAGGTTGCAGACCTCGGCGAGGGTTCAGCAAACGAGTGTGATCCCGAACTCGATGCCGAGGTGACTGTGAAACGACTGACTGTTCTTGGGACCGCTCTCGCGATCACATACGCAACCTGGTCGTGTGGATCGGGGACGGGGCGACAACCTTCGGGTGACGAATCCGCGAAGGCACGATCGGCAGGCGGTGGCGGGTCGGGCGGTGTCGATCTCACCGGCGCGGGCGCGACGTTCCCGAATCCGATCTATGCAAAGTGGTTCCATGACTACGCTGCAAAGACCGGCGTGCGGATCAACTACCAGTCGATCGGATCCGGCGGCGGTATCCGACAGCTGCAGGAGCAGACGGTCGACTTCGGCGCGTCGGACGCGCCGATGAGTGATAGCGAAATGGTCCGCGCGAAGGGCGGGCCGATTCTTCACATCCCGACCGTCGTCGGCGTCGTGGCCGTGGCGTACAACCTTCCGGGGCTTGCTCAACCCATCAAGCTCACCGGCTCGCTCGTGGCCGACATCTTCCTTGGCAAAGTCACGAAGTGGAACGACTCCCGGATCGCTGCCGTGAACGCCGGGGCCGCGCTGCCGGCAAAGGACATTCTGGTCGTGCACCGCAGTGAAGGCAGCGGGACGACGTATGTCTTTAGCGATTACTTATCCGCGGTCAGCCCGATGTGGAAGAGTGGACCGGGCCGGGGCAAAGGGCTCCAGTGGCCGGTCGGACTCGGCGGCAAAGGCAACGAGGGCGTCTCGGGTCAAATCAAACAAACCCCGGGCGCAGTCGGGTATGTCGAGCTCGCCTATGTGAAGCCCAATGGCTTGAGCGTCGCACTGATCCAGAATGCCGACGGTCAATTCGTGGCGCCCGCAGCGGATGCGGCGACCGCCGCGGCTGACGCTGCCGCGGCCAAGCTTCCACCGAACACCGACTATCGCGTATCGATCGTCAACTCGCCCGGCGCGCAAACGTATCCGATCGCCTCGTTCACGTGGCTGCTCGTGTACAAGAATCAGCCCGATCCGATCAAGGCGAAGAAGCTGACGGACTTCATTCGCTGGGCGTTGTCCGACGGGCAGAAGGATGCCGCGGCACTCGACTATGCGCCGTTGCCCGCCTCGCTCGCGTCGAGACTCACCACGCGTCTCGATTCCCTCTCTCCCCGTCCAGTGGTATCACGCGGCGGAGCGCAGTGACCGAGACATCCGTCGAATCAGCGCTCGCGGCGACGCCGCCGCGAGGGAATGCGGCCGTCCGCATCCACGGCTCGTCGCCGGGCGATCGGATCTATCGATGGACGACGACCGGCTTCGCGCTCCTCATTCCCATCCTCCTGTGCCTCATCGCGTGGGAGGTCTTCGCCGCCGGTTGGCCCGCGTTGCGCACGTTCGGCATCGGGTTCTTCACGCAGAGCGAGTGGGACGCGGTCAACGGAAAATTCGGCGCGGCTCCGGCGATCTTCGGCACGCTCGTCTCGTCGGCCATTGCCCTCATCATCGCGACGCCACTCGCGATCGGTGTGGCAATCTTTCTCTCCGAGTTCGCGCCCCGGTGGCTTCGGCAGCCCGTCGCGTTCTTCGTCGACCTGTTGGCGGCCATTCCCAGCGTCGTCTACGGCCTCTGGGGAATCCTGGTGCTCGTGCCGTTCTTGCGCGACCACCTGATGCCGTTCGTGAAAGACACGATGCACCTCGGCGACTTCCCGCTGTTCTCGGGGCCGGCGTACGGATACAGCATGTTCACCGCCGGCCTGATTCTGGCCATCATGGTGCTGCCATACATCTCCGCCGTTACGCGCGAAGTGCTGCTGGCCGTTCCGCGGTCGCAGCGAGAGGCAGCACTCGCGCTCGGAGCGACGCGATGGGAAATGATCTGGGACGCGGTCCTTCCGTTCGCACGATCGGGAATCATCGGCGGGGTCATTCTGGGATTGGGTCGCGCGCTCGGTGAGACGATGGCCGTGACGATGGTCATTGGTAATCGCCCCGAGATTTCCGCGTCGATCTTTCAGCCGGGCTACACGATGGCGTCGCTCATCGCGAACGAATTCAGCGAAGCGACCAACGACCTGCACGTCTCGGCGCTCATGGCGGTCGGCGCCGCCCTGTTCCTCGTCACGGTGATCGTCAACATGATCGCTCGGTGGCTGGTGTGGCAGATCGAGCGAGCGCCGGGCGCATGACGGACGTGCCGCGATCGGGCACCATGTCGCGCCGAGTTGCGGCGCCTCGCTCGTATCGCGACGAGTTGGCCGCAAGCACGATGCGGTCGCGCTCTCGCCGTCGCGTCGTGAGCCATGTGATGATCGGGCTCACGTATGCCGCCGCTCTCGTCGCGATCCTTCCGCTCGTTCTCATCGTGTGGCATCTCGTGCGACAGGGAGCGGCGTCGGTGAGCTGGACGTTCTTCACGCATATGCCCGCGCCGGCCGGCGAGACGGGCGGCGGTATGGCAAACGCGATCGTCGGTACGGGCATGCTCGTGGTCATGGCGTCGCTGGTCGGACTGCCGATCGGCATCGGCGCCGGATTGTATCTCGCAGAACAACGAGGGGCGCCGCTCGCCACGGCCGTACGATTCCTGTCGGACGTATTGAACGGTCTTCCGTCGATCGTCCTTGGGATTTTCGCGTGGCAGATGCTCGTGCGGCCCTTCAAACACTTCTCGGCGCTCGCCGGCGGGCTGGCGCTTGGCGCGATGATGATTCCGCTCGTCACGCGCGCCACCGAGGAGATGATTCGCCTCGTTCCCGTCGCGTTGCGCGAAGCGGCGCTCGCGCTCGGCTATTCGCGGTGGCGGACCTCGCTGGGCGTCGTTCTTCGAACGGCGCTCCCCGGCATCGTGACCGGCGCGCTCGTCGCGGTGGCACGAATCGCCGGCGAGACGGCCCCGCTCATTTTCACGGCGTTCGGGAATCAATTCTGGTCGGTCTCGCCCACGCAGCCCATCGCTGCGTTGCCTATGCAAATCTACTCATATGCGATTGCTCCCTACGATGACTGGCACACACAGGCCTGGGCCGGCGCCCTCGTCCTCCTCGGACTCGTCTTCGTCATCAGCCTCGCGGCCCGCTTCGCCACCCGCTCTCGCTTCGGGCTCGGCGGCGACTGACCGCGAAGTGCCGATTCCGACAGTGGCAGCCGAACAGGCCCAAGAGATGACATCCGCCGCTCCGACGGATTCCCATGAGCCGTGCATTGCCGCGGAGTCGCTCGACGCGTACTTCGGTGCCTCGCGCGTCGTGCGCGACGTCTCGTTCGGCGTGGCGACGGGTCAGGTGACCGGCATCATCGGTCCATCGGGATGCGGCAAGTCGACGCTGCTTCGATGTCTCAACCGAATGCATGAGACGATTCCCGGCGCACGCGTCGAGGGCGAGGTCCGATTCGACGGCCGCGACATCTATGCGGCCGGCGTGAGCCCGATTGGCGTGCGGCGACACATCGGCATGGTGTTTCAGCGCCCGACGCCGTTCCCGACGATGTCGATCCGCGACAATGTCGCCGCAGGCCTCAAAATCATGTCGCGCAGCGATCGTCCGTCGCGTCGCGAGACGGACGACCTCGTGGAGCGCGCGCTCAGGCGGGCGGCGCTCTGGGATGAAGTCAAGGATCGCTTGGGCGCGAGCGCGGTCGCACTCTCGGGCGGGCAGCAGCAGCGGCTATGCATCGCGCGCGCGCTTGCGACGTCACCGCGGGTGCTGCTGCTGGACGAACCCACGGCGTCGCTCGACCCGCTCAGCACGCAGCGTGTGGAGGAATTGGTGTACGAGCTTCGGTCCGAGGTCACGATCATCATCGTGACGCATAACATGCAGCAAGCGGCGCGCATTTCGGATCGCACCGCGTTCATGCTCGCGGGCGAGCTGGTCGAGTATGGCCCGACGAACGCGATCTTCACGGCTCCGGCGGACCAACGAACCGAAGCGTACATCACCGGGCGGTTCGGATGAGCGCGACGCTGCTGCAACCGATTGGCGTGCCGAACGAATCGGACCGCGGGACGGTGGCCGCGGAGCGGTTCTCCTTTTGGTACGGCGAGAAGCAGGCGCTTCACGACATCACGTTGTCGGTCGCGCCGCGAACCGTGACGGCGCTCATCGGCCCTTCGGGGTGCGGTAAATCGACGTTCCTGCGGTCGATCAATCGGATGAATGCGCTGATCACAGGCGTTCGTCACAGCGGCTCGATCCGTCTCGACGATACGGACGTATACAGCCGAGAGATGGACCTCGTGTCGCTCCGCCGTCGCGTCGGGATGGTGTTTCAACGCTGGAATCCGTTCCCGAAATCGATCTACGAGAATGTGGCGTACGGGCCGCGCGTGAATGGAATCCGGAACCGCGCCGATCTCGACGCGATCGTCGAATCGGCGCTGCAGCGGGCGGCGCTGTGGGAGGAAGTGAAGGACCGCCTCCGGGAGAGCGCGCTGGGGTTGTCTGGCGGGCAGCAGCAGCGGCTGTGCATTGCGCGCGCGTTGGCCAACGAGCCGGAAGTGCTGCTGCTCGATGAGCCGGCCAGCGCGCTCGACCCACTCGCGACGCAGAAGGTGGAGGAGCTCCTCTACGACCTCAAACGGGAGCTCACGATCATCATCGTGACGCACAATCTTCAACAAGCGGCGCGCGTGTCGGACGTGACGGCGTTCTTCTATCTTGGAGAGCTGATCGAGGTCGGCTCGACGGATCGCATGTTCACGAGCCCGACGAACGAGCGCACCGAAGCATACATCACAGGGAGGTTCGGATGAGTCCCGCCGACACTGCCGCAATCGGCTTCCGTCATTTCCACGATCAGCTGTCGCATCTCAAACAGCGGCTGCTCGACATGTCCGACCTTGCGACGTCGTTGCTCGACCTCTCCGTCGACGCGCTACTCAGCCGCGACAGCAGCATGGCCGAAGCGGTTCT
>DASVYG010000071.1:0-2659 GCA_036392315.1 Gemmatimonadaceae bacterium
AGGAGATAAGCGATGACGTCGATGTACTGGTCGTCGCGCAGGCTGCCGGGCTTGTCCTGCGGCATGGTATTCGAGATCAGCGAGTAGAGATCGAACACACGCCGCTCGTTCCATCCGACCTCGAAGGTTTCGCCGTCCAGTTGTCCGGGCGGATGGCATCGTGCGCACGTCGACTGATACACCTGTTGGCCGCGAACGGCCTGCTCATTGGCATACGTCGCCGGCTTGAGATTCGCCGTGGACGGAATCACGAACGCCGCCGCGTTCGCGTTACGAACCGGAACGAACGGCTTGGTTCCGGCGACGCGCGCGCCGAGTGGTGTGCGCACGTCGACGTCGGCGCGCCCGCAGGCAACGAGGGACAACGAGATTGCGGCCATGCTCGTCCAACGCATTCGCATGCACATCCTCTGAGCCGGGACGGGGGCGATAATAGCCTCATCGCGCCATCGGTGCGAGTGTCGCGGCTGGCCCTGTTTGATTTCGCCCGGCTCGTCCACCATGTTTGCGCCTTCCACCTCACTCTTTCGAGCGGAGTCATGGCGAACGATTCCAACGTGCATCCGCCACGTCCGTCGTCTGCACCGTCGACACCGTCCAACGCGCCTGAGACTCCCGGCGTCGCTCGGCGCGACTTCCTCAAGGTTGCCGGCGCGGGCGCTGGTCTTCTCTTACTTGGCGGCGCCGGCTCCGCGGCGGCTGCCGATGTGCCCGGCCTCGTGCACAAGCGACGGTCGCCGTTCTTTGGCGGGTCGTCGGCCGACGTCGTGGTGATTGGCGGCGGCGCGTGGGGTGGATGGACGTCGCTCCACCTGCGGCAGATGGGCGCGAAGGTCACGATGGTCGACGCGTACGGTCCAGGCAATGCGCGGTCGACGTCGGGCGACGAGTCGCGCGGCGTCCGGTCGTCCTACGGCGACCGCGCGGAAAGCCCCGAGCTGTGGATGCTGTGGGCGCGCGAGTCGATGAATCGCTGGAGGCAGTTCGATGCCGAGTGGGGCCGCGATCTGCGGCTCAATCTCTTTCACACGACAGGCGATCTCATCCTCCGGCCGGACTGGGAGCCGTACCTCGTCAAGACCAAGCACTGGTGGGACAAGCACAAGATTCCCTACGACGTGCTCAACCCGGACGATGTGCGAAAGGCGTTTCCCGTCATCTCGATGGACGACATCACCGCTGTGCTCTACGAGCCCGATGCCGGCGTAGTGCGTGCGCGCCGCGCTTGCCAGACCGTTGCCGCCGTGGCCGAGTACAAAGGCGTCAAGATCATCATCGGGCGGGCGCGGACATCAAAGATCTCGAATGGACGTCTCGACGAGATCGTTCTCGATACCGGGCAGACGATCCGCGGCGACACGTTCGTCTTTGCGCCCGGGCCATGGCTCGGCAAGACTTTCCCGGAGCTGTTCGCCAACAAGATGCGCACGCCGCTCGGCTATGTCTGCTATTTCGGAACGCCGGCGAGCGACGAGCGGTTCACCTATCCGAATTTGCCGAGCTTCAATTTTCCCGGAGTGACCGGATGGGCGGCGCTGCCGATCGACAGTCGCGGCTTCCGGGTTCGCGGTGGTGAGCGAGCGCCCGGAGCGGGGCAGGGCGGAGCCGGCGCGGCGGCAGCGGCGCGGCGTGGCCGAGGCACCGCTGGGTCTGGAACGGCGGGCGCTCGAGCGGGCGGCGGAGGACGGGGTCAAGCCGCTGGTCGCGGCGGTCGCGGCGGACGAACTGTTGCGGCTGGGCAGGGTACGGCAGGCGGCGGCCGCGCCGGGGGCGGCGGATTCGGTGCGAACGCGGCGACCACGCCGCCTGCGCAACTCGATCCGGACACGAGCGATCGCTGGGCGGATGCGCCGCGGATCGACGGCCCGCGCCGATTCGTCACGCATCGCTTCCCGCTGCTCAAGGACGCGCCGATTCTCCAAACGCACTCGTGCCACTACGAGTTGAGCTCGAGCCGAAACTTCATCGTCGATCACCATCCACAAATGTCCAACGTCTTGATCGCCGGCGGTGGCAACGCCGAAGGCTTCAAGTTCGGCCCGACGATTGGCGAGTACATTGCACAGCGGGCGCTCGGCGATATCGGTGATCCGGCGGTCGCCGCGGCGTTCAAAATCCCGGAGCACGACTTCGAGGTTACACCTCCGCCGGCTGCGGCGGACTCCAGCAAACGCGGCCGCGGCGGCCGCCGAGCCTAGACAGTTTGCGCTCGATCGAGCAAGATCCTCTTCACCCCAACCCGAGTGGCTAACATGCGCGTTCGTATCCCAGTTCTGACGATGGCTGCCATGCTCCTGCCGCGGCTTGTCGCGGCGCAGGGAGCGCCCGTGGCCGAAGCGTTTCGTGACAATGCCAGCGAAGTGGCGAAGAATCTCATCGCCGCGGCTGAGCTGATGCCGGCAGACAAGTATTCGTACAAGCCGACTCCGGCGCAGATGAGCTTCGGCGAGGTTGTCACGCACCTGTCCGGCGGCAACGATTATTTCTGCGGCTTGTTGGGCGACATGAAGCCGCCGACACGCACAAAGCTCGCACCCACGGCATCGAAGGATGCCCTCGTCGCGCGGCTCAAGGAGACGTTCCAGTTCTGCACCGACGCGTTGGCGAAGGTCGACGACTCGAAGCTGAGTGACAAGGTCACGCTCTCCTTCATGCCGAA
>DASVYG010000072.1:0-3632 GCA_036392315.1 Gemmatimonadaceae bacterium
GCTCTTTTTCGGGTGCGCGTACTACCCATGGCGCGGCCTCGACGCAGTGCCGGTCATGAAATACCTCGTTCTCGTGAACCCCATGGTGTACATCGCTGAAGGAATGCGTGGCGCGCTCACGCCCGATGTGCCGCACATGCCGCTCGGCGTGGTCGGCGTTGCGTTGGTCGTGATCGCCTGGTTCTTCTGGACGCTCGGCATGCGAAGCTTTTACAAGCGCGCCATCGGATGACGACGCCTCTGCACGACGACCCGATCGCGCGATTCCAGGCGCTGCTCGACCGCGCAAAGAAGCTGCCACGCGAACAGCTGCCGGAGCCGACGGCGTTCGCGCTCGGCACCGTCGACGCGAGCGGCCACCCAAGCGTTCGCATCCTCCTGCTCAAGGGGGTCGACCAGCGCGGATTCGTCTTCTACACGAATTTCGAGAGCCGCAAAGGCGTCGAGCTGCTCGCCTCGCGCCGAGCCGCGATGTGTTTTCATTGGCAGTTGCTCGAGGAACAGGTCCGGATCGAAGGACGCGCCGACGTGGTGAGCGACGTGGAGGCCGACGAGTATTTCGCCTCGCGCGCGCGGGGAAGCCAGATCGGCGCCTGGGCGTCAATCCAGAGTCGGCCGCTCGAGAGCGCCCACGAGCTCGACGCGCGCGTGCTCGAGATGGAGCAACGATTCGCTGGCGGACCGGTGCCACGCCCGCCGCACTGGTCGGGATTCCGCGTCGTGCCCGAGCGGATTGAATTTTGGAAGAACATGCCGAGCCGGTTGCACGTGAGGCATCTGTACACGCGCTCCGGCGACGGCTGGAGCGTGCAGCTCCTCTTTCCGTAAGCACCCACGGCGCGTCGTTGCCGGATTCGTCGCGAGGCATTTCCCTCGGCGGCGCGCCGATTAACTTCTCCCCATGGCTACTCACATTGCCGACGCCGAGTCGGCCGTGACCGGCACGACGTGGTCGATCGACGCCGCGCGGGCGCTCTACAACATCGAGGGCTGGGGCGCGGGCTTCTTCGACATCAACGATCGAGGCCACGTAATCGTCCGTCCAGACCGAGATCGCCCGGACCACCTCGTCGACTTGTTCGAGATCACGAATGATCTCGAGGAGCAGGGCATCGCGCTGCCGGTCTTGCTGCGCTTTTCCGACATCTTGCGTTCGCGCATCGAGCACCTCACGACGCGCTTCGAGCAAGCGCGCGAGGAGTTCAACTATACGGGCGGCTACACCACGGTCTACCCGATCAAGGTGAATCAGCAACGCCACGTGGTCGAGGAGATCGTCGAGTTCGGCAAGGCGCACCGCGTCGGCCTCGAGTGCGGCAGCAAGCCGGAGCTCCAGGCCATCCTCGGCCTCGCCGAGAACACCGAGCACATGATCATCTGCAATGGCTATAAGGACGAGGAGTTCATGCGCCTCGCGCTCATGGGCCAGAAGCTCGGGCATCAGGTCTACATCGTCATCGAGCAGCTGAGCGAGATCGACGTGTTGCTCCAAGTCGCTGACGAGATGGGCGTAACGCCCACGGCCGGCGTGCGCATCAAGCTCGCGTCACGGGGCTTTGGCCGGTGGAAGGAGAGCGGTGGCGAGAAGTCCAAGTTCGGGCTCAACTCCGCGCAGCTCATGCAGGCGGTCGACAAGCTTCGCGGCGCCGGCCGGCTCGACATCATCAAGCTGATCCACTTTCACCTCGGCTCGCAGATCACCGACATTCGGTTCATCAAGCTCGGGCTCACGGAGCTCACCCGCTTCTACGTCGAGCTGCGCAACCTCGGCCTCGATATCACGCATGTGGACGTCGGCGGCGGCCTCGGGGTCGACTACGACGGAACCAACTCGACGTCCGACGCGAGCGTGAACTACTCGCTTCAGGAGTATGCCAACGACGTCGTCTATACGCTGGCGGAAGCGTGCCGCGAACATGAGATCCCGATGCCGCACATCATCAGCGAGTCGGGGCGCGCCCTCACGGCGCATCACGCGCTGCTGCTCATCAAGGTGATCGACGTCGAGTCGCAAGCCGACCGGCCCGTCCCGGAGCTCGGCGAGGACGATCACCAGCTGTTGCGCGAGATGCTCGCCGACTACCGCGACGCGTCGCGCAAGAACGTCACCAAGCGCCGCGTGCGCGAGATCTTCCACGATCTCACGTTCGACAAGGAACGCGCGCAGGACATGTTCAACAGCGGCGTGTTCTCACTGCGGGAGCGAGCGCTGGCCGAGCAGATCTATTTTGCCACCGTCAACGTCTTGTCCAAGAACATCGAGCGTCACCGCGACGCGTTCGAGGATATCATCGCCGATCTGGATGCAACGCTCGTCGATCGCTACTTCTGCAACTTCTCGCTCTTTCAGTCCCTCCCCGACAGCTGGGCGATCGACCAGCTCTTTCCCATCATGCCGATCCATCGGCTCGACGAAGAGCCGACGCGGCGCGGCACTATTCAGGACGTGACGTGCGACTCCGACGGCAAGATTGATCGATTCGTTGGCGACAAGTCGGGGAACCCGAGCCTCGAGCTGCACGAATTCCGCGACGGCGAGCCGTACATGCTCGGCGCGTTCCTGACCGGCGCGTATCAGGAGATTCTCGGTGATCTGCACAATCTGTTCGGGGACACGAACGCCGTGCACATCCGACTCGCGCCCAACGGCGGCTACGAGGTGACCGACCTCGTTCACGGCGACACGGTGACGGAAGTGCTGAACTACGTGCAGTTCCGCGCGTCGGATTTGCTGCAGACCTTTCGGCGGAAAGTCGCCGCCGCAAAACACATCAGCCGGCAGGAAGCGAACACGTTCATCGCCGACTATGTGGCTGGCCTCGAAGGCTACACGTATCTCGAGGGAGAGGCGGCGCAGTAGACGTCGGCGGCGGCTAGGACGTTTCGCTCGCGGCGGCACGTGCTCCTTCGACCGTCTCGAGCCCGAGCCGGCGCATGAGTGGCGAGACCGACAATCCTTGCACCAGAATGGACAAGACGACGACGCCGATCGTCATGTCGATGATCGTGTCGCGCTGCGGCATCGCAGCCGAGAGGCTGAGTGCGAGCACCATCGAGAGACTGCCGCGCAGCCCGCTCCACGCCAGTACCGCCGTCCAGCCTCGGGGAAGTCGTTCGCGCTTGGGCATCACACCGACCACGCTGTAGGTCACGACGATGCGTACGACCGTGACGACCACATACGCGATGAGGATCATCCGCCACGCAACGAGCACCTGTGAGACGCGCGCCTGGAATCCGATGAGTAGGAACACCAGTGAATTGAGCGCGAAGGCGACGTATTGCCAGAAGCCTTGCAGCGCCGCTCGGGTCGGTGGTGATATCGCGCGCTGCGACGCATCGGTTCCACTCAACAGACCGGCGGTGACCGCGGCGATCACTCCGGACGCGCCGACCGAGTCGGCGACGAGGAAAGACCCGTAGGCGGCCGTCGTCGTCATCGTGATCATGACCATCACGTCGTCGAGCCAGCCCAGGAGACGGCGCGCGGCGAGTCCGGTGGCCGCGCCGATTAGAACAGCCGCGCCGATCGCGTAAACGAAATGCAGCCCGAGCGACGCGGCATTCGTTTCGGAGCCCAGGACGTATCCGACCGCAGCAGTAAACGAGACGGCCGCGGTTCCGTCGTTGAG
>DASVYG010000073.1:0-5234 GCA_036392315.1 Gemmatimonadaceae bacterium
CTGTCGCCAATTCGTCCGATGAACGCGATCCATTGCCCATCCGGCGACCAACGCGGAGTCGACGCCCCTGTCGCGTCCGTGCCCAGACGAGATTCTGCCCCAGTCGAAAGATCTCTAATCCAAGTTTCCGAACGCGGCGAGCCGGGACCGTCGCGCCGCGTCAGCGCGTAGGCGACGCGCCTTCCGTCCGGCGACACCTGGACGTCGCCGAGCCCACGCAAAGCGTACACGTCGGCGCTCGTGATGCCGCCGATGGTTTGCGCCGGGAGTGCCGCTGCGAATACTGATGCGACGCACGCCGCCTGCGCGCACACGTGAACCATTCGATTCATGTCGTCAGGCTCCGGTGAAGGATCAGAACGGTGGCCTGCTGCCGGCCGGGGCACGCGGCGCTCGCGGCGTCGGCGCCCATGCCGCCGTGTCGGCGTCGCTCGTGGGCCCGATCTTTCCTTCAGCTGACTTCATCAACTCGGCCGGATCGTACACGCGGCCGGCCTTGATCACGATTCTCGGCAGCCGCATCCGGCGGATGTCGGCGAGCGGATTGCCGCGCACGACCACGAGGTCGGCCCACTTGCCGGCCTCGATCGTTCCGAGCCGATCGCCCAAACCCATGGCCCGCGCACTATTGATCGTCGCGATGCGGAGCACTGCCGCGTTCGGAATGCCGGACACCGAATAGGCGAGCATCTCTCGGTCCGCGGCAAAGGGAGTGAACCACTGACCCCAGCTCGGATGGTCCGTGCCCAGCGTCATGAGATCGACTCCGCCGGCGTCGTAGAACGCCTTGATCTCCTTTCGCTTTGTCAAATAGATGTTTCCGAATTGAACGTTGACCGGCCGCGGCGGCCGGGCGTCGAGCTTCGCCCGCATGTAGGGCGTGAGGAATCGCCGTTCATCGGTGTAGTAGTCGAGCATGTCCGGATCCTTCGTGCCGTAGTACCCGTACGTGCTCAACGTCGCGTCGAAATACACATGATGTTCCTTGTATAGCGCCGCGATCCGCTTGAACTCCGGCGTGTCGAACGTCATATGCTCGTACGACGCGTACGCCGACTTGTCCGGAGTGAAGGCGTCTCCTCCCATGAAGTGCTCGATCCGGTCGATCCCCATGAGAATGGCGTCGCGGGGATTGACGCTGTTGCGATTGCCCGAGTCGAGATGGCCGGTAACCGTGAGTCCGTGGAAGTGCGCGCGCTCGATCAATGCCTTGAGCTGATCGGGCGTGATGCCCTTGGCCTTGAATCCCTTCACGCCGAGCTCCACCCAATGATCGACCTCGGCGTAGATCTGCTCCTTCGTGATGTTGCGGTCCCAGTTTGGTCGCGCCGTCCCGAAGTATGGACCCGAGTTGAGAAGACGCGGGCCGGGCACCTCGCCGTTCTCGATGCGAATGCGCAGATTGCGCATGGCGTTGGGATCCATCTCGCCCGCCGGAAAGGTGGACGTCACTCCGTTCGCGAGAAAAAGCGGCGGGTAAGCAATCGTCTCGTCCTTTCGCCCGGCGTTGAACAGATCCATGGCGTAGTGCGCGTGGAGATCGAACAGGCCGGGGACCACCGTCTCCGTGTCCGCGACCTGAACGCGCTCTGCATCGACCGCCGCGATAGAGAGGTCGCCGCCCACGCGAAGGATCTTGCCGGCGCGAACGAGAATTCCGGGATTTCTAATGCGGTCGTTGCTCGTCGACGTGAAGAGCCAGCCTCCGGTGACGACGACATCGCGTTCCTGAGCCGGCGCAAATCGCGAAAACATCAGCAAGAGAAAGAGAGCGGCGCGCTTCATGGGTGGCTGGCTGTTTGGGGGGAGAGCGAGACGCACAAAGGCTCTGGACCGGCTCGATACCATGGCCCCCATGCAGTGCCCTGTCTAGAGGACTCCTTCCTTTTCTGCTTGCTTTGCGTGGCGAGGCGCCCAATGTTCATCGCATGCGAAGCATCCATCCGATGCTCATCGTCGCGACTGTCTGTCTCGCCGCGTGTGGCTCCGATGTCGCGACGGCGCCTACCGGTGACCTGGCTCCGAGCTACTCCTTTACGCTCGGTGGCGATCTGACTGGCACCCGGACAGGCATCTCGATCAGCCAATATTTCATCAATGGTTGGAGCGAGGAAGCGAACGGCAGCGGGACGAAGTACAGCAGCGACGTGACGCTCATCGCGTTTGCATCGCTCGATCCCACCTTGCCGCAAACCAATATCGGTCTGCTCGGAACGGCTAAGCTCGGAACGTATCGCGTCCGCGTTCTCGGTTCGCCGTTCGGCACGACGCCTGAGTTCTACGGCGCCTATCGGATCCACAACGCCGACGGCACCTCCACCGTGTACGATGCGACGACTGGCACGGTCACCATCACCGCCGTCTCGCCCTCCATTCGTGGGACGTTCAGCTTCCACTCGGCGCGCTCGAGCACGTGGCCAGCCGTGGTCACGGTCGGCCTCACGGTCACCTCGGTACCCGCGTCGCTCGACGTCTCCGGCAGCTTCGTAGCGAAAGCGCCATAACCGATCGCGCGCGCCGCGGCCGGTCCCAACCAGAGATGACGTTGTGAAGTGTTGTCAAGCGCACCGCGGACCTCAGCCGTTGCGCCGCATAGTCTTGCATGCCGAGGCGAATCGCGATATCACAGTGCCGTGACCGCACAGTTCAAGCTCAGCATCCTCGACTGCGACACGAGCGACCCCTTCGCCGACTTCTTCGATGCGCGCGCCAGCGTCGCGTGCCGCGGCCTCGGCGCGCAAACGGCTTTTACTGTCGCGGGTCGAGACCTCCAGGCGTTCGTCGCTGACGCGGGCCGTCTCCGAGAGGCGGCTCGCCCCTCGGCGCTCTTGCTGGGAGGCTGGGATGCGGAGAAACGTCTCCGACTGCTGATCACGCTCGCCGACCGCAGCGATACGTTCGAGACGCGCGTTTGCATTCTGAGCCACGATGACGTGATCGAGGCCGACAAGATAACCGAGACCGAATTCCTTGTCCGGTCCGATGCATTGTCGGCGTTTCTCACTGAAGTCCAGCACCTTGTCGACCGGCGTGAGCTCGGCGACGCCATCCTAAACGGTGATGCCGATGCAGCCTAGCGACGGCCTTGGACCGCAAATGACAGAGAGCGACGTTGCCGGACTCGTCCAGTCAACGCCGCTGGACCCGACGGTAATTGGCACCGGCATCGCGGACACACTGAGTGCATTGCGCCGGGGTCGATGGTGGCAGCTCATCCTCGGCATCATCTGCATGTCGATGATCGCCAACCTTCAGTATGGTTGGACGCTGTTCGTGAAACCGATGCACGACGCGCGCGGCTGGCCCGTGTCGTCGATTCAGGTTGCGTTCACGATCTTCGTGCTCGTCGAGACGTGGCTCGTTCCGTTCGAGGGGTACCTCGTCGACCGAATTGGACCGCAGTTCGTGGGCGTCGCCGCGGGGCTCATGGTGGCCCTGGCCTGGGCGATCAACTCGGTGGCGACGTCGCTGCCCATGCTTTACCTCGGCGCGATCGTCGGCGGCATCGGGGCCGGGGCGGTGTACGGCGCGTGCGTTGGAAACGCGCTCAAATGGTTTCCCGATCGGCGCGGTCTCGCCGCCGGATTGACGGCGATGGGGTTCGGCGCGGGGTCGGCCCTCACCGTATTTCCGATCGCGAACATGATCCAGGCGCAAGGCTACGAGGCGACGTTCTTGAAGTTCGGGCTTCTTCAGGGCGCCGTAGTCTTCATCATCGGGTGGTTCCTTCGCGCGCCGAGTGTGCACTTCAAGCCGCCGCAAAAAGTTGGACGCATCCACGCCCCGCGCGATTACACTCCCCTCGAGATGTTGCGCGGGCCAGTGTTTTGGGTGCTGTTCGTGATGTTCGTGTTCAGCGCCTCGGGTGGACTGATCGCGACCGCCCAGCTCAATCCGATGGCGGCCGATCTCGGCGTCGCAAACTCGAGCGTCTCGTTGGCCGGCATCACTCTGCTCGCACTGCCGTTCGCGCTGTCGATGAATCGTGTGTTCAACGGCATCAGCCGACCGTTCTTCGGTTGGATGTCCGACCAGGTGGGACGCGAGCGCACGCTGTTCATCGCCTTCGTCATCGAGGGCACCGCCATCCTTCTCCTGGGTGAGTTCGGGCGGAATCCCGCCGCGTTCGTGTTGCTCACGGCGTTGGTGTTCTTCGCGTACGGTGAGATCTACAGCATCTTCCCGGCGATCTGTGCCGACATCTACGGGCGGCAATTCGCGTCCGCCAACGCGGGCTTGCTGTATACCGCCAAGGGCGTCGCGTCGCTGCTCGTTCCGCTCAGCAGCGTGGTTGCCGCGTCGGCATTCGGCTGGGACGGCGTGTTCATCGCGACGGCGGCAATGAACATCGCGGCTGCGCTCCTTGCGGTCGTCGTCCTCAAGCCCATGCGCGTGCGCGCGAGTCGCGCGTGAAGTTCGCGGTCGTCGGAGCGGGTGCGATCGGCGGATACGTGGGAGGATGGCTCGCCGCAGCGGGCGAGGACGTGACGTTCATCGCGCGCGGCGCGAATCTCGAGGCGATTCGCCGCGCCGGAATGCGAGTGATCGGCGAAGACGGCGCCGAGCGTGTGGCCACCAATGTCGCGGCGTTCGACAAGATGCGCGACGCCGGCGCGCAGGACGTCGTCATCCTCGCGGTCAAAGCCCATCAGGTTGGCGCGATTGCGCAGGACGTTCGTCATCTGTGCCACGACACCACGACGATCGTGACGATGCAGAACGGCATTCCGTGGTGGTACTTCCAGAAACACGGCGGTCGGTACGAGGGCACGGTGATTCACGCGTCGGATCCGGACGGGTCGATCGGCCGATCGATCGACGCGAACCGAATCGTCGGCTCGGTCGTGTATCCGGCCGCGGTACTCGAGGCGCCCGGCGTGGTGCGCGTCGTCGAGGGACGGCGGTTCACGCTCGGCGAGCTTGACGGATCGACGTCGCTGCGCGCTGAGGCAATATCGGCGAGCTTTACGCGCGCCGGATTCAAAGCGCCGATCACGAGCGACATCCGCGGTGAGATCTGGCTCAAGATCTGGGGCAATCTCAGCTTCAACCCGATCAGCGCGCTCACGCACGCCACGTTGGTCGACCTGCTCCAGTTTCCGTTGACGCGCCAACTCTCGGCCGACATGATGCGCGAAGCCGAGGTGATCGCGGGGAAACTCGGCGTCACCTTTCGCGTCGGGATCGACAAGCGGATCGCCGGCGCGGAGAAGGTTGGCGCGCACAAGACGTCG
>DASVYG010000074.1:0-5512 GCA_036392315.1 Gemmatimonadaceae bacterium
GTGAAGAATGCATTCTCATCGCCGGCGACCATGCGGACGTACGCGTTTTCCACTTCAAAGAAGTCTTCTGGAGATACGGAGAGCTCGGTCAATGAACCAAAGTACTTTCCCCATGAGCCCGATAGCGGATACAACGTTGCTTCCTGGAAGCTGGGAGCCACGGTGGTCGTGCGGGAACCGGGGGCGCCGTTCACAAGGTTTGCGACGGCCGCACCGTTGGGCTGATTGGTCACTTGGACGTCGAAGCGCGCCTGGATTCGCGCGGCGAAGAAATCGCCGAAGTCATACTTCTTCGTCGACTCCTTGCCGATGTCTTCGGGCATGCGGAATCCGGCTGCCCGGAACTTGTATCCCGTGCCGTTTAGTCTCGGGATCGTGGTGTGGCAGTAGTTGCACGAGACATTCAGGCGCCGCGAGAACGGTGGTATCGCGTGTGTAGCCGCGATGTTCGCCAATTCCGCCTCGAGCGCAGATCGTGTCTTGAACGACGCCGTACCCGATCCCCTGGCGTATGCACGCATGTAGTCTCGCACGTCCGCTGGCGTCACTGACGTCGGAGCTGGCGGGGTGTTCGCGTGGCTGCGCACGGGAGTCGACGCTGAGGGGCCGGGAGCGAGGCCGAGCACGGACGCCGCCAAAAGAGCTGAGACAAGCATGTCTGTCTCTCCCAGGTTGAGAGGAGTGTGGACATAGTGTCTCACGAAAGCGCTGGACAATCAGCATTTCCGGTAGACCGCATCAGGCAAACCCTGATCGACGGCGATGCCCAAGATCATTGCCTGCGGTCGTCCATTGCACATGCTCTAATGAGGAGAATGCGCCTATTCTGGCTGACGACCTACGCTCCCCAAGAGCGGCAACGAGAAAGCCCCGCAATCACTTGGCTGATTGCGGGGCTTTCTCGTCTTGACCGATGACGTCAATGCACGCCGATGAACATGGCTGGACCTGTCACTGCGGCCGATGCCGTCCATCGAGCACGATGCCGACGGGGTTGAGCAGCTTCATCGGATCGGGCCCGGTCGTGGAACCAGGCTTGATGTAATTCCGCTGGATCAGTTTGATGATCTCGCCAACCGGCACGAGCTTTCTCGGAACCTCGATGCAGTTTCTCAGTCCGGTGCAATCCCGAGCCACATAGTAGACGTAGAAAAGGCGCGAGTCATTCGTCAGCGCGCCCGCGAAATCGTGGGCGGTTCCGTCGAGAGCCGTGTCGTCGATGTTCTCGACGCCCACGAGCTTCGGGAACCAGTTGACTGAGACGCTCACGTACGTCGCATTACCGGTTTGCGTCGCGAGCGTGCCTACGGCCGCGATGACCTGGCCGCTGTCGAGACGGAAGGATGGGCTGATCTGGTAATCCGCATCTTGTGTGTCGCCGAGGCAGTCCATTGGGCCGCGAGACGGGTTCGGGGACCCGAGGCAATGCTGCCCCACGAGATCGAGAAACCTGTATGCGCTGAAGAAACGCATGGTATCGGCCTGCGGCTGGCCCCAGTGTGCGCGCACGGCATTCAGCAGTGCTTTGAAGTCATTGGCGAGCACAGTCTCGTCGAAGTTCACCGCCCTCGGCGTGTACGTCGGAACCGCGAAGGGCTTGTTCAACTGCCGGGCGCTGGTGTCCCGGACGCGGAGGATCGTGAGCGGGAGCTGCCGGCGCCAGTCGGCGGCAGCCGTCTCGTTCTCCGGCAGCGAGTAGCGGATGTAGGTGATCAGGTCGTCCGCCGGACGGTTCAGCCCCAGGTGGACCAGCTGTGGCGACACCGGCTCGATGAATACGTCGGACGACGCGACGCCGGCGTGGCCGAGCGCCGTGGTCATCGCGTCCGCCAAGCCCTGGTCGGAGGTGATCACGAAGTAGCGCTGCTGGTCCCACGCCGGTGCGCCGGTTTGGCGTTCCATGACGACGTTGTTGATGGCGTTACCGATGCTCGCGATCATCATTCTTCGCAACGGGTCGGGCGAGCCGCCGAAGAGAAGATTCTCCAGCTGCGAATCGGCGGCGACTCTCGGGATGATGATGTCGTTTGGATTGAACGCGGCTTCACGCGTGAAGACGTTCGACCCGATTCCGAAGTACCGCGCTGCCGGCGGCATCTCGGCGAGAATCACCAGCGCCTCGCGAGCACCCAGCCGGTAGTCCGCGATCATGTTGCGCTGCGGCTCGGTGAGGATGTGGTGGAATCGCTGATCCACGAACTCATCCTTCCACGGCGGAAGCACGGCGAGCACGTATGGAGAGGTCGGGTTGTTGCCGTAGCAGTACCCGACTGCTTGCATCGGAAACTTGCAGTCGTCGATCCCCCACAGCGTCCAGTATCCGCGTGCGACGGCGTATCCTCGCGTCTCGAGGTCTGCTCGGACGAGTCCGACCTTCTGCTCCAGGGAGGGCGGCAGGCGATTGATGTTGCTGAGTGGGTCCGTTGCGGCCCGCGCGCTCGTGGGCGCTATCCGTGCGGCCGGCGCGCCGGGTGGGTCGTCGGCGCAAGCGGAAACGGCACCGAGCAGCAGCACGGCGCAGCATGTGAGAACTCTCATTGCACTCTCCCGTCGTCGTGAAAGTCATGCGGCACGCATCAGTCGCCGCGGAGCACTACACTATGCGACGTCAGCCGCAACGCGGAGTCGGGGGAAAGCGCGGATCGGCGTACTGGAAATGATCTCAGGCTCGCGTGGCCACTCCGACATACAGCACGCCCGCGTAGGCGGAGGGGCGCGTCGCCGTGACGGCAGCATCGGTCAGCCCCGCGGATGCCGCCAATTGCGGCCAGTGCGATGCCTGGATCGGGAATGGCACCCAACGGCTGGGCGCGCGGCGACCGTACTCGACCACGATGACTCTCCCGCCGACACGCGCGCGCCGCGCGAGCTCGATCAGCACGCGCTCTGCGTTGGGCACGAAGTGCAGAGAGTTCGCAAACAACATTCCGTCGAGCAATTGGTCGCCGAGTCCCGGGAGCTCGAGAGGGCGCGTGAGGTCCGCCCTGACGGGAATAATCCGCGTCGGGCTCGTCGCTGCCAATCCGCGGAGCGCAGCGACTGCGTTCGCGTCGTCATCGACGGCGTAGATCGTATTTCCGGCGTCGAGTAGAAGCGCGAGTGCGCGCGTGAAAGTCCCGGTGCCGGCTCCGAGATCCGCCCAGATTCCGCTTCCGTTGCCGACGGCCTCGCGGATCAATGCGACCGCGTCGTTCACGTCCATCTGGAAAAGGTACGAGGATCACCAGCGCTCCAACGCCGCCCTCGACGATGTCGCCGACGTTCGCGACACGCGCCGGCGCCATTGACCCGGCTGCCGTCGCTGACGCCCACCGGGAATTCCGGCCGTGTTCTCCTCGTGCGGCGAGCCTGGCCGTTACCACTCGTGCGGAGTACAATCGTCTCGTCACAGCCGTCCGATTCCATGCTTCAACGCACATAATGACACGGGATTCCTCTCACGACCTCTCTCTACCGGCGATATCGGCGGCCCTTCGCGACCGATATCGCTTCGAACGAGAGATCGGCGCGGGGGGCATGGCCACCGTGTACTTGGCGAGCGACTTGAAGCACGATCGTCCCGTGGCCGTGAAGGTGCTCCGCGGTGGAGAGACGGCGGTCGACGTCGAGCGCTTTCACCGCGAGATCCGCGTGTTGGCGCGCCTTCGTCATCCGTTCATTCTGCCGCTGCACGATTCGGGTGAGGCCGCGGGCGCTCTCTTTTTCGTCATGCCGTACGTGGACGGCGAGTCGCTGCGCGCGCGGCTCACGCGTGACGGACCGCTCCCGGTGGCGGAGGCGCTGGAGATCGGCCGCCAGATCGCCGATGCGTTGCAGACGGCGCACGATGAGGGCGTGATTCACCGCGACGTCAAGCCGGAGAACATTCTCATCGCGCGCAGCGGTCACGCGCTGCTCGCCGACTTCGGCATCGCGCGCGGCACGGCCGGTGGCGCACGCGTGGAGACGATGACCCAGCTCGGCATGGCGATCGGCACCGTCGCCTACATGAGTCCGGAGCAGGCGACGGGCGAGCGCGAGGTCGACGCGCGCTCCGACGTGTACGCGATGGGGTGCGTGCTGTTCGAGATGCTGACGGGCGGGCCGCCGTTCACGGGCACCAGCGCAATGAGTGTTCTCTCAAAGCACCTGTCCGCCCCTCCGCCCGACGTCTGCTCGCTCCGGCCGGATGCCCCGCCGGCGGTGGCGCAGATCGTCCTGCGTGCCCTGGCCAAGGATCCGCGCGACCGACCGGCCTCGATGCGAGAGCTTGCGCACGCGTTGACGAATAGCGCCGAGCGACAGGCGTCCGCGCATGGACAATCGGCGCTCGTGGGCGCGAGCAGCGCTGCCACGCGTCTCTCGATCGCGGTCCTGCCCATCACCAACATCGGCGGCGCGCAGGACGACGAATACTTCAGCGAAGGCCTCACGGAGGAGCTCACGTCAGCGCTCTCGCGGCTCGAGGGACTGCGAGTCGTGTCGCGCACGTCGGCCGCTTCGTTCCGCGGACAGGCGCTTCCGCTCACCACCATCGCCTCGCGGCTCGGCGTCGAGTTCGTCGTCGAGGGGAGCGTGCGGCGCGCCGGACCGCGGCTTCGGTTGACGGCAAAATTGATCCGCGCATCCGAGGACGCGCCGCTCTGGTCGGAAACGTTCGATCGGACGCTCGACGACGTTTTCGCGCTGCAAGACGAGATCACCGGACGCGTGGTCGACACGATCGCCGAAGCGCTGCAGCTCGGGAAATTACGCGGACAGGTTCCCGTGGCGACGACACGCAATCTTCAGGCGTACGACCTGTACCTACTCGGCCGGCATCACTGGTATGCCCGAAGTGAAGATGGGATGCGCCGCGCGCGCGAGCTATTTCAGCAAGCGATCGACCTCGACCCGGCTTACGCGCCGGCGTGGTCCGGGCTGGCGGACGCCTCGGCGGTTCTCGCCTCGTGGCAATTCGCCGATCCGGCCGAGATGTTTCCGGTGGCGGCAACGGCCGCGCGCCGGGCGCTCGCGCTCGACGAATCCTTGGCCGAGGCACACGCGTCGCTCGGCTTCGTGAAGATGAATTGGGAGTGGGACTGGGACGGCGTCTTGCGCGAGCTTCGTCGCGCCATCGAGCTCAACCCGAACCACGAGACGGCGCATCGCTGGCTGTCCGCGTTCCTCGCCGGCATCGGCCAGGTCGACGCGGCGCTGCCGATCGCGAGGCGCGCCCTGCTGCTCGATCCGATCTCGGTGCTGCCGCACATGAATCTCGGCATCATCCACATGCTCTCGGGGAAGTACGCCGCCGCCGAGGCGGAATTTCGCATCGTGTTGGAGATGCAACCCGGGTTCTTACGAGGCCAGTCTTTCTTAGGCGCGACCTTGATGCTGCAAGGCCAGTTCGACGAGGCGACGCCGCTGCTCGAAGCATTGGCGGAGAGTGGCAAGCGCGCGCCAATTTATGCGTGGCCGTTGGGGATGTGTTACGCGGCGGCCGGGCGGATGGAGGACGCGCATCGAGTGCTCGATCCCATCACGCGATCGA
>DASVYG010000075.1:0-8112 GCA_036392315.1 Gemmatimonadaceae bacterium
CTATCGCGCCATGAAGAGCGGCGCCGCGATTCTGCTCGAGGGAGCGCAGGGCTCGTTGCTCGACGTCGATCACGGGACGTACCCGTTCGTCACCTCGAGCAGCACGACGTCGGGCGGCGCGGCGACGGGCGTCGGAATCCCACCGACGTCGATCGACGCCGTGCTTGGCGTCGTGAAGGCGTACACGACGCGCGTCGGAACCGGTCCGCTGCCGACGGAAATGGACGACGCGATGGCCGAGCATGTGCGCTCACTCGGAAAGGAGTTCGGCGCGCCGCTCTTCATGGCGCGATAGATCATGAGCCCCACGTCTTCGGCCAGCGGCAGCAGGCGTTCGGCCAGCTCGCTCAACCGATCGACCGTCTCGTTGGTGTCGGCGCGCTTCGAGCTGCCGAATACCGCGAGCTGCGCGTTCGCGCGTTCGACGCCTTGTCCGACCAGATCGAGCAGACGATCGCGACTCCGCAGATCGAGCACACGCACGCCGCGACGAGCAATCTTGTCCTCGTACGCCGGACCGATGCCTCGGCCGGTGGTTCCCAGGGACTGCGAGTGCGAGCTCTCGCTGTCGATGAGCTTGTGATACGGAAGCACGAGATGCGCCCGGTCGCTCACGTAGAGTCGCCCTTCGACGTCGATGCCGTCGGCGACGAGTCCGTCGATCTCGGTGAAGAGCGTGTCGGGGTCGAGCACCACGCCGTTGCCGATCGCGCATCGTACGCCCTGGTGCAAAATCCCGCTCGGGATCTGGTGGAGCACGAACGAGTGCTTGCCGAGATCGACCGTGTGCCCCGCGTTGGCGCCGCCCTGATACCGCACCACCCAGTCGGCTCGCTCGGCCAGCACGTCGACGAGCTTCCCTTTCCCTTCGTCGCCCCACTGCGCGCCGACGACGACGACCGTGCGATTGCTCAGACTGAACATGGGTGGTCTTTCTGAGAGGAGGGCAAAAAAATACGCCCCGCGGCTGTCGTCGGGGCGTTGTTTGAATCTACGGACGCGGACTGGGGAGTCAACGTCGCGGTGCGCTCACAGCAATACCACGCCGATCATCCAGGCCGCCATCGCGAGCCCGATTGCCACCTTGATCGCGGCGGCGATGACACGGCCCAAGAGCGCGCCCCAAGCCACGCGCGTTGCCGTGCCGTGGTTCTGCTCGCGGCTCCACTCGAACACGAACGCGCCGACGAACGCTCCCACGAACGCGCCCACGATCGATCCGACGATCGGAATCGGAACGCCCATGAACGCCCCCACCATGCCGCCGATGATCGCGCCCCAACCCGCCCGCCTCGATCCGCCGTACTTCCTCGTGAATCGACTGGTGAGCACCCACTCGAGGCCCTCGGCGGTCGCCATCAGCACACCCATGCCGATCACCGTCGTCAGCCCGATGCCGCCGCCCGGTACGAGCAGGTAGTAGCAAAGCGCCGCGGCAAACAAGATCAACGTTCCCGGCATCCCGAACGGGATCATGATCAGACCGAGAACTATGGCGGCAATCAGCAGTAGGACTTGCATCAACCGAGCTCCGTGGCCGTTCGCGCGAGGACACGCGCAGCACTCGCGATCCCCGTGCCACGCATCGACGCGAGCGAATCGCGGGACGTGTGGATCCTCTGAAGCGTACGAAGGTTGCCACGGCTGAGTGTCACGGTCTCCCACCCGGCGTCGGCCAGCGCCACGTGATCCGTCAGGATTCCAGGAATCAGCCGGAGCACACGCACCGAATCGCCGGCCGCGCTCGCGGCCTGGGAGAGCAATGAGACGAGGCGGGCCGGACGCGAGTCGCTGAACATCACGACGAGAGCGCCAATGTCGTCGACGCTGTCGCAGTTGAGGGCGATCGCCGAAGCGCGCGTCTGTGCCCACGCCCGCGCGCCGGCCAACGCGAGCTCCTCGGCGTCGGTGATGAGCACGCCGACTCGCGCCGACGACGGAATCATTGCCGCGGCCTCGAGCACCGCGGCCACTCCGCTGGCGTTGTCCACGGTGCCGTGGTTGCGCGCGCCGACGTATGACAACATCAACGGAATCGCCCCGAGGCACGCCAAGCCGAATAACACCCACGCCCACCGAGCCGACAACTGACCGGGTATGGCGTGGAAAGCGATCAACCCGGTGAGCCCGACGGCCGTCGCAACGACGCCCCCCACGCGCGCCAGCATCGCCACGGGCTGCCATTTCGAGTCCACGTGTGCGACCAGCCACACTCTCGGTTCATCGGCTCCGCGGACTGCCTCGAGGTTGATTCCTCGTCGGCGCGCGAACGGCAACGTGAGCACTCCGCGTCTCGTGATCCACCGCGCCACGAGGTTGACCGCCACGAGAACCAGGACAGCCACAATCGCCGTGACCCGCGATCTCGGTACCAGCGCCAGCGCGCCCACGAACGGAACGATCAGGAGACCCGCGAGCGGCATCGCATACGCGCCCGCGACCGCGGAGTACTCGAACGCGCGTTCGCTCGTGGTAAAGCCGAGTCCGCGCAGCACGCTGTCGCAGTAGGCTCGCGACTCGGCGACCGCCGCGCCGCCCGCCGGGCGCGAGACCGCACCTAGCCGGGCCAAGTGCGGCGACGCGACGGACATTTACGCCGCCGTCGCGAGCTCCGCGCTCCGAAGGAGCTCGGCGACGATGGCGGTGCGCTGCTCATCGAGCGGCATGAGCGGCGATCGAACCGGCCCACCAATGAGTCCGACGCGATCCATAGCCGCCTTCACACCGGCCACTCCCATCTCGCCCACGATCGTCGCGCCGAGCGGAGTCAGGCGCGCCTGCGCGGCAGCCGCGGTCTCGTCGTCGCCGCGCCGCATTGCGTCGTACACCTCGAGCGACAGCGCCGCCGCAAAGAGCGCGACCGCGAGGATTCCGCCGCGAGCGCCGGCTTTGAGCGCGTGTCGAAAGGTTCCCGCGTTGCCGGTGAGGACGGCGAACGTCTCCGACTCCGCATTGAGATACGACGCGAGCAGGCTTCGATCGCCCGAGCTGTCCTTGATGCCGATCACGTTGTCGTGGACGGAGAGCTCCGACACGAGCCCGGGCGCGAGCGAGAAGTGCATGTACTTGGGAATGTTGTAGAGCACCACCGGCACGGGACTCTCGTCGGCAATGCGACGATAGTGCTGTGACAGCGCGGGCGCGGTCATCGCGCTGCCATAGTAGTGCGGCGCCACGACGAGCACGGCGTCCGCGCCACGCGCGGCCGCGTCGCGTGTCAGCTGCAAGCAGGTGCGCGTCGATTCGGCGCCGGTGCCGACGATGAGCATTCGCTCACGCGGCACCATCTCGCGAGCGACGTCGACCATCGCGGCGCGCTCGTTGGCGTCGAGCAGCGCCGCCTCGCCCGTCGACCCCGCCACGACAATGCCGTGCAAGCCGGCGGCGATGTGCGAGCGGATGTTCGCCGCGAACGACGCGACGTCCAGCTCGCCGTTCTGCGGATAGAATGTCGTGATGACGGGAGCGAGCACGCCCTGAACCTGAATCGTCATTGTGACAAGAAATCCAAAGTTCCGGATTGCAGTCCGCTGAGCTCGGGCGCCCCCTCGTCGGACACGTCGGCGGCGGTCGTGGACTGCGAGAGACGCGAGAACATCTTCATCTTGAGCTCGAAGTCGGACGGGTTGCTGGCCGCCGCCTTCGCGACCTCGAACGTGCACTCGCCGCTGCTGACCAACTCCGCGAGACACTGGTCGAACGTCTGCATGCCGTATTGCTCTCGACCCTCGGCGATGAAATCGCGCACCTCGCCGATGCGCGATCCGTCGAGGATCAGGTCGCGGATCGCCGGCGTGTTGATCATGATCTCGGCGGCAACAACGCGCCCCTTACCCGAGCGCCGCGGCAACAGCCGCTGCGACACCACCGCGTACAGCGACTCGGCGAGACGAATCCGGATGACGTCCTGCTCCTCGGGCGGGAACATCGCCATGATGCGGAGGATCGTGCTTTGCGCGTCCGGCGTGTGCAGCGTCGACATCAGCAAGTGTCCCGTCTCGGCGGCCTTGATCGCGGTGTCGACCGTCTCGGCGTCGCGCATCTCACCGATCATGATGACGTCCGGATCCTGACGCAGCGCGGCGCGCAGGCCCATCTTGAAGTCCGGCGTGTCCGACCCGACCTCGCGCTGCGTGATCGACGACATGTGGTCGGTATGGAGAAACTCGATCGGGTTCTCGAGCGTGAGAATATGCCGATTCTCGCGCTCGTTGATGTAGTTGATCAGCGCCGCCATCGTGCTCGACTTGCCGGAGCCGGTCACGCCGGTGACGAGAATCATGCCGCGACCCGCGCTCGCGATCTTCGCCAACACGGGAGGTAGGTTGAGCTTCTCGAATGTCGGGATTTCCCACGGGATCACGCGCATGACGACCGAGAACGAGCCGCGCTGCTTCATGATGTTCACGCGAAAGCGTCCGATGCCCGCCGCCGACCACGAGCAGTCGTAGTCGAGAATCTTGTCGAGGCGCGCTTTGTCGTCCTCGTTGCTCATGAGATGCAGCGCGATCGATCGCGTCTGATCGGGCGTGAGCTTGCTCTTGGTCAACGGAACGAGCTCGCCATTGATGCGCGCGCGGAACACGTCGCCCGCCTTGACGTGGAGATCCGATGCGCCGCGATCGACGGCGGCTTTGATGATTTTTTCCATGGTCAGTACCGTTAGTACCCGGCGTGCTTGTCGACGACGTTCCGCAACGGTTGCCCGCTCAAGTATCGGTTCCAGTTGTCGAGGAACAAGTCGAGTTGGCGGGGCCAGAACCTGCCTGGCGAAACGGGCGAGACGTGCGGTGTGAGGAGAACCTGTGGAACCTGCCAGAGGGGACTGGTCGACGCCAGTGGCTCGCTGCGAAACACATCGAGGACCGCGCCGCGAAGTCGACCGTCGCGGAGCCGTTCGATGAGGGCGTCGTCGTCCACCATCGCTCCGCGCGCCACATTGACGATGATCGCCGATCGCGGCAACAGGTCGAGCCGCTGTGCGGTCAGCAGACCATTGGTCTGGTCGGTGAGCGGCGCGGCCAGGACGACGACATCGTGGGATGGGAGCTCGGCGTCCAGCTGATCGAGACCGATGACGCGCGCGAACCCGGGTGGCGCGCCGAGTCCAACGCGGCGGCGCACGCCGGTGCATGTGGCACCCAGTGCCGTGAGACGCTGGGCCGCCGCGCCGCCGAGCCCACCGACGCCGACGATCAACGCACGAACGGTGTCCATCTCGCGCAACACCGAATCGAGGCGCACGAACGGTGTCTTGTTCCATTCGACGCGCCGTTGTTGGTCGATCGCGAAATCCAACCCGCGCAGAAAATGCAGCACGCCGGCTACGACGTATTCCGCGATCGGAATGGCGTGAATGCCAGCAGAGTTCGTGAACAGCACATCGCTGTTTACCATTTCCGGATAGAGCGCGCTGCCCACGCCGGCCGCCGCGGAATGCACCCACTTGAGCCGCTTCGCCTCGAGGAACAGGAGCCGCGGCACGCCGAAGCCGAAATAGATCTCGGCGTCGCGGACGGACTCCATCACCTCGTCGCTCGGGCGCGGCGGGCCGTCTCCGTCGGAGCTCGTCGCGGCGCGAACGATGTGGACCTTCCACCCCGGCGGTGCCTCGCGCATCAACCGCTCTTCGCCTTCCGGCGTAATGGCCCAGTTCTTCGACGTCGCGGCCAGGTCGACGACGAGCAGGCGCTCGCCGGAACGATCAGCCGCCGCCATGGACACTCAGCACGTCGTCGCGCGCCATGAGGGTTTCGGCGAGCGTCTCGAATTGGATCGCGGGCCCGGTCAACCGAACCTCGAATGTTCGATCGTCCATGTGGTCATACGCTTGCTGCGACACCACGATGATTCCGTGGGCGTCGAGCGTATCACGGATGCCGTCGAACACGGTGCTTGGTTTCGTCCGCACCGTGTATTGAACGATGCGACGGAGCCGTCGGATTCGATGCTCGAGGCGTCCGAGGAATCCCAGCACCGCCATCACCAGCAACCCGGCACCCGCCGCTTCGATGTAGAATCCGGCGCCGATCGCGATCCCAAGCGCGGCCACGACCCAGATCGTCGCCGCCGAGGTCAACCCGGTAACCATGCCGCCGCCCTGCATGATCGTGCCGGCGCCCAAGAAGCCGATGCCCGACACGATTTGCGCCGCCAAGCGCGCGGGATCGCCGACGCGGGGGCCGCCGTCGATGAGGCCGATCTTGAGCGACACGTCGGTCAGGACGACGGCGCCCACACAGATGAGAATGTTCGTGCGCAGCCCGGCTGGCTTTGCCTTGATCTCACGCTCGAGCCCGATCGCTCCGCCCAACACGATGGCGAGCGCGAGCTTGGCGAGCAGATCGAGACGAAAGGCGTTGCTGAGATCAGCCCACGGAACGTCGGCGGCGGATGCGGCGATGGGCAGTAGGATATGCTAACTCCCGCCCTTCGACGCCCACGCGCGCCGCGTCAACGTCAGCGCATGTCGAGATCGCGTAGATCGCCAGGCGTCGTATCGGGCGAGGAGTCGCCGTAACTGATGCTGCGCGCCTGTTCCTCGAGCTGCGCGATCGAGGCCTCGTCGGGCTCGGTCGGGGTGGCAAAACTTCGGAATACCGTGCCGCCGCACTTCTCGCACGTAAGGGCGTTCGGTACAACTTGATCGTAGAACTTCTCGTTGCCGCAAGTCAAACACACCAGCGTCACGAGACCGCGGGGGCCTCCCTCATTCGCCATGATTCGCTCGGGTTGAGTCCGAAGGCGAACCCTGCAAGACGCATGCGGCAAAACTACAGGGTTGAGGGTCGAGGGTCGAGGGTTGAGGACGGCTTCGAGGCACGGCGGCAAACGTCGCGAGCTGATGGCGCCGATTCGAGAAAGCGGCCCTGACTCCTGCGTCGCCTCGAAGCCGATCTGCATCGCGATCAGCCCGAGCGGCACGAGAACGAGAATCGCGCGACGCCGCACCGCCGACGGCAGCGATTGCCGATAGACGATCCAACACACCACGATCAGCACGGACTCGAGCCACATGTCGATCGTCGGACGCGTGTAGAGCAACAGCCCAACCATGGGTCCGCCCGGCCATGTCGGCTTGAGCCCGGTTACGTAGTCGGCCGGCCAGTGTGAAGCATAGGTGAGCCACACGACGACGGCGTCGGCGGCGACGCGCGTGGCCAGCCACCATGCGAGCGCGAGCAAGGTCGCTCCAACCCCAACGGAGACCAGCGAGTGCGAAAGCTCTCGATTGTGGTAGCCCATCGCGCCAGCGACCCATTCGATCCAGTCGGGCGCGAAGGCAATGGGCACGAGGAGCGCGATCGCGATCCGTGGACGTCGTGCCTTCGCGACCAGGGCGAGCGCGGCATGGCCGGCGTACACTCAGCGACGCCGGCGCAGCAACCGGTCGAGCACGGACAACCAGACCCAAGGCGCGACGAGCGCGAGCGCGATGACGATCAGAGAGTGCTCAGGTGTTGCTCAGTATGGACGCGCCGGGCGACTCTTCTTCTGCGCGCATTCGTCGCAGAGCGTGGCGCTGGCATAGAGACGCGCGCCGCAGCTCGCGCACAGGTTGTAGACTCGAACCCCGTTCGGCGTCACGTCGCGATGGATGGACGCCGAGGCGTGATAGATCCCGACGTTCATGTCGAGCGGAATGAGAAGCGGCCGCGGCGCACGACGGTCGATGCGCCAAGCCTTGATGCGCTCGATGATCCGATGGAGAAACTGCCAGCGAATGAACCGCATACCTGTCGGGAAAGAACCACACGCTCGAAGTGCACGGCTCATGCCGTGTCGGCCTCGAAGCCGAAACAACGCTGAACAATCTCAGAACCCCATCCGGTCGCGCACCGCGCTCATCGTCTCGCGCGCGAGAACGCGGCACTTATCGGCGCCCGCCGCCAGTGCGTCGTCGATCCGCGACGGCTCGGCCGCAAGCTCAGCGGCGCGACGGCGGATCGGGACCAGCTCCGTCTCCATCGACTCGGCGAGCACCTTCTTGCAATCGAGGCAGCCCCATCCCGCAGTCCGGCACTGATGCGCGACATGCGCGACCGTCGGCGGCGTGCTGAACGCTTCGTGCAAGTGATAGATATTACAAACTTCTGGTGTCCCGGGATCGGT
>DASVYG010000076.1:0-1707 GCA_036392315.1 Gemmatimonadaceae bacterium
ACGGCTAGGCGAGCTCTGCGCAAACATCCGACTAGCAATGACTTACGCGTGTTACTACGCGTGATATTCGTGCGTCTGTCTGTCGAAGGCAAAAAAACACGGCGGGATCGGGGACCCTCTCTCGAGGGCCACGACAAGGGCACACCCGGCGAAAGCCGGGGCCGCAAAGCCGAGGGGCCAAAGCGGCGCGCAACGAGGCGCGTCGCCATGCCGGCCGGGCTGCCGAACCACTCAGGGAGAACTTCATGCTACAGTCGATCCCCATGGGCCGGCTCACACGCGTTTGCGCGGTGCGGGCGGCGCTCGGAGTCTTGGCGCTGACGCTCGCAGCGTGCCAGGACACGGTGTCACCTGGCAGCAGTGTCACACACGCAGCGAGCGCAGCGCCTTCGCGGACCGTGCAGTTCGCGAGCTCGCGAATTCCGGACGAGTACATCGTTGTGTTCAACGATGACGTCAGCGATGCGACTGGACAGGCCAAGGCGCTGGTCAACGCGCGCGGCGGCAGCGTTCACTTCGTGTATAAGGGCGCCCTGCACGGCTTCTCGGCGCACATGTCGGCGCAGGCAGCGGCGGCGATCGAGAACGATCCCAACGTCGCGTATGTCGAGCAGGATCAGACTCTCGCGGCAGCGGGCATGATGTCAACCGGCGTTCAGAGCCCGGTTCCGGCTTGGGGCCTCGACCGAATCGATCAGCGCGGCTCGACACTCGACAACTCGTACTCGTGGCTGAGCGATGGCACGGGGGTGACCGTGTACATTCTCGACACCGGCATTCGCATCACGCACCAGGATTTCGGCGGCCGCGCGAGCTATGGTCCGGACCTCGTCAGCAACACAAGCTCCAACGACTGCAATGGCCACGGAACGCACATGGCCGGAACGGTTGGCGGCACCACATACGGCGTTGCGAAGAATGTCAGCCTCGTCGCCGTTCGTGTACTCGACTGCACGGGCGCCGGCACCGCGAGCGTGGCGATCGCCGGACTCGATTGGGTAATCTCGAACCACGCGACTCTCTCCGTCGCCAACCTTTCATTCGCCGGCGCGAGCTCGACGACTCTGAATCAGGCCGTGGCAAACACGATTGCCGCCGGCGTGACGGTAGTCGCCGCCGCGGGTGATAACGGAATTCCGCCCGACGCGTGCCAGTACTCGCCGGCGAGCGCACCTGGGGCGATCACGGTCGGCGCCATGAGACAGACGGATATGATGGCGGGCTTCTCCAATTACGGTCCGTGCGTGGACCTGTTCGCGCCCGGCTTCAGCATCACGTCGGACTGGTATACGGGCGACAACATCGTATGGCAGCTAGACGGCACATCTTCCGCCGCCGCACATGCGTCGGGCGCCGCCGCGATCTATCTGTCGCTGCATCCGACCGCCACACCCGCCGACGTGTCGAGCGGGCTAGTTGGCTCGGCTACCAGCGGCGTGCTCACCGGTTTGGGAACGGGATCGCCGAACCTCTTGCTGTACACCGGCGACAGCGCGTCGTCGGCCCCGCCCCCGCCGCCGCCGCCGACGTCAAACGCCGCGCCCGTGGCCAGCTTCACCGCCAGCTGCAGTAGGGCGAAATGCACGTTCAACGGGTCCGCGTCGACCGACGACGTTGGCATCGTCAGCTATTCCTGGAACTTCGGTGATGGCTCGTCGATGACTAGCACAGGCCCGAAAGCCAGCCACACGTATACCGCGAAGGGCA
>DASVYG010000077.1:0-2558 GCA_036392315.1 Gemmatimonadaceae bacterium
TGCGCGGGCGCTTCGCATGTCAGGGAGATCCTGAGGGGTGATGTTGCCTGTTGTCCATTCGAATAGGCGGACGCATACTCGTAGCCCCACACCACCTGATTCCATCCGGAGCTGCGCATGACAACCCGCCGCTGCATCGTCGCCCCCGCATTGACTCTCACACTGGTCGCAATGCCTCTTGCCGCACAGTCCATCTCGTTCGGCCTGCGCGGATCGGGCAGCATACCGACTGGCTCCTTCGCGGATAATCAGGCCACGGCCGACGCCACGGTCATTCAAGGCGCGAAGAACGGTTTTGGTTATGGGCTCGACGCCGGGCTTCAGTTTGGTCCGATGGGCATCTATGCCGGGTTCGACCACATCAAGTTCGACTGCGAGACGACGACGTGCAGAACCGACGGCAAGTACACTCTGCAAGGCGTCACGGCGGGGGTGAAGCTTGTGCTGCCAACTGCGTCGATCGTGCATCCCTATGTCAAAGGCGGCGTCACGTTCAACGATCTGCAGGGCGGCTACGGTGGCTCGTCGTCGAATGCACTCACGACCGACAGGACGCCGGGGTACGAGATCGGCGTGGGCGCGGATATCTCATTGATGGGAATCCTGAGCTTCACGCCGCAGGCTCGCTACGTTGGGCAAGAGCTCAAGGCCAAGCTGCCGGGAGTGAACGCGCCGGCGGCTAGCGGCACTGGAGTGAACTATTTCAGCTTCGATCTCGGTCTGTCGCTCCACACTCCGTTCGGAAAGTGATGTAACGCCGACTTCCTCCCGCTCCCGCGTGCATCATCGCGGGAGCGGCCGACTCCTCACCAGAGTCCCACCTTCCCCTTCACGCTGTCGATGAGCTTGGCCGAGTCGTAACCAAGCCCGCCGCGGAACACGATCGTGACGTTGTAGATGTCGGTCGGCGCTCGGAGCGGGTTGCCTCGGATCACAGCCAGGTCCGCGACCTTGCCCGCCTCGATCGTCCCACGGCGATCGAGCTCACCGAGCAGCTTCGCGCCGTTGGCGCTCATCACCTGAATGGCTTCCTCGGGCGTGAATTCCGCCTCGACGAGGAGCTCGAAGTTCCTCAAGTCGCCGTATCCGGGGAGTGTGCCGTTGCCCCATGGGTCCACGCCGGCGACGAGCAGGCCGCCTGCACGCGCGAACTCGCGATCGTAGCGCATCATTTTCTGGAATAACCGCAACGGAAGGTTGAATTCAGCGCTGTCGGTGCCGAGTCGCGCGTACGATGCCTCGACGTCGCGCCGCACGTCGGGCGAGAGTGCGGCGAGTGCGCGCGAGTCGAGCCGGGCGCGTCCGGGTACGAAAAGCTCGTAGACCGACAGCGTCGAGGTGATGGCGACATGTCGCGATACGAGCTCACGGAACGACCTGCGGACCGCGTCCCCGTCCACGTCGACGTCGATCTGCTTTCTCATGTTGTCGGCTGGACAGACGTCGGGCTGTTTGTCCGTGATGTAGTCGCTGTCGGTGATGAGCCCGTGCTCGAGATCGTCGATTCCCAACGCGGCCGCTTCGCGAAAGGTGACGGAGCAGAGATGCGCCGTGACCTTCATGCCATGCGCGTGCGCCTCCTCGATGCCGGCGCGCAGAACCGCGCGTGTCACGTTCCCCATGAACTTGAGCCACGTCGCTCCCTCGGACGCCCAGTAATCGATCACGCGCCGCGTGTCATTTTCGGTCGAGAGGTGTCGTTCCAAACTTGCGGCGCTGCCCGTGCCGCCGTTGAGGTACGGGCCGGTGATGTGCATCCGTGGACCGGCCTGAGCCCCGTCGTCGATCGCCCGTTTCATGTTGAGCTCATTGTACGGGAACATGCTCCCGGTCGTACGGATCGTCGTGACGCCGTTGGCCAGGTAGAGCCGCGGCGCCGAGATCGACATCTGGCTGAGGTGGGAGCGGGTCTGGAAGTAGGTGTGCTCGTGCATGCCGACGAGCCCCGGAATGACCGTGTGTCCGGTGAGATCGAGCACGCGCGCCGAGGCCGGGACGGTGAGGTCGGCCGTCGGCCCGACGGCGGCGATTCGCGCGCCATCGATGAGGATTGTCTGATCTTCGAGCGCCGCTCGGCCCGTGCCGTCGATGACTCTGACATGCTCGAGCGCGACGATCGGCGCGTCCACGGCGACGAATCGCGCCATGGCCTTCGACACCACCGGTCGCTTCTGGGCAACGGCGACGCGACCTGTCGCGACCAGGAGAGCTACCAGCATCATTGGGGGGTTCATCGTGTTCCGACTCCCTTGTAAGGCCCACACGTGAAACGATGTGTGACCGGCGAAAAGGACAGTCGCAGACGCCTTGACACGCGGCTCGTCGCGCGCGAGCGTTTTCCACAGTGCGCATCGGGGCGCCTCCTGTCCGCGGCAAGGGAATCTTCCCACCCTCTGGGGTTCGCAGCTCGATCGCCGGACCTTCTTCCTGCCTGTACTCAGCGGACTTCAGGCGTCACGGGAGGAGGTTTGTATGGCGCAGGAGCTCACGCGCGGCCGAAGCCTGGAGAGTCTTCGCAAGGAGGCGAAGCGCTGGCTGAAGGCCATTCACGACAACGA
>DASVYG010000078.1:0-8038 GCA_036392315.1 Gemmatimonadaceae bacterium
TCGTGCGTCGTGCCGGACTGGAAGAGGAAATGCTGGAACGCGCGTCGCAACTCGGATGGATCGCGGCCGATCAGCGCCGGCGGGTGCGGATCCACGTCGATCGCGGTGATGACGCGACCGTCGCAATGAAACTGCGCGGAGTCGGGCGTCTGCGCGCCGATCTGCCCGGCGACGACGGCCACGATGGATGTGACGATCGCGACACGCGCGGCCATCGGGCAACTACGATACATGCTCCCACGCGTCATGATTATCGGCATTCGCAGGGGTGGTCTTCGGTTCGGATCGCCCAGCCGCATCGCTCGTGGGCGTGCCGGGAATGTCCGACCTGAACCGAGCTATGTCGAGGGCCGTCCCCCGACCTCGCGCACGTCTATGGTGCGAGATCGTGCGCGCCGTCGCTCATTCATCTCGAAGCGTGATTGCCGGATCGACGTGAGCGGCGCGACGCGCCGGCACGTAGCTCGCGAGCAGCGCGACGCCGATCGTCGCGAGAGCCGCGACGGCGAGCGTCGCTCCGTCCGAGGCACTCACGTCGAACAACAAACTCGCTAGAAAACGAGTGACGGCCACCGTCGCTGCCAGGCCAAGCGCCACGCCGACGATGGCGAGTCGCACGCCGCCGGCGACGATCGACGCAGTCAGATGGTTGGGCGCCGCGCCGAGCGCGACACGAATTCCGATTTCTCGCGTACGCAGCGAGACCACGTACGAGACGACGCCATAGATCCCGAACGCCGCGAGGAGCGTGGCGAACGCGCCGAACGCGGACAATAGTTCCATGCTGGCTCGACGAATGCCGACCAACTCGGCGGCCAGGCTCTCCATGGTACGCATGCGATCGATCGGCTGTGCGCGATCGACCGACCAGACGGCGTGCTCGATCGCCCGTGCGGCGAGTTGCGGGTCGCCAGTCGTCTTGACGACGACTCCGAAGAACGGCCAATAGACCTGGCTCAGCGGGCGATAGATCTCGGGCTGCGGGTCGGCGGCGAGGCCCTCGTGGCGCACGTCGCCCACGACACCGACGATCTGAGCGGTCGACGCGGCTGGTCCACCCTCGATCACGACAGTCCTGCCGACGGGATTTTCACCGGGCCAACGCATCCTCGCCAACGTCGCGTTGATGACGGCGACATCTACCGCATCGCCGCGATCGCCCGGCGTGAACGCGCGGCCCTGCAACAGCGCTATGCTCATCGTCGCGAAATACTGAGGCGAAACGACGCGGAAATGAACGACGCGTTGCCGTGTCGTGTCGCGATCACCCGGCACGACGAGCCGCCGGCGCGCATCCATGCCGGTAAGCGGAACGGCGTTCGTCGCCGCCGCCGCTTGCACACCGGGCACGGCGCGAAGCGCGCCGAGGACCTGATCGACGTACGTCGACGTTCGCGCGACGCCATCGTACCGATTGGCCGGAAGCTGCAACACGAATACCAGCCGATGGTCGGTCGCGATCCCAAGCGGCCGAGCGTTGAGCTTCACAAAACTCTCAACGAGCAATCCGGCCGTGGCGACGAACAGCAGCGACACGGCGACCTGGAGAACGACAATTGCTCCGCGGAGCCGTGCCGCGATGCGGCGGTTGGTGCCGGCGCGGCCGCCGGAGCGCAATTCCTCGTGCGACGTGTCGCGCGTGGTGACGGCGATCAGTCCGCCAAACCCGACTCCGACTGCGACCGCCAATAGGGCCGACATTACAATTTCGGGCCAGCTCAAGCCGCCCGAGTCGAGCGGCAACGTTCCGAGCTGTCCCTGAAACATTCGCGGAAGTGCTTCTACGACGAACACCGCCAGCGTCAGTCCGAGAATTGTGCTCGCGATGGTGAGGACGAGACCCTGCGCCACGAATTGTCGGAGGAGGCGTACTGCCGACCCGCCGAGCGCGCGCCGCACCGCGACTTCGCGGCGGACGGTGGATGCGTGGGCCAAAATCAAGCTCGCGATGTTGGCCACGGCGATGAGAAGCATCAAGAAGACCGCGGCCTGCAGAATCCAAAGGACCGGACCCGCGGGACCGAGATACACATCTCGCAGCGGCTGGAGCGCGACGCGAACACGCTCGCCGGTGGACGCGGCCGCCGAGGCCGCGATGGCTGACAGCTCGTGCTCTGCTGCCGACGCGGTGACGCCCGGCTCGAGCCGAGCCACGACGTTGAACGCATGTAGCGAATGGTTCTGGGCAAGTTCAGTCGGGAATGCCAGTGGTGTCCACACGTCGATGCCCGCGTCGGGGTGAGCGAACTGCGGTGGCATAACGCCGACGACGGTGTAGGGAGCTCCGTCGAGCTCAATCGTCTTGCCGATGATGGCGGTTGTCGATCCAAAGGCGCTCTGCCAAAGATGGTGACTCAGGACGACAACGCGACCGCCGCCCGGGGCATCGTCGGTGGCGACGAAGGTGCGTCCGAGCGCCGGTCGCGCCCCGAGTAGCGAAAAAAAGTTCGTCGAGAACTGCCAGCCACGTAGTGCGATCGGGTGCTCCGCGCCGGTGAGCGTGTACTGTGCGTCCCACGAGAAGCCCACGTCGGCGAACACCCGTCGGGCGGAGCGCCAGGCCGTCAACTCGGCGCCGGTGGCCTTGTCATTGCGCGCGTGCTCGACGTCGTGGTGCCAAACGACGACGAGCCGGTCGGCGTCGCGATAAGGCAGCGGACGGAAAAACGCACGGTCGACGAGAGTGAAGATCGCCGCCGTACCGGCGATCCCCAATGCGAGGGTGATCAGCGAAATTAGGCTGAATCCGGGACGCCGTCGCAGCACGCGCGCCGCGTAGCGTACGTCCTGCGCGACGGAGTCAAGCCAGCGAGAACCCCGCGCTTCGCGGGACTCGGAAGCATTGTGATCACGGTTCCACCGATCACCGAGACGACGCAGCTCTTCGGGCATTATCGAGCGCTCCACGGAAACCGTTGACAGGCTGGCGCTGGTCGCTCGAGGTGGATGGAAGCACCGTGCCCGATGCCTCGCGTCGCTAAGTCACGCGGCGTAACGCACTTGATCGAACGGCCCTCGACGGCCGGGCTGAGCGATGTTGGGACGGACTGTTCACAATCGAACACGCCGAGCAGCCTGCATCCGAGTAATGCTACGGCACAATCACGCCCGTCTGAATGATCTTCATCAGCGCCGCGATCGCTGCCTCGAGCTGCTGGTCTTTCCCCTTGGCCACGACGCCGTACTGGTTCATGACCTTGATGTCCGGCTCCGTCTGCTGATTCTCTAAATATTTGCCCGTTGTTGCGTCTTTCACTCCGACGCCCGGCACGCCCCACCGAATGCCGTCCTGCAACGACTCCCACCCCGCGAACGTGCACGTCCCCGGTGTCGGCATGCCGATGAGCGGCCCGATCTTCTGACTCTTGTACGCGTACGCGAAGCAGTGTCCGTCGCTGTAGTTCGCCTCGTTCGCCATCGCGACCGTCGGCTTGGTCCAGCGGAAGTTCGGCTCGTAGCCCGTGGCGCGCGTGTCGGTCGTGTAGTCGAAGAACTTCTTGCCGCTCAGGAACATCGCCAAGTCGGCGACGAGATCGCCGCCGCCATTGAACCGCGTATCGACGACGACGCCCTTGCGCGTCGCGTACTTGCCCATGATCTCCTCGAATGTCGTGCGATACGCACCGTCGTTCATGCCGGGAATGTGGACGTAGCCGAGCTGGCCGTTGCTCGCCTTGTCGACTTCGTCGGCGTTGCGCTTGACCCAACGCGCGTAGAGCAGCCGGTTCTCGTCGGCGAGGGGGATGGGCTTGACGACGTACTCGGTCTTGGTCGCACCGTCGGCGACGCTCAGCAGCACGTTCTTGCCCGCCTTGCGGTTCAAGAATTCGGCGATGTCCTTGTTCGGCGTGATCGGGTTGCCGTCCACCGCCTCGATGATCGTGCCCGGCTTGATGGCGATGTCGTGCCGGTCGAGCGGGCCGTCCTTGATCACCTCGACGATCTTCGCGCCCGGACCCGTGTATGTCTGATCGTAGAACACGCCCAGCGACGCGGTTGCGTCGTCGTTGGGGTTCGTCTGATTGAAGGTGGCGCCGCTGTGGCTGATGTTCAGCTCTCCCAACATCTCCGCCATCATCTCGGCGAACTCGAAGTTGTTGCCGATGTAGGGGAGGTACTTGGCGTAGACCGGGCGCAGCCCGATCCAGTCGATGCCGTGATAGCCCTTGGAGTAGAACGTGTCGCGCGTGCGACGCCACACGTGATCGAACATCGCGGCACGCTCGGCGTCCGCATCGAGGGTTTCCTCGCCGCTCATCGCGACCATGTCGCGCTTGACCGTCGGCGACGACGGATCGATGCGCGAGATGGTGCCGTCGGCGAGAAGGAAGATGTACTTCTGCTCTTTGTCCCACGCCATGTTGCCGCTGTTGGCGTTGAGCGTGAGCAGCATCTTCGTCTCTTTCGTGCGGAGCACGGTGGACCACAGGTTCAGTCCCTTCTCGAAGCGCGCGAGGTAGTAGAGCGTCTCGCCGTCCTTGCTCATGAGTGCGTCGCCGAGTGCCGACGAGGCGATGGTGAGCCGCGCTTTGCGCGCATCGAGCCCGTCGAGATCGAGGATCAAATCCTTCTTCTCGGCGCGTACGCTGTCGGCTTTGGCTTTGGCCGAGTCGGCTTTGGTCTTCGCGAGCTTGTCGTCGGCCTCTTTCACCAGCGCGAACTCGTCCTTCGTGAGCTTGAATCGCTCCCACGCGTCGCGGTCGAAGAACATTGCGTACGCGTCCTGCTGCGCCTGTCCGGATTGCGCGACCGACTTGAGCCCGTCGCGATTGCTGAACCACATGATCGCCTTGCCGCCGAGGATCCATTTGCCGCGTACGTCGTTGAATCCGCTTTGGGTGAGGTTGACGACCGCGCCCTTCCCATCGGCGTTGACGAGACCGATCTCACCCGGCGCGATACCGGGGACGTCCAGGTCGAACACGATCCACTTGCTGTCGGGGCTCCACTGGAAGTTGTGATCGCCGCCGAACAATTCTTTGTCGGTGAGCAGGGTGCGCGTCTGCTTGGTGGCGAGGTTCAGCACTTTGAGCGTATTGCGATCCTCGAGGAACGCCAGCTCCTTGCCGTCGGGCGAGTACGCTGGGTGGGTGTTCTGATGCTCATTCGACACGACGGGCGTTTCCTTCACGACAGTGGACGCGAAGAAGTACGGCTCGGCGTCGCGCTGCCGGCGCGCCTCGTAGATGGACCACTTTCCGCCGCGCTCCGTGGCGTAGATGAGCGATTTGCCATCGGGCGCGAACTCGATGCCTGTCTCGGTCTCGGGGGTCGTGGTGATGCGTTTGGTGCCGCCACCTTCGACGCTGTTGACGAACACGTCGCCGCGATAGATGAACGCGACTTCTTTGCCCGTGGGCGACACGACGAGATCGCGCGCGTCTTTATTGACGGCCATGATGCGCTCGTTGTTCACCTTGTTGTCGGCGGTGACGGCGATGTCGACTTTCTTGGGCGAGCCGCCGGACGACGCCATGGTATAGATCTGTCCGTCGAACCCGAAGCAGAGCGTCCCATTGGTCGACATGGTGAGGAAGCGCACAGGCACGCCTTTGAACGACGTGAGCTGCTGCGACTTGCCGCCGCTCACGCTCATCTTGTGGACGTTGAAGTTGCCGCTCTCCTCGCTCAGGTAATAGACGGTCTTGTCGCCGTCGGCGAAGACCGGATTGCGATCCTCGCCGGCAAACGTCGTGAGCTGTTTGTGCGTGTCGGTCTTGGTGTCGTAGATCCAGATGTCGCGCGCGACGGCCGACGTGTGATGCTTGCGCCACGGATTTTCCTGGCCTTTACGATCCTCATATATGAGGTATTGGCCGTCGTGGCTCGTCTGAACGTTCTCGGCGGGCGTGGTGAGGATCTGGATGGGACGTCCGCCGGCGGCGGGCACCTCATAGAGCTCGGGGAGCGCGGCGGTGGGAAACTGGCGGTTCGACGCGGCGTCTTGGCGTGCGGCGCCGAAGATGATGTTCTTGTCGTCGGCGGTGAAGGTGTAGGGCGTCTCGTTGGCGGAGTGAAAGGTGAGGCGCTTGGCCTCACCCCCGTCGGCGCTGATGACGTAGATGTCGTAGTTGCCGTAGCGATCGGACGCGAAGGCGATCTGTTTGCCGTCGTGGCTCCAGACGGGGGCGTAGTCGTTTGCCGGGTGCGTCGTGAGCGGAGTCGCGGTGCCGCCGGTGGCTGGCACTTTGTAGATGTCGCCCTTGAAGGTGAAGGCGATGGTCTTGCCGTCAGGAGAGATGGCGGGGTATCGCATCCAGCTCGCGCCGTTTGGCGACGTCGATGGGGACTGGGCGGCGGCGACGGTAGCGGACGCGAGGAGGGCGGCGGCGAGGAGAGACTTCATACGTGGGAGGTGTGGGGACGATGCGCGGCGTGTGGAAGAGAGTGTAAGACAGAGGGGCGTGCCGCGCCACCGTTTCAATCCGACCCATTCGGAGGTCCCGCGACGTCAGCATTCCACGACCACCCTTGGGTAGAACAGCTTGGCGCAACATCTTTTTGGCGAGTGCCTTCACGACAACCGGTCAGTCTACGCCCCGATAAATTGTGTATATGAGCGCCGATCGAATCCCCGTCTACATCGTGACCGCGGCAGTGATCTTCATCGTCGGACGCTTTGCGTACAGGTCGATGACGAGACGACGCGGGAACAGAGCCTCCGACGCAAAACCCGGAAGCAGCGACCAACCACGATAGTTCGGCGACCCGTCGAGGGCCCGTCGCTGGATAGCCTGTCTCGAAAGTGGTACTGTCCGAAAATGCAAATCAAACCAGATCCCCAGGCGACGCTGCTGTCAGCCCTCGTTCTAGCGACGCTCGTCGCGATTGCTCCCCGAGGCATCGCTCAGCAACCCCGCCCTGACGTCATCCTCGTCAACGCGCGCGTCCTCACCGTCGACTCGGCCGACCACATCGCCCAAGCCGTCGCGATCGCCGGTAACCGCATCACCGCAGTCGGCACCACTGCAGACATCAATCGCCTAGCCGGACCCACCACCCGCCGCATCGATCTCCAAGGGCGCACCATCACGCCCGGCCTCCTCGACGCCCATGCCCACTTCTCCGGCGGCGGCGCCGACCGCCTCTACGTCGTCGATCTCAGCTACCCCACCGTCAAAAGCATCGCCGACGTCGCCGCCGCGATCCGCTCCAAAGTCGCCACGACCGCAAAAGGTGCATGGATCCAAGGCCGCGGCTGGGACGAAGGCAAACTCGCCGAACGCCGTCTCATCAGCGCAAAAGACATCGACGCCGTCGCACCCGACAATCCCGTATTCCTCACGCAGACGACAGGACACTACGGAGTCGCCAACAGCGCCGCGCTCCGACTCGCCGGCGTCACCAAGGAGACGCGCGACACACCGGGCGGCACGATCGACCGCAATCCCGACGGCACGCCGACTGGCGTGCTCAAAGAAGGCGCGATGGGTCTCGTGCGCCGACTCATCCCGCCGCGCACCGCCGCCGAGACCGAGGCGGGCATTCGCGATTTCGCCAAAGCGTTCAATGCCGAGTGCATGACGGGACTCAAGGATCCCGGGATCTCGTCGCAAACGTGGGACATCTACAAGAAGGTGGAGCAGAGCGGTGCGCTCCCCGTCCGCGTCTTCGCGCTCTGGACGGGCGGACGCTCGGTCGACGCCGCCAAGCGGGTGATCGCCGAGCGTGCCACGATGACGAGGCCATATGAGAATACTGGTGACGATCATGTCGTCGCCGGCGGCGTCAAGCTCTACATCGACGGCTCAGGCGGCGCCCGGACGGCGTGGCTCTACGACGACTGGAGCAAGGACTATCACGGCACGGACGCGGGGAATCGCGGCTATCCCACGTCCAACGCCGACACCATCCGCATGCTCATCCGCATGTATCACGACGCGGGGATGCATGTCGCCGTGCACTCGATCGGCGATCGTGGCATCGATTGGGTCGTCGACACCTACGACCAGGCAATGCGCGAGAATCCCAAGAAAGGACTGCGTCACGCCATCATCCACGCGAATATTCCAACCGATCACGCGATCGACGTGATGGC